>CAYVAZ010000090.1:0-16257 GCA_964449065.1 uncultured bacterium
GTTAATTTGGAGCGATGTTGCCGTCACGGTATTGCTGCACCCGCCGGGCGGTGATACCATGACGCTCTATTATTTCAACCAACTGCATTACGGCAGCGAAAGCCGGACCGCCGCCACCGGGTTTTTGCTGATGACGATTCCATTAGTTACGATAGTGATGGTGTCGGGTTTGATTGCGGCAGGCAGAATTTTCGTCTTCAGACGCAGAACTTAGATTTTATCTTCCCAGTGATGAATGGATTGAAATTCCTGCATAAACTGATCTCCAAAATGCGGCAAACCGAATATCCCGCCGGTATGAATAAACAACACCTTAGCCCCTTGCGGTATATTCCCGTTTTGAATTTCTTCCCGGAGTCCGTAAAATGCTTTGTTTGTGTATACCGGATCAAGAATGATCGACTCTTGCTGGGCAACATGACGCAGGAATTGAATGTGCTCTGAATTGGTTTGAGCGTACCCCCCGGCAATATAGTTCTGCACCATCGGCATTTCATTTTTTGTGACTGTTGCGGATATGCCAAAACGCCCGCGGCATTCTTCAATGTCATTTACCATTTTGTCTTGAAAATAATGAATACTTCCACACACCAATATCCCCAAGCAATTCGCTTGCAGTTGATGGACTTGATTGCCTAACAAAATTCCCGCGTACGTCCCGCCGGAACCAACCGCGCACACCACATAATCCGGATGCCAATTCATGGCCCCGCACTGCTCTTTGATTTCACGTACCGCGGAAATGTATCCCCAAAGCCCAACAGCATTGGAGCCGCCGGTAGGTATGATATAGGGAGATTTATTTTCTGTTCGCAGATTGTCTGCCAGTTCTTCCATAATCGCTTCAACGTTGGATGAATAGTCCTGCCGTGAAATGTAGTGCACGTTCGCATCCACAAGTAAATCCAACAATAGATTTCCAGTAGGGATATCCGGCTCAGTTCCCGCTAATACCAAATGGCAATCCATCCCCAAACGCCGGGCCGCAATCGCGGTCGCGCGCGCATGGTTGGATGTCACCGCCCCGCAGGTGATCACGGTATCGCATTCGCTGTGTTGAGCGTCATGCAATAAATATTCAAGTTTGCGGATTTTGTTGCCGGTCAAATCCGTCCCGGTCAGGTCATCCCGCTTGATATAGAGATGCACTCCCCATTCTGCGCCGAGATTGCTTAACGGTTCGATGGGGGTAGGAAGTTGGGCAAGAGAAATGCGTTGCGGTTCTTGAACGTTCATAATAGAAAAAAGAATGACAGGCGAATCACCTGTCATTCATCAAATTGCTTTAGAAGACCGGAGTCGGTTACGGCTACTTATTGCCGCCGCCGCCGCCTTTTTTGTCGTCTTGCTTTTGATCCCCTTGTTTTTGCGGCTGTTGTTGTTGCGGAGAACCGCCGCCGCCACGGGCTGCCTGGACATCGGATTTACCGACAAAGACCACGCCTTCTTCAATTTTCAACTTGCTGGCTTTAATGTCGCCCCGCATTTCGGCGGTGCTGCGGAACTCGATCAAATCGGAAGCTTCAATATTGCCGTTGATTTTGCCTTCGACAATAATGCTGCCGACTTTAATTTCCGCGTTGACCTCACCGGTTTTGCCGATAATCAAATTGCCTTCAGACGTGATATCGCCTTTAAACCGGCCTTCGATTTTGAGCCCTTCTTTAAACTTTAGCGTTCCCTCAAATTCGGTGTCTTTTCCAAGAGTCGTATATGGATTTTCATTGGTGACCCGTTGTGTTTCCCCTTGCGGTGCCTGTCCGGTACGTTCATTTCGTAAAATATCCACAGCTTAGAATCCTCCATTTCCCGTCAAAATTCCATTAATGGTATTCATTTTCAATAAACAAAAATGATTCTGAATCTCCATGATGATTGAAGGTTCATTATGATAAATATGTTAAAGATAATCAAGATTCAGAACACACAGATTCAAACATACCAATCTTTATTTCCGGTGTCAATTCACATATCCACCTTTTTCGGGCAAAAAAAAGACGGCCGTTTCGACCGCCTAGCGAATGGAAAGAGATGCGTCTATTCCAAAAGCCCTATCCGGACTTGAGGAACTCTACGGAGCCCACAGTATCAAAGGGGCCAAATACTGTGTTGGATTGATCGTTGACCAAAGCGAAAATTCGGAACGAATAGGTATTGCCGAATTGCGGCCCATCCATAAAGGTTAAATTTAGTGCGTTATTTCCGTTTTTCCATTCCAAAAGGGTATCGGTGCCATTGCCGGTGCGCCCCAAAAACTGTGGTGTCCCACCGTTTATCTGTACGTACACGTGATAGTCTTTAATATTATCAAGTTCCAGATTCCAGCGAATGACCAAAGCAGCGTCATCGTCCGTGTCTTCATCCTTATCACCGGATAAATCCACTTCCGTATCAATTGAATCCGTCACGACAACATCCCGCGGCGTCGGTGTGGGCGTGATGGTTGGTGTGAGGCTGGGGGTTACGATCGGCGTCACGGTCGGTGTCGGCGGTTCCGGGGTGGACGTAAAGGTGGCCGTCGGTTCCAGTGACGGTGATGGCGTTTGCGGCGGTTCCGTACCGGTTTGCAAATACAACACCGAATCGGCGGCGTTTAACCGGATGGGATTTTGGTTGGGACGAATTCCAAATACCGTGAATTGATACGTCATATCAAACTGCGGTCCCTGGCGGAAATCCGGATGGACAAATTGCGATTGCGGGCGCCATTCATAAAAACGGGCATCACCGGATGCGGTGCGTGCAATAAATTCAATATCACCTCCGTTGATGGATGCATAGATATGAAAATCCGTAACGGTTTCATCATCCGTTGTCCAATGAATCGCCAACGCCCGGTCTTCCACAGAGTCTTGATCGAATGATCCGGTCAAATCCCTTGTATCAAAGCGATCGTCGGTAACGATTACAATCTTATCATCAAACACTGGCGTTCTGGGCGTAGGGGTTGCTGATGGTGTAAACGTTGGAGTCGCTGTCGGCTCACCGGCACTTTGGAAGGTCATGGCATTTTGGCTTTGCATGCGGATAGCGGCTTGTCCTGGACGAATCGCAAAGATCGTAAAGCGGTATTGATTGTTAAATTGCGGTCCGGCGCGGAAATCCGGATCAGAAAAGCGCGAGTTTTCATGCCACAAGTAATAGGTGATATCCGGGTCACCCGTCCGTGCCAGAAATTGATTTTCCCCGCCGTTCACACTCACATACAAATGATAATCGGTCACATCTTCACGATCGGTTAAATTCCACCGCACAGCGATTGCCCGTTCCCCGGCCGTATCGGTATCGACCTCGCCCGTTAAGTCAACGGTCGATTGCAAGTCATCGGTAATTTGCACTTCTTTATCACCCAGTTCAAACAAAACCGGTGTGGGGGTTTGTGTCGGTGTCGGCGATGGTGTAAACGTCGGCGTGGGTTCATCCGCGGCAATATATAAAAGCGACTGCTCTGTCGACAACAAAATCGGCTCTTCATCCGGAAGGATGCCGTATACATCGAAGAAATATTCATTGCCAAAGGCGGCGCCGTTCCAATCCAAATATGTTATATCCGCGCTGCCGGTTCGGCCGATAAATAAGCTGTTTCTGCCGGGCAAGCGGAAATACACATGATAATCCGTAAAGGCCGGGTTGGGGAAATTCCACCGAATGGCGATATGCTTGTTATCCGGGGTGTCTTGATCAAAATCTCCCAATAAGTTTCGGGTAGAATTTAAATCGTCCGTCACAACGATAGTATTTTCTGGTATGTCAAAAATCACCGGGGTTAGGGTAGGTGTGGGTGTGAATGAGGGGGTGTACGTTGGGGTAGGTGTATGAGTCAATGTAGGTGTATGAGTTGGTGTAGGTGTATTGTCTTCCGTTCGGAGTAACAAAACGGACTGATCTTTCGTGTTGATTTCAATCGCGTCGGTCCCGCCTCGAATTCCGAATACCGTAAAGCGGTAATGATTGCCGAACTCCGGCTCTTCCCACTGAAAAACGAACGTATTCGCATCACTGGTTTTACCGATAAATTCTATGGGCTGATTGTTTGCGCTTGCATAAACATGATATTCCAACACCCCGGGATCTTCAAAATTCCAGCGAATTCCCAGCAAGGGTGCTTCAGCAGGGTCTTGATCAAATGATCCCAACAAATTCTCAGTGGATTGCAAATCATCGGTAACCACAATTGTATTGGGTTCGATTTCAAACAAAACCGGTGTTGGCGTGTTGGTTGGCGTGTTGGTTGGCGTGGGGGTATTGGTCGGTGTCGGTGTGAATGTTGGCGTAAATGTAGGGGTGGCAGTTGATGTCGGCGTATTGGTCGGAGTCGCGGTTGGTGTGAACGTGGCGGTTGGAGTAGGCGTTGCATCAACCAGCGCGTCGTTTTCCCACAGACGAACCGACCCGTCCAATCCTGCTGTCAAAACCTGACGGCTGTCGGGCGAAAACGCCACCGAAGTAATGGCGCCGGTATGCCCCGATAGGGTGCGCAGTGTTTCCCGGTTTTCGTAATGCCAGATCACGGCGTTGTTGCCGCTTGATACAACGATCCAAGTTTTGGTGGGGGCAAAGTCTACATCCGTAACATTTGTTGTTGTATTGAATATGGCAACTTCTCCTCCGGTTTCCGCGTTCCAGATGCGGGCACGCTGCGAGTTAACTCCGGTTACGATTAATGATCCATCATTATTAAAGCCGACGGCGTTAACCGAAGCAAAATGGGGAAACGTTTGTATGGATTCGCCGGTGGCGGCATTCCACAATATAGCTCTTTCATCGCCGGATCCCGAAAGCAGCCGGGTTCCATCCGGAGAAAATGCTAAATCATTAATGGTACCGGTATGAGCGGTGATGGTTTGTACGTTTTGGCCGCTGCTGCTATCCCAAATACTGATGGTGTTGTTGGACCCGCCGGCGGCGATCCGTGAGCCGTCCGGTGAGATGGCCACCGCATGAATATCTTTTACGCCTTGAAAAATGCGTTCCAACACTTCACTGTCAACCGACCACAACCCTGTTGTATCGTCATCGCTTCCGGTAACAATACTGGTACCGTCTGTGGAAAACACGATATCGTTTATCGCACCGGTGTGGGCTTCAAATTGCTGGGTTAAACGCCGGTTGGAAATATCCCAGATCCGTGCGATGTTGTCTTCACCGCCGGTTACTATCGAATTGCCGTTGGGTGAAAATTCCGCGGAATTGATAATGCTGGTATGTCCGCCGATTTCCCGAATGACGGCCGCGGATGAGACCGACCAATAAATGACGGAATTGCGGCTGTCTCCGGTAATCAAGGTACTGCCGCCCGGTAAGAACGCGGCTTGATTGACCGTTGTGTTGACTCCGACGGCAAAGGTTTGCTGCTTTTCGCCGGACGAAGCATTCCACATCGTGGCATTGCCCAAACTGCCTAACACAATGGATGAGCCATCCGGTGAAAAGGTCACCGCTTCGACCACACCGGTTTTAATGGTAAGCATGGATTCTCCGGTATTCGCATTCCACACGATGGCGGTGGTATCCAAGCTTCCGGTAACCACTTGGGTTCCATCGGGTGAAAACGCCACAGCCCGAATCGAACCGCTGTGTCCGCTCAAAGTGCGGATTTCCGTGCCGGCGCTGACATCCCACAGCTTGGCATTGTTGTCTTGGCTGCCGGAAAGCAACAGAGAGCCATCCGGTGAAAACGCAATGGCGTTAATGACCCCGTTGTGTCCGGTCAATGTATGTAAAAGATCCGCCGTGGCGGCATCCCAAATCCGAATGATCTGATCTTCACTGGCGGTGGCAACGCGGCTGCCGTCCGGTGAAAAGGCGACATCAACAATGGAACTGCTTTGCGTGGAAATGGAAACTGTGACATCGCCGGTCTCGGTATCCCAAATAAAAAAGCGGTTGTCTTCGCCGCCGGATATCAGCCGGCTGCCATCGGTTGAAAACGCGATGGATGTAACAGGCTCATCATGCCGGTCCAACCGGCGTATAAAAGTGCCGGATGCCGCGTCCCAAAGAAAAATGCCCAAACTGCCTCCAGTTGCGACAAAGCGTCCGTCGCTGGACACCGATGTCGTTTTCAACGATCCCAATCCCAAAATGCGTTCCCCATTGCTGCCCTCAATGAAGGCGGCGGGAATCGGGGCCGGAGTCGGGGATGGCGTGACGGTCGGTGTAGGTGTAAAGGTGGGATCGTTCCCGGCATTGCCGTCGGAAAAGAAAATAGACAGCAGATAATCCCGCTCAAAGTTTTCGTTCAAGCCATCCGGTTTTTTGACGGCAATTGCATATTGTCCCGCGTCTTGCGGGCTGAAGGTTATTTGCGGAAATTGAATTTCACTGCTGGATGTCAACAACTCGCCTTGCGGGTCATACAACTCCAACTTGGCTTTGCGGTTAATCGTCGAACCGACACGGAGGTCGCATACAACCTGCCGCCCCAAATCATCCGTTACGATACGAAAATGATACCAATCGGCGGTATCGGTTTCCGCTTCTTCTAACGTGGTTGTGTTCTCGGCTACAGAGGATAATGCCCCCAAAACCGGCAAACCGATCTTTAACGGCATACTAGTGCCGCTGTCGTTGTTGGGTTCACGTTCAATGATATGGCTTTCCTTAGCCAATGTCGATTTGCTGTTGTGCCCGTCTATTGCTTCGGTTAATAAGGTTTGCGCGCCGGTATAATCAAAGCGGGCGTAATAATGCGCGATGAAGGCTTTTACCGGAGGCGGCAGTTCCGGATACAGCGCGTTGCTTTGCGCGTCATCGGTCATGAATGAGTTCATGAAGGTACGGCTCCAACCCGCGGCGGCAAAGTCTTCTCCGCCAAAAACCTCGGTCGACTCGGCCGGCGGCAGTCCCAATACTATGTCCCGGTCCAGCCAATTCACCAAAAACTCATCCAATGCGTCTTCGCGTGAATTCAAAAGCGCTTTCCAAGGCGCAATCAATCCCACCAATTTTCCCATGCCTTTGTGCATGATGTTGCTGATGGGAAAGCGGCCACCGAAGGAGTCGTTGGGAAAGATAAGCGCATACGGATTGCCGGGAGGATTGCGGAACGAAGCCGTGGGCGCGCCGTTATCGGTTAACGAAAGAAACGAACCGAAGTCCGTGCGGGTGCTGCGGATGGCAAATGTAGGCGCGTCTCCGCTCCATGCGCCGAACGCGGTTGCCTGTAAATCCGCCGACTCACTTTCGAAGCCGGAAGACGAAGCGTGAAAGGTAATATGATGTGTTCCATCCGAAACCTCTTTCCATTCCAACCCCACGTTGTTAAATGCCGTGTTCCACAGGGCAATCACACGGCGCATTTCGTCTTCCATCCCCAACACTTGATCGTTGGTGTATCCGCCGTCGTTTGCGAATGCGGAAAAATCGATCGTGTACCGGCATTCACGCAGCCCGTTATCGTCCGAGTCAGTCCGGCTGTCGGCAACCCGAAAATAAAATGAAGGCCAGCGAAACGCGTTCTGCAACTCGACAGACGATGACGAACCACTATGAGGAGATGCGGCAATGACGGGGGGTGTGTATAGAGAAAAAGAGACCATGAAGAACGCGAACAAATAAAAAAATACACGGATAGACCGTTCCGTTAGGGAACGGTAAAAAATGCGGGACATGTTTTTCACCTCAACCAATTAACAATAAAGACCGAATTGCCTTTATTTTCGACCCAGAAAAGCAATTCGTCAAGTTTAAATTACAGGTATTTTAATTTATATCGGGTGCATCATTGGCCTCGATGAGTGCGGTCTTGATCTCTTCACCCCCGTTTTGCAGGATGGTTTCGGCAAGCCGCTTGCCTAGAGCGTGGGGTTTTTCGCTGTTTCCGTAGGTACTTTCGCGAATGAACTCTTTACCATTCAAGGTCGATATCATACCGGTTAACGCGAGGCAATTGCCGTATGGGCTGGCATACGCCGCCAACGGAATTTGGCAGCCTCCCTCCATCGCAGCCAAAAACGAGCGTTCCGCCCAAACGGCGGGGGCGATATGTTCATCATGAATCGCGGCTAATAGAGATTTGGTTTCCTCATCATCACAACGGCATTCAATTGCCAGGGCGCCTTGCGCGGGCGGAGGCAGAATTTCTTGGGGAGAGAGAATATGCACCTTATCTTCCCACTCCATGCGAACCACTGCGGCATGAGCCATAATAAATCCATCCCACCCTGCTTCTTCATATTTTTTCAAACGCGTATTCACATTCCCGCGGATATCCACCACCTTGGCATCGGGTCTAAGATGCAAAATTTGCGCCTTGCGCCGCAGGCTGCCGGTAGCGATGGTAGGGTTTTCGGGTAATTCGTTTATTGTTTTGGATGACGGTGAAAACAACGCGTCAAACGGTGAACTGCGTTCTGGAATACACGTTACCTCCAAGCCTTCCGGCAGCACTGTCGGCAAATCTTTAAAACTGTGCACCGCAAAGTCAATTTCTTCCCGCTGCATCGCTTCTTCAATTTCTTTGGTGAAGATGCCTTTGCCGCCCACCTGCACCAACGGTTTATCCAATATCCTATCACCGGAGGTAGTGATCTTAACAATGTCTATTTTCGTTTCGGGATGCTTTTGTTTGAGAAGTACGGTTACCCGTTCCGCCTGCCACAAAGCGAGGGGACTGCTGCGGGTGCCCAATTTAAATTCACGCTTTGGATTGATTTGGTTTGAATTCATTCGGCCGGCGCTTGCTTGGATTGTAAATACTCATGAACCCGCATTGCGGTTTTCTTTCCGTTCGCGATGCAATCATTGACGGATATTCCTTTGATAAAGTTACCCGTTATATACAATCCGGGCAACGCTTTGAGAGCATCATTCAATTGATTGAGTTTTTGCGCATGGCCGATGGGATATTGCGGGATCGCCCGTTCCCACCGGAAAACATGGCGAACCACCGGCTCTCCCTCAACGCCGACCGCATTCTTTAAATCCCGGTTGGCCAATGCAATCATCTCTTCATCGCTTAAATCATAGGCTTCCGGGTCAAGTCCCCCGCCAAGAAAGACGGAAAACGCCCGTTCTCCGCCCGGTGCGCGGTTAGCAAACAAGCTGGAACCCCATATCGAACCGAGGATCCGGATATCCTGTTTGCGCGGCACCAAAAAGCCAAAGCCGTCGCAGGGGTGTTTTATCTGATCGCGTTTGTATCCCAATCCCAATACGGTGAGTTTGTTGTATGGAATCGATTGGAAATATGCTCCGGTTTCCGGAATTAAATCCTGAAGCAGATTCCCGGTTACATCCGCCGGGGCGGTAAGCACCAGCGCGTCGCATTGCTCCTTCATCCAGCTGGATTCAATCTCCATGCCTTGAATATGCTTTTGAATACGGGTAATTGGGCAATTCAGTTTTACAATATCCCGGTACGATTTGTAAAGCGCGTCTGGCAACGTTTGCATTCCGTTGATGAAAGAACAAATATTCTTTGACCGAGGTTTCGCCGGTTCTTTTTTGCGTTTCAACATTTTACCCAGCATGCCCTTGGTGATGCTGCCGTGCCGGCGTTCTAAATCATACAGCATTTCAAACGAAGCTTGGACACTCAGTTGTTCAGGGTCAGCGGCATACACGCCCGATACAAACGGGGTGAACAAGTTGTGATAAATTTCATCCCCAAAACGCCTCTTTACAAAAGACGCGCAGCTTTCATCTTCTTTGCTGGTATTCGATGTCCGAAATACTTCGGCCAATAACCCGCGTTTTGCACTTGCTGATAGTAAGGGGGTTTTAACAAACGCGCCCGGCCCGGTCGGTACTTCACGCAAGGCGCCGTCAAAATAGATATAGCGTTTGTTGGTACGCATGGATTGTTTGAGAATTTGGTTTTCCAACTTCAAATCTTCGCAAAGTTCAAACACTTCCGGCGCGTTATCCAAAAACGAATTGGGGCCTTTTTCAAACAAATAGCCGTCGTGCTGCAAGGTTTGAATCACGCCGCCCGCGCGGTCAGCCGCTTCAAAAACAGTAACTTCATGTCCAAGAGATTTGAGCCAGTGTGCTGTGCTGATTCCGGAAATGCCTGCTCCGCCGATGATGACCTTTGCCATGAGATGCGATCCAACTTGCTAGTACTCTGTCAATCAAAAAATAACGGCTGGCTATCCGTTGTTGCCCCCCTTGATAAGGGGGGTAGGGGGGATCGATACCCGTCATTTAATCGTTAACATTGTACTAAAGTGTTTTTGAGTACGTAACCTTTTCCTGCCGTTCCTGCTTGGCTTTTTGCAGATAGTAATCAAACGCCATGGCAACCGGGCGGACAATGATTTGTCCCAGCTCGGTTACTTGAATGGAAGACGCAATATTCGGTTCAATTAACCCGTCAATAATAAAGGGCTTTAACTGCGGTATCACGTCTTTGAAATATTCATGAAAATCGTAATGCCACGTTTCGCTGAAACGGTTTGTATCCACTTTGAGATTGCACATTAATTCCATAATCACCCAGCGGCGGATGCGGTCATCTTCCGACAGTTCCATCCCGCGTTCGATGGGGAGGTGCCCTTCATCAATCGCCTTTTTGTATTGCCGCAGGTTCTTGACGTTTTGAATATAGAGCGATGAGAGGCTGGTAATCGCAGAGGTTCCGAATGAGTATAAATCGGTACCGGCCTTGGTGGTAAAGCCCATAAAGTTCCGCTGCAGGGTGCCTTGTTTTAGTGCCAGGGTTAGTTCATCATCCGGTTTGGCGAAGTGATCCATCCCGATGTATTCATAACCATGATCAGAAAACCTCTGCACCGCCAATTTAAAGATGTTAAACCGTGTTTCCGGGCTGGGCAGCCAATCTTCTTCAATATGGCGCTGATGCGGTACCTTTGACGGCAAATGCGCGTAGTTGTACAACGCAAGCCGGTCGGGATCAATATCGCAAATGATATCCGCGGTATGCTCAAAGGTGGTTGTGGTTTGATGAGGCAGGCCATACACCAGATCGATATTCACGCTTTGAAATCCGCGTTCACGGCTGTGGATCACCAAATCTTTGGTTTGCTGAATATCCTGTATCCGGTTGATGGCTTCTTGTGTCTTTTTGAAAAAGTCTTCCACACCAAATGAGATGCGGTTGAATTTATGCTTGGCCAAAACATCCAATTGTTCAACCGAGGTTACGCGCGGGTCTACTTCAATCGAAAGTTCCGCATCGGTGGCGATGGAAAACCGCTCGGCGGTATAACTCAACAGTTCATCCAAACTTTCGGGCGTGAGGTGTGTCGGAGTGCCGCCGCCCAGATGAAACTGAATGACTTGCCGCTCAGGATTGATATCACGCGCCACCATATCCATTTCACGCTTTAGATACTGCACATAATTATCGGATACCTGCTTGTGGGGAGTGATAATCACATTGCAGGCGCAGTAATAGCACCGTTCCGCGCAAAAAGGGATGTGCATATACAACGCCAAGGGGTTGGATGAATCGCGGTTGGTTTCCGCGATATGTTTGCGGTATTCCTCTTCTCCCACATCCACCGTCCATTCCGGGGCAGTGGGGTAGCTGGTGTAGCGCGGGCCGCGCAGGGTATATTTTTCAATCAGCTCGCGGTCAATGACCGGGGCTTTCACTTCTGCTGTATTCATAGGCTTGAACCGTTTCAACCAATGCTTTTACGGATTCTACCGGCGTGCCGGGAAGAATCCCGTGACCCAGGTTAAAGATCAATCCGGTCTTGCAGGTTTGTTTGTCTAAAATGTCTTGCGTCTTCTTGATGACAACGTCAGGCGGCGCAAACAACGCTGTAGGATCCAGATTGCCTTGCAATGTGACCTCATCTCCAACAATCTCACGCACCAAGGCCAAATCCAAGCGCCAATCCACGCTTAATACCGATGCGCCGCTTTCTTTCATCTCGCGCAGTACCGGCGTTGATCCGTTCACATACAAGATAACCGGTGTTCCTTCCGCTTGAATGGTGGAGATGATCTTTTGCTGGTAGGGCAAAGCGAAGGCGCGGTAATCATCCAGACTGAGTGTTCCCGCCCATGAATCGAATATCTGCACGGCGGCGGCGCCCGCTTGGATTTGAACACGTAAATAGTCGATGACAGTGTTGGTTATTGTTTCTAACAGCGAATGCAGCAAACCGGGTTCCGCGTACAGCATGGTTTTTACATACTGCATGTTCTTGCTCAAAACGCCTTCCACCATATATGAAGCCATGGTGAAGGGCGCCCCCGCAAAACCGAGCACCGGCGCGTCTTCACCGGCACGGTTACGGATTTCAGCAATGGAGTTATAGACATCCGGGGTGGAATCAAACCGCGCTTCCGTGATTTTGGCGGCGTCTTCTTTGCTGCGTACCGGCGGCATCACGGCCGGGCCTTTGTCGGTAAATTCCACCGTCAGTCCCATGTGTTGAAAGGGGATTAAAATGTCATTGAAGACAATAATGGCATCCATGTTAAACTGGTCAAACGGCTGCAGCGATACATCCGCCGCCACACCGGCCTGATTGCACATTTCATGAAAAGTATATTGCTCGCGCACCTTTTGATACGAGGGCAAATACCGTCCCGCCTGGCGCATCAGCCACACTGGAGGCCTATCAATGGGTTGGCGTTGAACGGCACCCAAAAAACGTTCTTTTTTGGTAAGAGTGGATTGTTCGGTTACGGTCATATTTCTGTTTCTGATTCGGCGGTCATTTTTTGTTGGCTGCATCCCTTAAACACTTCATCCAATATTTCCACCGATTCGGGGGATAGTTTGCCGTTGGCGGCTTCGCGCAGCATGCGGCGCGGGGTCAGCACCAAGCGTTCCGCGATCCGGCTGACTTTTTGAATAATCAAATCGCGTTCGGCAATGGACAAGTGAGAAAGAGTTTCAAACAAATCGTTGGTTTCTTCTTCCAGCACGTTGCAGGCATATTCGCCCATTTCCGCGGCGATGCTGTCGATCTGCAAAATCATCGGCCACGTACCCAACGCTTGAATTTCATGAAGTAAAATCGCTTCCGCTTTCTTCATCGAAGCCGAGCGCTGCGATTGGTTTTCATCGGCCAGCGCGCGTAAATCATCCAACCCGACTACGGTTGAATGTTCGCTGGCAATTTGCGGGTCGATATCCGGCGGCATCGAAATATCGATAAACAAACGGGGCTTTGTATTCATACGATGGGCTTGCTCAACATGATCTTTCGTGACCACAAATTCAGCGGCAGAAGTGGCGGATATCACAACATCGGCATCCCCTAAAACGTCATGCAACTGATCAAGAGGGGCGATGTCAATGCCGAATTCATCCGCAAACGGTTGGCATTTGGATACGGTCCGGTTAACCATCGTGATTTTTTTCCACGATTGATCTTGCAGATACTTGATGCACAACGCCCCCATTTTTCCGGCACCGATGACGGCAACCGAAGCGGTTGAGCAATCCAATACTTGGCGGCGGATGTAATCTACCGCCAACGCGCTGATCGATACCCGGCCTTTGCCCAAACCGGTCTGTGTACGGATTTTCTTGGCAACCGCAAACGATTTTTGGAACAACGTATGCAGTGTTTTGCCCACTGTGCCGTTATCAACCGCTTCGTTATACGCTTGTTTTACCTGTCCCAAAATTTGCGCGTCACCGATGACCAATGATTCCAAGCTGGAAACCAAATGAAACAGGTGCGAGACCGCTTCATCGTTCACAAAAAACTGGGATTGATGTTTGATTTCGGCATACGTGTGTTCCAAATAATTGGAAAGGTGCTTGAGGATGGCATGTTGTGCTTGACTGATATCGCTGCACGCAATCACAAATTCCAACCGGTTGCATGTCGCAATCGGAACGATTTCTTGAATGCTCTCTTCTTCCACAAACGATGGAATTAGTTCATCGATAACCGGTTTGATCGTCGAGATTTTCCCCAAAGAATTGAGCGGGCATGACTTGTGATTTAAGGAAAAAATGGTGAGCTGTTGTGTTATGTTTTGCTTGCTTAACATCTGATACACCTAACATCCAAATGTTTAATTTAAGTTCTTAATTCTCAGTACTTTATATCATCGCAAGAACTATGCAAACTTTTCTGATTCCCGGTGAATTGTTACTGAATTTATAAGCTATAGAAATTAAGATACTTATAGCAATGTTGGATGCAACGGTATTTCCGCCCTTTGCGCTGACACTATGGCAGAATGGCTGCCCGTTATGGCATCCTTGCAATTTAGTTGACATAGGAAAGAATTTAGAGCCTTTCAGAGTTGAATAGCCGGGTAGCATCGGCTTCCAGCCGGTACATGTATGTACACGTTGTACCTCTACGTAAACCTGAATTGCCCTAATGTAGATTTTAGCATGGAAAAGAAATTTCAGTAAATAGAATATTGCATAATCCGGTGTGCTTCGCGAGCCACTCTCATCCATCATCGTGACAGCGCCCGAAGGCAAGCGGATAAGATAATCAAAAATTTGTGGTGTTGCCTTTGTTCCCCCCTTGTTTAAGGGGGGCTAGGGGGGATCGAAGCACGCTTCCAACTACGCAAAATCCCCTGGAGCCTGCGGCTCCACCCCCTTCTGCAAGGGGGTTTTGGCACTGCGCTAACGCTTGTGAATGACTGATCCCATCCATTTCATGTGGATGAGTAAGTTTTCCCCCATCATAACAGCCTTGATGGACTACCAGTCACCAAAATGCTTGCCATTAATAAAGGATGTTTTTTGTTGATGCGCATTTATGAATAGAAGCCAAGAAGATAAAATCTTTATCACCAATATTCAAACAGTCTTTAAGTCATAAACATTCGTGTACAATCGCGGTGAAAAACTTTGTCCTAAAGGAATAAATTGTGGACCCGAATCTGGAACAAAAAATCTATGCCATCGAACGCCCCAGCCAAAAACTGTTGGCAGTGTATTTCTTGCAAAGCCTGATGGCGTTGCTGGCTTTCCCTTTCGTCTTTGTCCCTTTATGGTTTAAGTTTCTTACCCTCAAATACAAATTTGATGACGAAGGCGTTAATGCTTCGTGGGGTCTCATCTGGAAGCGCCAAGTTTTTTTAACCTACGGACGCATTCAAGACATCCACGTCAGCAGAGGCTTGATTGAACGCTGGTTCAACTTAGCTTCCGTAGACATTCAAACCGCATCCGGCAGCGCCGCTGCCGAACTGTCTATCGTCGGCCTGCATGAATACGATGAAATCCGCGATTTTCTTTATTCCAAAATGCGCGGATTCAAATCGGATAGCGGTACGTCATCTGAAACAGATCAAAGCAGTGAAGATAGCGAAGCGCTAACCCTGCTGCGTGACATCCGTGATGAAATCAAGAAACTCAATCAACCGGGGACGCGTTATGTATGAGAGTGTAAAAGGGATACTGCTTGATCTGTTAAAGGCTCCGCATGAGCCGCCCGAAGCCCCGCGCGGTTCGCACAGCAGCCTGCAAATTTTCCGCGCCTCACCGAAGTTCTTGCAATATCAACTGCTATGGCTGGCTATGGCGTTAAGCGTTTTTGGATTGATCTTTCTCATTGTCGGCATTGTGGTTCTTACACAAGACCCACTTATGGGATTATTGTTGTTCGTACTCTTTTTTCTTCTCTGGATTCTGATCGCAATCGTAGGCTATGTGACTGTCCGGTTGGAATACGAACTGCGCTACTACATACTCACCGACCGCAGTTTACGCCTTCGGAAAGGGGTTTGGTCGATCCTAGAGCAAACCCTCACCTATATCAATGTCCAAAACATCAAAGTCACACAGGGGCCGGTTGAACGCTTTTTTGGGATATCCAATCTATCGGTCGAAACCGCCGGCGGTGGGGGAGTTGCCAGCTCAGAAGAAGGCGAAGGATCGCAAAACTATCACCGCGCGGTGCTGCGGGGATTGGATAACGCCGAAGAAATCAAATCGCTGATGATGAACTATCTGCGAACGTTGCCGCAATACTCCGGCTTGGGTGACCCGGATGAGCAAAAACGGGCGAAACGGGGATTTTCAAAAGCCGAAATCGAAATGCTGCGCGAAATTTTACAAGAACTGCGGGCGAAAAACGCAGGACAATCGCCCAGCCAACCCATGGCATAACCCTTCATTCCAGGTGACGATCCGCCAAAATTAAGATACATTTTAATGAATATACCGGAACGCTTTGGATATTGGCCGATAGGGGCAGCACCCGCTTCGAGCCGGTCGGGGTAACTTCGGCTTCCAGCCGGTTGGGTTAAACCTGTTCGCGAAAACCCATCAGTTGTGTGTACATTACGCTTTAATGTTACGCAATCCATGATTGACGATTGCTTGAAAAATGGTTTTTGTTGTGAGCC
>CAYVAZ010000091.1:0-12073 GCA_964449065.1 uncultured bacterium
GCCAGCAGCACCCGCCGTTGTTGCCCCCCTTATTAAGGGGGGTAGGGGGGATTCAAGAATCAACGCAGCCCACCCATTCTCGAAACAAGCCCTGGGAACGCAAGGCTCCCGCCGAGCCAGCGGCACACTTTCCTCCCCCGATAATCCAAAATAAAACCAGTATAAAACTCTAAGACCTGGAAATGCCCCCTCGTCATTCGCATGAATTCGCGTTCATTCGCGGTTGAAAAATATGGTGCAGTCTCTCAGCCTGCAAAAGCATTTGGGTAAGATGTCCAACGCAAGGAGAACAGAGGGGGAATGCATCCACCTACCATCATTTTTTGATTGACAGACTACCAGCCCAAAAGTCAATTTAAAGGTTGGGTGATATCAACCGCGGCAGCCACAGGATCACATGTTCCGGTAAGTACGTAATAACAAATAACGAAACAATCATCGCGGCATAAAACGGCAGCATGGGTCTGACCAGCTTGGTGATGGTTGTTCCTCCAACACCGCAACCGACAAACAAAACCGTCCCCACCGGCGGCGTACACAACCCAATACACAAATTCACGATCATGATAAGACCGAAATGAATCGGGTGCATCCCCAAAGTCGTCACCGCGATTTGGCTGAAGATCGGCGTGAAGATCAGCACCGCCGGCGTCATATCCATAAAGGTGCCGACAAAAAGCAGCATCAAATTGATGATAAGCAGTAAGAGAATTTTGTTGTCGGTAAGTTCCAAAAGACCGCTGCTGACCAAATACGGCAAATCAAGCCGCACCATCAAATTGCCCATCGCTTTGCTGGTGGCAATTAACAAAAAGATGAACGCGGTAGTAACAGCGGTCTTCTTGAGGATGTCATACAAATCGAGCCAGCCCACACTGCGGTAAACGATCATCGCCAAAAGAAGCGAATACAACACCGCCGCCGCGCCGGCCTGCGTCGCGGTAAAGATGCCGCAAATAATGCCCCCCAGCACAATCACCATCAACAGCATTCCGGGCAGCGCCCGCCCCAGCCGTATCCATGATTCGTTCCAAGCGATCACTCCAACAGGCAAGACCCCTGATTGAATCGCATACACCGCGGCTGCGAGCATAAGTCCCACACCAATGATGATACCGGGCAAAAAGCCTCCCATGAACATGGCGGCCACATCGACGGAATAACCCCCCGCGTCTCCCCACGCGACCGCGTAGACAATCATGATATTCGATGGTGGAATGACGAGTCCAAGTGTTGCCGCGGACAGCGTTAGCGCCGTGCTGAACTCACGCGGATAGCCCTGCCGCCGCATTTCCGGAATCATAAACGAGCCGATGGAACTGGTCGCAGCGGTCGCCGAACCGGAGATCGCGCCGAAGAGCATACACGCCATAACGTTGGCATAACACAACCCGCCTTTTAGTCTTCCAAAAAGCACGTCCGCGAAATCGACCAGGCGGCGCGCGATGCCCCCCTGCCCCATCAAGAGCCCGGACAACACAAACATGCGTGTCGCCAATAGCGCGTAAGAATCGATACCATGCCACATATCTTTTGAAACTTGCGTCAGCGTCTGCATCAGGGGACGGTCCGACCACAGACATAAATACGAAAGCACGGTGGAAATGCCGATGGCAAACGCAATTGGAACATGATGCAGCACCAAAATCACGAAGGCGGCGATCAGAACGATAATGGCAAGCGTTTCGGGGATCATGACTCAGCCGCACCGCCTTCATCAGACTGCCATCCCTCCACCGGCTGAGGATGAACCCAATGATGTACGCAATAAAGCAGGTTCAATACGCCCGTGATGACCAGCACCAAATAGAACCACCCTTGGTTGAGCCATTCAATGCCGGGCATTTTAAACCCGCGTTCAAACGCGCCATAGACCACGTTGAAGCCGCCGATTACCAAAACAAAAAGCGAGAAGAGCGCGAGAAGAATGGTGGAAGCCTTCTCCAGCCAATAGCGAACGGATTCAGGATAAAGCCGAACCACGGCATCCACGCCCAGATGAGCCCGCAGACGTAACGCGTAAGCGCTGCCGAGAATGCCCACCCACACCAGCAGCGTTTGCGACAGCGTGTTCACCGGGGCCGACATCACCGCCACGGCGCCCATCACCTGCCGCAAAAACGGTTCCCAGGAAGATTTTTCTTGCATAAAGTACCCGGCGGCCGGCTGCACCAGCGCGTTGAGCACGATCTCCGTCGTAATGCTGATAACCATGAGTACAACAAAAATCACCAGCACCACCGAGACGAGTCTATCCAAATATTGATAGAAGGTCTTCACACACGTTCCCCGAATGAAAAGTCGCATAGAATGGGATAAACTTTATCATCAATGCGATGCGTCTATAAGGGATTTTGTCATGGTATGAATCTTTAAACCCGCTAGCGCATTTCAAAGTTGGATAGGCAGTATCTGTCGTTGTTCCCCACCCATATTAAGGGGGGGTAGGAGGCAATGTCATTGATTTAAGCAATCTACCTTGAATACGCAATATCTTCTCCCCCAAGTTGGGGGAGGCAGGATCAAAGACGACCTCTTTCTATCTACGCAAACCTAAATTACTCTAAAGGAACGCAAATTGGGTGATTAAATTTCACTCCACCGCGCGGATTCGTTCCACGTACTCCATAATCCCGGTGCCTTCGAATGGGTCGTAGATGGGTTTGGTAGCCTGCATAAAGGCTTCCTTGCTGTCCAGGCGGGTAAAGGTGACGCCTTCTTCTTTCATCTTGGCGATCTGCTCTTCATTCTCTTTCTTCCACAACTCTTTTTGGAACTCTTTCGCCACTGCGGCCGAATCCATGATGATTTGCTGCTCGTCCGGGGTGAGGGCGTTCCAGCGTTTGGCGCTCATCAGCAGAATATCCGGCAGGTAAACGTGCTCATCAAAGACATAGTAAGGGGCGATCATGTAATGCCGCGTGGTGTAGTAGCTGGGGATGTTGTTTTCCGCGCCCTGTACCACACCGGTATCCAGCGCGGTATAAAGTTCGGAAAAAGCGATCTGCTGCGGCGAGGCGCCCAGCGTTTCCACCAGCGTTTGCATCATCACGCTCTTTTGCACGCGGATCTTCATGCCGCGTAAATCGTCGGGCGATTTCACGGGCGTTTTGGTGTAAAACGAGCGCACCCCCGCGTCAAAGTAGCAGATGCCTTTCAGGTTTTGGTCAATCGCCATATCGAGCAGTTCCTTGCCGATTTCGCCGTCCAGCACCTTCCACATGTGTTCAATATCGCGGAACAGGTAGGGCAGCGAATAGATTTTGGCCAGCTCGGCTTTGGTTTCAAGAATGGTGGAAGAAATTTTGGTGAACGAATCGGCATCGTTGCTGACGTTATCGCACAGTTCCTGCTCGTTGCCCAGCGTGCCGCCGGGTTGAATGCGGATAACCATCGAACCGCCGCTGCGGGTTTCCACCTCTTCGGCGAATTTCTCCAACGCCTTATGCACGGGGTGATCGACATTCAGCACATGCGGCAGGCTAAAGCGTTTCACCTGCACCCCACCGTCTTGCCCCCCGCAAGAAAAAAAGAATACCGAAAAGGAAATTGCGATACAAATGCGAATATAAATTTTCATAACGATCTCCCCTATATCAATCAATCGGGATGTACACCGAAAGATGACACATAGTTATTTTCATCAAATTTAATTGCCAACCAAGAAATACCATTGGTCTTCACCACAACGCGAAAATTTTAATCTCAGGTACAGTATACCGTGTCACGCTGTTCCATGTAAACACGTAGTCATTAAGAAATCACCCGGTGAGAGGGATTCCTTTTCCCCTTTTTTTGTGTTTACCGCTTCTCAATTTGCATCCTGTTCAATACTATAGAAAAGCATCTCTTACGGAGTTTACTTTTTTGATGAATGACCATTCCGCTTATTTTTTGCCGGGCGAACTGATCGATAAACGCTATGAAATTGACGACGTAAAACGCGGGTCAATGGGGGTCGTTTATCTGTGCGTGGATACCAAAACACAGCAATGGATCGCCCTGAAAACCTTTCAAGACTCGTTCTTGAAAACCGAAGAAAGCCGGCAGCGCTTTTTAGAAGAGGCGCTGTTGTGGATTGAACTCGGCAAACACCCCTGCGTGGTGCAGGCGTATGGCTTGCGTTTGATTCATGACAAACCCTACTTAGTGGTCGAACGTATTCAGTCCAGCAATCCCCGGGGCGTGACATTAAAAGATGCCATGTTTACCCAAGTGTTGACGCTGGATTTTGTTCTCAAATCGGCCATGCAAATTTGCAGCGCCATGAATCATGCCCACAATCAATTCCCCGATTTTGTGCATGGCGACTTAAAACCGGAAAATGTCTTGATCGACGAAGAACAAATCTCCAAATTGTCTGATTTTGGAATCGCCTCGCACACGCGCACCATAGACAACAACGCCTCCAACTTAAGCCCATGGGATTTGGCGACCCGCATGGAGGGCACCCCCGCGTTCGCCTCGCCGGAACAATGCCGCTTGCAAGCGATGGATACACGCTCGGATATCTATTCCTTCGGCTGCATTCTCTATCAAATGCTCACCAAACAGGTGCCGTTTTTGCGCAAAGAGGTGGCGGAATACATTCACGCGCATATCCATCACACTCCCAAACCGCCATCCGAACTCAACAACGACGTTCCTCACGAAGTCTCGGAACTGATTCTGCGCTGTCTGGAAAAAGAACCGCTGCGGCGATATCAATCGTTTCAAGATTTGCTGGAGGATCTAGCGGAAATCAACCGGGGGATATATGACCGTCATATCGAAATGTTTGTTTCCGCTGAAGAATTTAATTTTGAGGAACGGATGGAACGGGCATGGTCGTTCGCGCTGGTGGGACGGTACGAACAGGCGGAAGAAGAATTTGACGCCGCATTAAACCGGTTCGCGGACCATCCCGAAATCCAAAGCCATTTGACCCGGTATTACTTTGCCAGACAGCAATTTGCCAAAGCCCATTATCATATCAAGCAGGCATTAGAGGCGCATTCCAAAGACAGCAATTTGGTCGAATTATTCGGGATGATCTGCCTGGAACTGCGGCAATACAAAGAAGCGGAAACCGCATACAAACGCGCGCTTTCCCTGAACCCGCGGCAGATAAGCACTTATTTGGAATTGTCCCGCTTTTATGAAACACAAAACAAACAGAAAACACGGGAAGAATTGTTAAAAACCGCATGGAATAAATGCAACCGTGATCCGGCCATCGCGGACCCTTTGCTAACAATCATGCTGAACAATAAGGCCTTTGTTAACGCGAAAAATTTGGCGCAACTCACGTTGGAATCCTATCCGGATCATCCCGTTATCCTTGTGCGAATGGCACAAGCACACGCTGCTACGCGGGATTACCGCCGGGCGAAGGAGTCCATCTACAAAGCGGTGCAAAACCGGTTGGAGTCCTTTGATTTTTGGCGGGAAGTGGGGGATGTTTACCAACAATCCGGCGACTACAACCAAGCGTATGACGCCTACAATACCGCGTTGTTGTATGATGGGGGCGATGGAACCTTTTACACGAACATGGCGGAAATGAGCCTAAATCTTCGCCGGTATGACGAAGCCTGGCGCTTAACAGAGCGTGCGGAACTTATGGGAGCGGATGTCGTCCGCTTGCGGGACAAAATCAGCAAAAAACGTTTTTCCATGTAATACCATTTGCAATTAAAAATGTCCGTTTCAATTGTGTGGGGCGCGTCCACTTCCACCCGGTGCGCGCAAACCGGAGTTGCTGTAATGAATGACCGCTCAAGAGTGATAGAGCAAAGCCGATAATTGGGTTATGTTGTATTAACTGTAATTTGATTTGGAATATCTTACTGGGTCTGTATAAGTTACTGAAATGCGATACGCCATTTTTTCCGATGTTCACAGCAACTTGGAAGCTCTGACTACATTTTTTGATCTGATCGATCAAGATGATTTGATCCCTATTTGCTTAGGAGATATCGCGGGATATGGCGCCAATCCCAATGAGTGTTTGCAAATGATCCGCGAACGAAGC
Source organism: uncultured bacterium (assembly GCA_964449065.1). Lineage (GTDB taxonomy): Bacteria > Hinthialibacterota > Hinthialibacteria > Hinthialibacterales > Hinthialibacteraceae > CAYVAZ01. The sequence continues at coordinate 6,014 of CAYVAZ010000091.1, forward strand.
ATTCCCACCGTGATCGGCAATCATGACATGGCGGTGCTTGATCCCAGCGAAGCCCTTCAATACAACAATTACGCGAAAGCGGCCTTGGCCTGGCACTGCGAAACCATCTTCAGCCGCTACAAAACATACCTGTATTCCCTCCCCTGGTCCTCGACAATAGACAACCAATTTTCCATTGTGCATTCCGATTTCACCACACCGCGGCGGTGGACATACGTCAACAATCAAAACACCGCGTACCACTCCTTTTCCGGATTGGAAACCCAGATCGGATTTTTTGGACATACTCACATCCCATCCGTCTTCACCCTGAATACAACACACGACAACCGGATCTACATCAATTGCGATCCGGTCCATGGCAACAACAAAACCATCTGGATCAAAGAAGACAAACACTACCTCATCAATCCCGGCAGTTTGGGGCAGCCGCGTGACCGCGATCCACGGGCATCCTTTATGATTTACAATCTGGAAGAGAATACGGTCACTTCCCGGCGGTTTCAATACGATCATCAAACCGCCGCCGACAAAATCCGCAAAGCCGGGTTACCGAATCTGTTGGCAGACCGCTTGGTTGAGGGATTCTAAAAGAGGGAATGCTGCACACCGCTTGCCGGTCAACTGCCCCGGGCTCTTCTTGCCATAACCATACGAACCGGTTTTTTCTTTTTGGCGGGAGCCGTCGATCGTGTCTCGATTTTGTCTTTGGGCCGGTTTTTTAAGTCGTCTTCCAACTTCTGATACATGGCTTCGTTTTTTTGGTAACGCTGAATCGCTTCACCGATCATGTTATGCTGCACTTCTACCAACGATTGCTGACTGTGTATGACATCCAATTTTCGGCGTTGGGTTTCCATCTTGGTTTGCAGCTTTTCTTTTTGCTTCATCAACTCTTCAAATTCCGGCGAATTGGGATCGAGGCTTTCCGATTGCGCTTCAATGGCCGCCATCATCGCGTCCAATTCTTCTTTAATGGCCAGAAATTCTTGTTCCATTTGTTCCCCGGCAAATTGCAGAACGTCTTTTTGAAGGTTTAAGATGACACTTTGCCGAAGCCGCACACCATGTTGATAGGAAGGCAGGCGGTTGAAATCGAACACAACGGCGGACCGTGCGCGGGTATAATCGCCCATGGTGTTGTAGATCTTTTGCAGAATGGATTGGGTATGACTTTTATCCAAGATTCCGATTTTGATTTGAATCAAAGCACGCAGACACTTGGGCAGTTCCAACAAAACCGGCCGGTCTTTTAAATGCTTGTTGATCACCATTTCTACTTGGCGCAAATCATCCAGCGCTTTTTTAAGGGAGATGCGGCAGCGGTCATGCCGTTCGCGGTAATCAAATACTTTCGGGTGTTCTCCATGACCGTTTTCATCCAATTGATGCAAGAAATAGTTGGTCATTTCCAACAGCAAATTTCCGGTCATTTCGTTGTATTGCAGCACATCATAGGCCTGATCCAATACCATCGTGAAAAAGGGACGCATGGGATCGCCTTCGCTCAAATCCGGCAAGCGCATCCGCATGGCGTTCACTTCTTCGGGGGTAAAAATCAAACTGATTTCTTGCTTTAATTCCGGCCGAATGTCTTCTTGATCCGGCAACGTAAAGAAGTTGAACAGGCGGGTCCGGACGGTGATAACCCCTTCGGTTTTTTGCATGCAAAGTTGGCTTTGAATATCCAATAAAGAAGAAAAAAAGGCCGCGCATTCCTTGATGTCTTTGCCTTTAACATGCTCATCTATATGATCCAAGATATCGTAAAGCTCTTCCCGTTTCTTGGCCACCAGATCTTCCCCACTATTTTCAAAGGGGTCCTCCCGCTCGCTATCCTGTTGGAAAACCAGCGTATCGGAGTAAGAATCTTTCACCATGTCAAAGACGGCATCCCGTACCACTTCTTGAACCGGTCCGCCTTTTTCGATTTTTTCAATGATATTCCGGATGATTCTATACTTCTCTTTTTCCGCTTCATCCAGATTCTCTTCGCCGACTTCAGAAATCTCTTTCTCAAGCTCCAGCAAATCGTCCAGGCTTAATTTACTTAATATATCGCGTTTATCAGACATACACGTTCCTATAGTTGAGAACCAAGATTCTTTTGTCTCAGCTACAAATCGAAATGGAAAAGGATGAGAGTGTCAATCCATAATGATATGGTACAGAGTGTTCCTAAACAACGCAAGACGTTATTGTACTTTGCTCAAAAAAAATGAGAATCTATCCAATCCCCGCCCCGAAAACCCTTTCAACAAAAATACACAATAACCTATTCAATACAAATAACTTAAGCAATCTGACACATTGCGTCTCACTTTTGGAAAGATATCAAGAAAAAGTCCTCTTGAATCATTCGGAAACCGAACGGTACCGGATACAATTGTTACAAGTTTCCAGAAGAGGAGAAAGCCATGTCGTCATCATTGAATCCATTCAGTTCCCGAATTACCCAACAAAAATCACAAGGGGCATCGCAAGCGATGTTGTACGCGACCGGCATGTCCGAAGAAGATATGAACAAACCCCAGGTGGGGATATCCAGCGTATGGTACGATGGCAACCCCTGCAATATGCACCTCAACGCTTTGGCGGAAAAGGTGAAAGAGGGGGTCGTGGCCGCGGGTATGGTCGGGATGCGGTTTAACACCATTGGGGTCAGTGACGGCATTTCGATGGGCACAGAGGGAATGAGTTATTCGCTGCAATCCCGTGACTTGATCGCTGATTCGATTGAAACGGTGATGGCGGCGCAGTGGTATGATGCCAATATTTCTCTTCCCGGCTGCGATAAAAACATGCCGGGCTGTTTGATCGCGATGGGACGGCTGAACCGCCCTGCCATGATGATCTATGGCGGAACCATCAGTCCCGGACACCACAACGGCAAAACACTGGATGTCATTTCGGCGTTTCAAAGCTATGGCGAATATTTATCCGGCTCGATCACGGAAGAAGAGCGGACGTTAATTGTCAAACACAGCTGCCCGGGCGCGGGAGCCTGCGGGGGGATGTATACCGCCAATACCATGGCGACCGCGATTGAAGCGATGGGAATGGCCCTGCCTTACAGCGCTTCGGCGCCGGCTGAATTTCCGGAAAAATTGGACGAATGCTTCCAAGCCGGAGAAACCCTTCGGCAACTGCTGGAGAAGGATATTAAGCCGCGCGACATCATGACACGGGATGCCTTTGAAAACGCCATGGTGATGGTGATGGCGCTGGGCGGCTCCACCAACGCGGTGCTGCATTTGATTGCGATGGCACGCGCTGTGGACGTTGAACTGACGATCGACGATTTTCAAAAAGTCAGCGACCGGGTGCCGTATCTTGCCGACCTGAAACCCAGTGGAAAATATGTGCAGGAAGATTTGCACCGAGTTGGCGGTACACCCGCCGTGATGAAATTGCTGCTGGAAAAAGGGTTTTTGAAGGGCGATTGCCTAACCGTGACCGGAAAAACATTGGAAGAAAACTTGAAGGATTTACCCGGCCTGAAAGAAGGACAAGTCATCATCCAGCCGTTGGATGCTCCGATCAAACCGAACGGGCATATTCAAATCTTAAAAGGCAATTTAGCTCCGGATGGGGCGGTCGCCAAAATCACCGGCAAAGAAGGCAACCGCTTTGAAGGCCCGGCTAGAGTGTATGACTCGGAAGAAGATATGCTGCGCGGGTTGGAAAACAATGAAATCCAAAAAGGCGATGTGATTGTTATCCGCTACGAAGGCCCCAAAGGCGGACCGGGGATGCCGGAAATGCTTACCCCGACTTCCGCAATCATGGGAGCGGGTTTGGGAAAAGATGTAGCCTTGCTGACCGACGGCCGCTTCTCCGGCGGTTCGCATGGATTTATTGTTGGACATCTAACCCCGGAAGCACAGTCCGGCGGGCCGATCGCTTTCATTCGCAACGGCGACAAAATCACGATTGACGCCGAACAAAACATTTTAAATGTCGATGTCAGCGAGGACGAAATGCAATCCCGTAAAGCGAAATGGGTGGAACCGCCGTTAAAAGCAACCAAAGGGACCTTATTTAAGTACATCAAATGCGTCTCACCCGCATCGCAAGGCTGCGTGACCGACGAGTAAAGATTCCCTATTTTCACCCCTCATACCATTTGCAAATAGAAACGTTCACTATGAATAACAGAACGGAAAATGTTTTTATAAAAGCGCGGGCATCTTGCCTGCACATGGTTTGAGTTTTTTTTTAATCGGTGTTTCTATTTGCGAATGGTATAACTACCCCTCCATCACAACCGTCATTTTCCCGTGGGTTTTGCGTTTGGGGCGGAGGGTGATTTCTACATCTTGATCGAGCGCGGTTAAGAATTCCATCAGCCGCCCGACCGGGAAATTGCCGGAACGGTTGCGCATCAACTCAGAAACATGCGGCTGTTTGATCCCGAGAATCTTCCCTGTCTCCGATTGCGTCAACCCGCGTTCTTTAATAAGAGAATAAATTTGCAGCGTCAAACGGGCTTTCACCAACTCTTGCTCCGCGTTCGGCAATCCAATGTCCTCAAATATATTGCCGCTGCTTTCTTCGATTTCGATAACGTTCTTATTGCTCATCTTTTTTCCTTTGTTTAAAATCGGCTTTCGCTTCCATCAGCCGCCTTCGAATCAATTCAATTTCTTTTTGCGGAGTCGCCATCCCCTTTTTCGATTTTTTCATAAACACATGCAACACATATAACATATCCTCAAATTGTGCGGTATACACAGCACGGTATGTATCGCTGTCATAGCGGTCAACAATTTCCATTACTTTTGCACCGCCGAACCCTTTTAGCGGTTTTGCAGCTGGGTCCGTTCCCCCCATCTGAGCGGTATACAGCGCTTGCCCGATTTCCCGCCGAACCGACGCGGGAAATTCCCGCAAATCTTTCCGGCTCGACCCCATCCATACCGTAGTTTTGATTGGTTCTTCCATTAAAGCTATATACATACAATCTTATAATCAGTTATAGTATTTTTCAAAAAAAATATTCTCTGTCCTCCTGGCGTCGGACATCTCCCCCAATGAATTGGGGGAGAGTGAATTTTTACAATGTTTGTGAACGCCCAAAGGCAGGCGGACGAAACGCGGAGTCCTCATCTTGCCGAACAAACAACTCTTGCGCTATTGTCATCGGAAGCGTTCCGGCGGCGACTCGCCGGTTATTCCCCATAAAACGTCATATAGGCCTCATCGTTTGCTTCACGAAGGATCATCACACCCAACTCGCGGGCGTGGTAGTCTCCCCACATGGAAGACTCACCCTTCGGAATCTTGGAGCCTTCCGGCACATGATCCCATCCGCGCGGGTGGTGGTAGATGGAATGGAGTAAGAGACCTTGATGACTGTCATTTTTGGATAGATAGGGGTCATCAAACAGATGATCGGCAACGGTCAGCCCGGCCTGTTTGTATTTCTTGCCATCTTCGGTTTTGCCCTGGGCGGTTAGATAATTCCCCAAGCGGATCAGACCCTGCGCCGCAATCGCCGCCGCTGAACTGTCGATGGGTTCATGATCGTTATCCGGATCGGATTTTCTGCTCAGATAATCGCCCAAACGCGTCAATCCCGGCGCCCCCGCATCCCAATACGGAATGCCGTCGGTGGGGGTGTTTTCGATATAAAAATCGGACACGGCAAGCGCGGCCTCTAAAAACTCATTCACGATGGCACCACGGCTGCCAAAGGGGGTGAACTCGTCTTCTTCCAGCGTTTCAAAAAACTCCAACTCTTCCGCGAAACCGGTAATCGCCCAGGCCAACCCGCGCGTCCAGGTTGAAAAGGGGCTGTAGCCCTGCTGCGTGCTGGGGCAGCGGAACACGCCGGTGTGCGCGTTAAATACCGCCTCGTGCAGCGAGCGTCCGCGTACGTCAAAGTTGTCGCGGCCTTTGCCATAATACACATTAAAACGCGCGGTGTTGATGCCGTGATGAATCAGCCTGCCCAACAGCGAAATCGGCTTGTCGTTCTCGCCCATCAGCACATGCCCCAGTTTGTGCGAAAGCCCCACCGCCCGCAGCGAGCGGATGGTGTCGCTGAACAGCGAGTGC
>CAYVAZ010000091.1:12083-16153 GCA_964449065.1 uncultured bacterium
TATCCACAAACAGCGAATGGGGTCCGTTGAATGAGTAGATGAATCCCAATCCGTTGTCGGTCCGCGTCCAGCGCGCGGCCTGCACCGCGCCCGATGCCTTGATGGCCATTTCGTAAAAGTGCATTTCCCACTCATTGCCGGGAATCTTTCCTTCCTGCATCAAGCGGCGCAGATTGCCATAGGTAGAGATGTTGTTAAAGCCGTGATCATGCACGCCCACATGCGTCACGTGGGGGGCCATGAACTCGACGGTGTGCCTGCGCCCCAAATCCAAATACGTCTGCTCTCCGGTGACGTCGAACTGCAAGATTTCCGAACCGAACTGAAACCCCTGCGTCCATTCCGTCCAGCCGCGGGTGGTGTATTTCCCCTCCACCGTAAAAACCGGAGTCCCGTCGGCCGGGTTCCATTCCTGTTCAATCAATTCGATCTTTTTGGCGGACAGTTCAAACATCTGGGCTGTTTTGGCTTTTACGTCTTTGGCAGAGATTTGATGGTCAACAATCATGGTTTTTTGCTCTCCCCATCGTTATGGATAAATTCGGAAATATGTTGTACGGCTGAAACCAATTCATTGGGCTGATGCGCCGCGCTTACCGACAAGCGTAGACGGGCGGTGCCTTCCCGTACAGTCGGAGGGCGTATCGCGGCGGTGATGAATCCTTTGCGCTTGAGTTCACGCGCGCAGGCCAGCGCCCTTTGGCTTTCTCCTACTTTGACCGGAAAAATCGGCGATGGCTCATCCGGCAGGGCAAAGCCGGATGCCTGCAAGGCTTCACGCATGGCGTCCATGTTGGCTTTCAGGCGGTTGCGCAAACTGGCATCGTCACGAATTCGTGTGATGTTAAAATGCGCCATTCCCGCCAGCAAGGGAGATATACCGGTTGAGTAGATAAACGGGCGGCAGTGATTGATGAGAAAATGAATCAGTTCTTCCGAAGCGCAAATATAGCCGCCTTGCGTGCCGACCGCTTTGCTGAGCGTGCCCATCAACAGTACATGCTTCTCCCACTTGAGCCGGCAATACGACCAGCAGCCGGCTCCCTGCTCTCCCATAATGCCGGTGGCGTGGGCTTCATCGACAGCCAAAAGCGCGCCGTGTTTCTTCGCCAGGGTGTTGAGTTGCTTTAGCGGGGCCAAATCGCCGTCCATAGAAAACAAACCGTCGGTGATGATCAGCTTCTTTCCGGCTTTACTCTTCTTCAAAGAGGCTTCCAGGTCTTTCATGTCTCTGTGCTTGTAGCGAAATAATTGCGCGCCGGAGAGCAGGCAGCCGTCGATGATAGACGCATGGTTCAGCTTATCGCAAAAGACGGCATCCCCTTTGTTGAGCAACGTTGTGAGCACCCCCAGATTCATCTGAAAGCCGGAAGGAAACACCAGCGCCTTTTCGGTCCCCTTCCATGCGGCCAGCATTTTTTCCAACTCATTGTGGATGGTAAATGTTCCGGTAATCAGCCGCGATGCCCCCGCGCCGATGGGAAGAATTTCGCCCAAGATCTTCGCTTCTTCCAGCGTTTGAAAATCCTTCGCGAGTCCCAAATAATCGTTGGATGAGAGGTTCACTAATCGTTTGCCCTCTTGCAGAACGGTGCCGGGCTCGGCGGTATCAAACACGGAGAGCACCCGTTCACGGCTTTGGTCTTGGGTTTTTTTTAGTTGGATTTGAAAGTACCGGTTCCACGTGTTTTTTTTGCGCTCAGCCATAATACATCCTAACTCTCATCTTGATTGTCTTTGCATATTGTAGAGCCTCAAGACGGGTGTCAATCGGCAGGGGAATCGGCGGTAAGTTGATTCAATGTGATTGCTGTATATGATGATTTATCCAGAAAGAACAAGAGAAGGAAGTCCATGAACCTATTTCGATATAATACGATTCGCGTATTCACATTAATTCTGATCTGCACCCTGTTGGCGTGCGTGCTGTTTCCGCCGATATGGTACGGCCTGCTATGGCTGTTTGGTGAGGCGTACCACTATTCTCCCGGCAGAACCTTTCGGCGGATTTGGCAGTGTAGTGTGTTGCTTGGATTGATTGCCTCCTACCGCTGGCTGGGGTTGCAGCCGCCCGGCAAGGTGGGGTATGACTGGAACTGGAACAGCCTGCGCAACGCGCTGATTGGAGTTGCCGTCGCGTGGACGTTTTTGTTTGGTCTGACGGGAATGTATTATGCGGCCGGATTGTGGAGTTTTTATACCGAATATGATTTCGGTGAGATGACCGAAAACATTGGAGAAGGCTTTCTGCGCGGGTTGGCGGTCGCCGGGCTGGAAGAATACATCTTTCGCGGGTTGATCTTTCTTTCCTTTTGCCGGAACTACAAATGGTGGCAGGCCGCTTTATTTAGCAGTTTACTCTTTTCCGCTTTGCACTTTTTACAAGGCCGGGGGCTGGCCGAATACGAATCCGTGGTAACGTGGGTGTCGGGCTTTTCTATTTGCGGCGGCCTGCTGTATGAATTGTTCATGCGCTTTCACGTCTTTCCCGATGCCGCAGGCCTGTTTCTCATCGGCCTGATCTTATGCTATGCCTTTCACAAAACCGGAACGCTGTGGTACAGCGTCGGCCTGCACGGCGGCTGGGTGTGGTTTGTTTCATTTCGCACCAGCATTTGGCGGGACGCGCATGAGGCGCCGCTGTGGTTTGGGGAGCGGCAACTCTTTGATGGGATTGTGCCCATGATCACGATGCTGCTGATTTTTCCGGTCAGTATGATGTTAATCCATAAAAAAATTCTCGTGAACAAACCAACATATCATCATCCTGAATAGTACACAGTGGATACTCGAATCTTATCCGCAATAATGATCCCCCGGCAAAAATGAGAACACCCCCTATCATGAATTGGCTGAAATCATTGGAAAATACGCTCATCCAGGATACTGACGCGGTTGGCTAGAGCAATTCAGGTTTGCGTAGATAGAAAGAGATCGTCTTTGATCCCCCTTACCCCAATGTCATTGACTTTAGGAAATCAACCTGAAAAACAACGCTCTGTCTCCCCCAAAGCCTTTGGGGGAGATGTCCGACGCAAGGAGGACAGAGGGGGTGCGAAGAGAACCATAAACCAGAATGATTCAACCGATTGTTTAGAAGTCGTTTCCTGGGCAATCAAACGAAGCAATCGGTTAAGCCGTTTACCCCAACGGGGTTAAAGATGATAGCCAGGGGCAGAGTGACCGAAGGGAACGCCGCCTTTGGAAATGTGAGAGAAAATCTGACCCTGAAAGGGTCTAAGAAAAGAGTCGGTTCTTTAAGTCAATGACATTCCCTACCCCCCTTAATAAGGGTGGAAACAACGACAGATTCTGTCAATTCAACTCTGAAACGCTCTAGAAGACAAATATACGGTTGCCAAGAGGATATGAAATTTAGGAAGAGCGGGTCTTCCACCAAGTCATACGCGCCGAACCATTCAACCGGCATGGATTTTGGACATTCGCTGTTTCCGCTCCGATACGTTCTGGATAACATTGAAGAAAAGCGTATACTTATGGGTGTGGGTAAATTTATGAACGAACGGTTCCGCTCCGGCAAAGAACGCAGAAGCACCAAAGACCGGTTTGTCAGCATGGCAAAGACCGGCGGCTATCCCAGGGATGAACGGATACCTTGGTACAGACGCTCCAACCTGTTTTACCCGCTGTTAATGATTATCGTCTTCACGTTTTTGTTTATGGCGGCCCGGGTCATTTCTCAAGTCAACAAACAATGGCAGGAAGACGCCGTGTCCGAAGAAGAACTGGACTACGAAACCGCCCGCGAGATCTTTCAGTCATCCGGAGACAAAACATCCGAAGAGAGCGAATAATACCGTTTGAAATAAAACATGTCCGTTATCATTGTAGGGTAGGCTCAACACTGATTGAACTAGAATTACGCGTTATGTAAAAGCGGGAGCAAGTCTCAGTTGTATCACAATACTTTTTTCCGATAGCCCACCAGTCGTACCGAAAGCGGACAGTTCATTTTTCTTTGGTATAATACCATTTCCAATTTGGATTGTTCACGAAAATCAAAACGGCTTAACAGATTGCTTCGTTTGATTGCCAAGGAAAATACTTCT
>CAYVAZ010000092.1:0-14583 GCA_964449065.1 uncultured bacterium
AAGAAGAGGCGTATCCGTGACAGCCGGGTGGATGGCACCCGTTTTCTTGCCGAAACCATCAGCCAATTGCCCAATCCACCGAAGACATTCATTTGCGCTTCCGCCGTTGGATTCTACGGTGACCGGGGAGATGAAGTTCTGGATGAAGACAGCTTCCCTGGAGAAGGATTTCTTCCCCAAGTGTGCCAGGAATGGGAGGCCGCGGCGGCACCGGCACGGGATCAAGGTATTCGTACTGTTCATACCCGCTTTGGGGTGATCCTTACTGGCAAAGGCGGCGCTTTAAAACAAATGCTTTTTCCGTTCAAAATGGGAATGGGAGGAAAATTGGGAAGCGGCAGGCAATATATGCCGTGGATATCACTAACCGATACGATCAACGCAATTCAATTTGCCCTTGAGACCCAATCCATTAACGGCCCAGTCAACGTAACCGCCCCCTGTCCGGTAACCAACACGGAATTCACCAAAACACTCGGCACGGTTTTATCCCGCCCTACAATTTTACCGGCGCCGGCGTTCGCGTTAAAAATGGTGTTGGGAGAGATGGCAAATGATCTTTTGCTGGCCAGTACCCGGGCCGTGCCGAAAACACTACAGGAAAATGGCTTTCAATTTCAACATGAAGAGTTGGAAAAAGCATTGCATGAATGTCTGAAGTAACGGAAGGCTGTATTAATGCTTCAACCAGGCGAGAAACTTCTTGGATAGGCTTTGATCTTTGGGAGTAGCCCCAGCCGTAACTTCTTGGCTTTTCACTTCCATTCCGGACCGTTCCATATAATGGATAATATCACCAATAAAGACGACCATGTCTTCGACCACTTCAATTTCGCTTTGAATGGTGGTGACATGATCTTCCAATTCTTCTATCATTTCACCAATGACTTTAGGATTGACGCGGTCTTTCACATTCGGGACATTCATGCCCCGTTTATCCATAGCTCGGATCACTTGAATAAGGGCGTTTAAACCGGCGCGATTTACTTTCCCCGCCCCGCTAAACCATTCTTCCAAAACGGTTTTTTCAACATATTTTTTGAATAACGTAGCCAGTTTAACTTCAATGACATATATATCTTTTTGAGCGTTTAGCATCGAACCCAGTGATTCCAAATACTTTTCGACCCTGGGCTGCACCTTTTCATAATCCACCACGTTGGCATCGATCAGCATGAATAAATCTTTGGAATGATTGTAGATTTGAACAGCGATTTCCGGTGCTTTTTCTTGCAATTTGCGAAGTTTTTCGTTCACATCAGTACGGGCGCTTAAATCAAAGCTTTCGGCCCGGTTGGTAAACAAAAAATAACTGATTCGTTTGCCCAACGTGATTGCGTTCATACAGTCTTTGTAACTTTCATCATCACTGGTGGTGAAATAGACCGGAACCAACTCTTCGATATCGACCAGTTTTTTGTTGATCTTCCCCGAAAACATCTTAGCTTTTGCGGAACGGCGGAAGACAATTTCGATATTGTCAAATAATTCCTTTCCACGCTTGCCCTGACTGAATACGGCATCGGCATCTTTGGATTTGTGATACTTTAAATACTGATCCAAGATGTCTTCTTTCACCTGTTCAGCCGCGTTAATATAGCCTTCCATGTGAGTAAAAGCCCCTCTTTGTTCTATATATGAACCGTTTAATTAGATCAAAATCAATACAATAGCCCAATGGTTTGAATCCAACCATTTCAATTCAAAACATATAAATATGTAAATCATAGTATCGGTACACGAAAATGGAAGTTAAGAGTTATTACATCATATTATGCCTCTTTTTCTATGCATCCAACTGAATTAACTTGATTTCCCAAAATTCCTTGAACAGATTCCTTGAATTCATTCATATTATCTGAGAAGATACAGGTATATGATTTAACATGAACTGGAGGAAAGTTGAAGTATGAAAAAAGCATTTACTTTAATAGAGTTATTGATCGTCGTAGCCATTATCGGTATCTTGGCGGCAATTGCTGTCCCCAATTTTCTCAATGCCCAGATGAAAGCCAAGATTGCGCGCGCGCAAGCGGATATGAAAACCTTATCAACCGGTATTGAACAACTCCGGTTAGACCGGGGGGTCATGCTGGTAGATTTTTGGGATGATGACCGTGAAGTTGGCATTGACCGTATGCAGAATATTTTTAACGGCATCGGCGGGGCCGCTCAAAATGACCGTGGAGGCACCGCGGGGATTTGGGCTCCACTCACTTCACCGGTCGCCTATTTGTCCTCGATTCCAATCGACCCGTTTTTTGGTCGGGAAGAAGACACATCCAGTAACTTGATCGCCCAGGATATTATCCCGCCGTTCGCGTATATGTACGCCGATGAAGATCCGGCCATCCCCGGAGGAGACGCCGGTTTGGCATTTTTCACACCCGGAAACGCGTTGGCGCAAGCCACCGGGACACAGCCGTTAAAGGAAGGGCAGTATGTTGCGGTTGGAGCGGGACCCGATGGGGGCCGCGGCGGTTACAATGGCGATATGGGGTTTCCTTACAGTTCGACCAATGGGGTGGTTAGCCGGGGAGATATAATTATTCGAAATTAAACGTCTTGACGATTCGTGTGGGACAATTATTCTTTTCCAATATATTCACATCCAATATGTCAACAGTCGGGGTGTAGCGCAGCCTGGTAGCGCACACGCTTCGGGAGCGTGGGGTCGAAGGTTCGAATCCTTTCACCCCGATTTTTTTTATTCCTATATGGCAGTGTTTTTAAGCTATTGTTTTTTGTGGTTTCGAAAAAAACAGCAGATTCCCCCTTCACCGAAAAGGGTATATCCACCGACAAAACGTTTTTCAGTTTGATCCACGTAATACCAACTCGTAGCATGTCAGCCGTTTAAATGAAACCATTTTTATTACGGATTGTAAAGTAACCTCGGCGATAAGCCTCCGTGAAAGTAAAACTTAGCGGTTTCCGTTCTTACAAAGCCCAAATAGAACTGGTACCAATCCGGTTTTAGATGGCGATTGGAAGAGAATAGTCACCCCCTGTCTTGTTGCTAGGATTTACCTACAATTAATACCGGGCGTTGCCTTGGGTTATGTCAGAGTGTCCATTCGGGGCTCTTTCCTTATCCATAGCGGTGTTGCTAAAAATACGTTTGGATTGAAATGAACAGTACTTATGGCTCGGCGGGAGCCTTGCCCTCCCAAAACCCTGCGGCTCGGCGGGAGCCTTGCCCTCCTAAAACCCTGTGGCTCGGCGGGAGCCTTGCCCTACTAAAACCCTGTGGCTCGGCGGGAGCCTTGCCCTCCTAAAACCCTGTGGCTCGGCAGGAGCCTCGCACTCCTAAATACCGCCTTTCTAAAAGAAATTGTTTGGACAACTTTTATCAATTATATTCATATTGAGTTGTAGGGATTGACGTACCGGCTGAAAGCCGGTGCTACCCACAACGAACATATCCTTGGAAGTGCTTTACTGATTATTTTGGGTAAACCTTAGGTCTTGTAAGGGGAGGAGCGACTTCAAATGGCTGAACAGTTATACCATTTCCAATTTGGATTGTACACTTAAATCAAAACGACTAAAATCAAAACGGCTTAACAGATTGCTTGGTTTGATTGCCAAGGAAAAAACTTCTTTAAAACCGGTTGAATCATTCTGGTTTATGGTTCTCTTCGCACCCCCTCTGTCCTCCTTGCGTCGGACATCTCCCCCAAAGCATTTGTGGGAGACAATATCTTTGTGGGAGACAAAGGCTTTTGCAGGCAAGATGCCTGCATTATTATGAATACTATTTTCCGTTCCGTCATTCTTAGTGAACTTTTCTATTTGAAAATGGTATTACTTCATTTTACGCATAGTTTTTTTCAGTAAAAACCGATACCCGATTTGCTTAAATCCGTATAGGAAATAAAATTGTCGCTGTGAATTCATTGATGATTTATGGAGGTAATGGAACATGGCCGATCCAGCCCATTCCGCGCAAACGCATTCGTTTCAAGCAGAAGTCAAGCAGATACTGGACATCGTAATTAATTCGCTTTACACCCACCGCGATATATTCGTACGCGAGTTGATTTCGAATGCTTCCGACGCGCTTGAAAAAGTGCGCCACGAGCAACTGCAAAACCCGGATATCCATAGTCCGGATGCTGAGTTGAACATAAAAATCGAGGTCAGTGAAGAATCCAAAACCCTTACCATCACCGATACCGGCATCGGCATGACTGAATCTGAGGTGGTAGAAAACCTTGGCACCATCGCGCATTCCGGCACGCGCCAATTCCTACAGAAAGCGGCGGAAGCCCAAACCGCCGATGTCAATCTGATCGGGAAATTCGGTGTTGGTTTTTATTCCGCGTTTATGGTGGCCAAAGATGTCAAGGTGCAAACACAGTCTTACCGGAAAGAGGAACCGGGAGTGGAATGGCATTCGGAGGGCACGGGAGAGTACACCATTAAACCGGTGGGAGGCTTGACGCGCGGCACCAAAATCATTATCCAACTGCGCGATGACGCTCATGAATTTGCCAATAAAGACCGCATCAAATCCATCATCAATGAATACTCGAATTTTGTTCCCTTCCCCATTTTGATTGACGGTGAAAAAGTCAACACCGTGCAAGCGGTATGGGCCAAGAACAAAAGCGACATCACCGAAGAAGAATATAGCGAGTTCTATAAATTCATCGGCAAGGCATTCGACGAGCCGATGTTCCGTATGCACTTCTCGGCTGATGTACCGCTGCAAATCAACGCGCTGCTTTATGTTCCCAGCGAAAACTTCGAGCGTATGGGGCTGGGGAAACTGGATCCCGGCGTCAATCTATATTGCCGCAAGGTACTCATTCAAGCGCAATGTGACGCCATTTTACCCGATTGGCTGCGCTTTATTAAAGGCGTTGTTGATAGCGAAGACCTGCCGTTGAACATTTCCCGCGAAACCTTTCAAGATGACGCATTGATTCGCAAACTTAAGAAAGTTGTCACGTCACGTTTCCTTAAATTCTTAAAAGAAAAAGCCGAAAAAGAACCGGAAGGTTATCTCAAGTTTTGGAAGACATTTAACCACTTTATCAAAGAAGGAGTGGCTACCGATTTTGAATACCGTGAAGACTTGCAGCCCCTCCTGCGCTTTGAATCATCCAAAGAAGAAGCGGGCAAGTTGATTTCTCTCCATGATTATGTTTCGCGTATGAGGTTGGGGCAGGATAAAATCTTTTATCTAAACGGACCATCGCACGCCATGCTGGAAACCAGCCCCTATATGGAAACGTTCAAGAAAAAAGGAATTGAAGTTCTCTACCTTACCGAATCCATCGATGATTTTGTCATGTCATCCATTCAAGAATTCGACGGGAAGAAATTTGTTTCGATCGATCAAAGCGATATCGATATTTCGGAAGTCGGCGATCCAATTGAAGAGAAGAGCGAACCGGAAGAGACTAAAGATGAACTGAATTGGGAAGAAAAACAGCAGTTTTCTTCTTGGCTGAAAGAACAGCTGGGTGACGAAGTGGATGCAGTGAGGACATCCAACCGTTTGGTGGACAGCCCCGCGATGATCGTCAACAGCGGCCAGGGTATGACCATTGAAATGCAAAAGATGATGAAAACAATGAATCAGGATATGCCGGGGATGTTTAAACACGCGCTGGAGATCAATATGGAACACCCCATCATCAAAAAAATGTATGAATTGAAACAAGCCGATAGCGAAAACCCATTCTTGAAGAATGCGGTAGAACATCTATATGACACAGCCAAAGCGGCAGCTGGTTTGGTTGACGATCCGCGAACGATGGTCAACCGCAATTATGACATTTTGCAAAAGGCGCTAGAGAAGTAGATGGGAAAGCGAAGTTCCTGCCGAGCCGTAGGAGTGGTAATCCGGCTCACCAGGAGGTTCGCCCTCCTACACGGGATTTGTTCTCCAATTCGCAAGGATTGGTCAGAAGAGAGTTTACCCTGCCAACCAATCTTCGTACTGCTGTTCAATCTGCTTTACTTTCTCCGGCATCTTCTTTGCGAGGTTATTCAGTTCAGTGGGGTCGTTTTCAAGATTGTAGAGTTCCCAATCGCCCGCATTCACTTTCACGATCTTCCAATCGCCCACTTTCGCCATACGGAAGCGGTCTGAGAATCCAGAAATGATGATCTCCGGTTCTTCCCGCTTTTCATGCTTAAACAGCTGCAGCAACGATTGTCCGTCCAACTCTGGCGTTTTCCCATCATCAATCGATTGAGGATAATTTGCGCCGCTGAGTTCCAACATGGTCGGAAAGATATCCACCAAATGCGCTGGAGTATCGCAAAATCCCGGCTCAATCTGATTCGGCCAGTGGGCGATAAAGTGGGTTTTGGCTCCCCCCTCATGGCCGTATTGTTTATAAAAGCGGTAGGGTGTGTCTCCCACATTCGCCCATGCCGCGCTGAGTGTACGGTAGGAAGCCGGGCCGCCTGGCGGGATGGAGAAATCTTTATTGCTGTCATAGGGGCAAGAGCCGTTATCGGAGAGATACATGATCAGCGTGTTGTCCAGTTCGCCCATTTCCTCGACCTTGCGGATGATTCGTCCGATGTTTTGATCCATGCTATCGATCATGGCGGCAAATACCGCCATTTCCAGATCAAGATCATCCTGCTCTTTTTCGGATAGCGAATCCCACGGGCGGTAGTTGTAGATGTTCTTGCGGTACGGCCCGCGGAACTTGTTGATGTTGTCTTCCGGCGGGCTGAGTTGGCAACCGGGCGGAATCACCCCCAACGCTTTTTGTTTCTCAAAACGTTCCTGCCGAATTGTATCCCAGCCTTTTTTGTATTGGCCGCGGTATTTGGCGATATCCTCTTCCCGTGCCTGCAACGGGTAGTGCGCGGAGTGATAGGGCAAATAGAGGTAAAAGGGTTGCTGGTTGCGATGGGCTTGATCCATATATTGCAGCGCGTAATTGGTGACGACATCGGTTTTGTAGAACGGTTTCTTTTTCACAAGCATTTCTGAATGGTGGATTTTTTCTCCATTCAAATAGAACGGGCGGTCGAACGTGCCGTCGGGGGGGATGAAGTATTCGTTGATCACGGGGTAATAAAAGCGGTCGTCAAAGCATTGATCGGCATAGCAGCGCTTCGGCACCCAGCCATCGAAATGCTCTTTTCCGCTCATGGCGGTATAGTAGCCCGTATCCCGCATGAGCTGTGAATAGGATTGCGCATTTTCAGCATTCTTGCGCGGGAGATACAAACCGGTAAACAGAGAGGACCGGGTAGGGTTGCATTTGGCCATGTTATAGAAATTCGTAAAGCGCACCCCTTTGTTGGCGAGCCGGTCTATATTTGGCGTGTGGATTTCAGCGCCATAGCAGCCAATATCGGAAAATCCAATGTCATCGCCCATGATTAAGATGACATTGGGGCGCAGGTCTTTCTCTTGCGCGGAAGCGGGAGATTGAATACCAAAAGGACCCAGCACGGAAGCCGCCGCGCCCGTTGCGATGTGCTTTAATGCTTGTCTGCGATGGATTGAATTCATTATAAATGTCCTTTGTATAAATACCCTTTGTCTTTCGACATTTAGTAAGGATTCACTGTTGCGGACGACGATATCCCCTTTGCTGTTGAGTGCCCAGGGGCGGCGTTCCCTTTGGTCACTCTGCCACTGGCTATCATCTAGAACCCCGTTGGAGTAAGCGGCTAAAGTCAATGGCTATAGTCAATGGCACTGCCTCTGTGTCTCCCAAAACTTGGGGGAGACGATAGTGCGTTTTCAAGTTTGATTGCTTAAATCAATGACATTAAGATTATCATACCATAATTGATTCAATACGTCTGCTGGAAACGAATACCATTTCAAATCAATATTGACTGGTCAGCGTGGTCTAAGCCAAGCATACGAAAGACATTACGTTTTCAACAAACAACCATCATAAATTCCCATCGCTGATTTTAGCAAGATAATTCCATCCCGTTTGCAACAATCGCAATGTGCTAGAGCAATACAGGTTTGCGTAGATAGAAAGAGATCGTCTTTAATCTACCCTACACCAATGTCATTGACTTAAAAATATTCCGGGGGATTTGTGTATTAAAATAAGTGATTGCGTTCTTCGCACCCCCTCTGTCCTCCTTGCGTCGGACAACGACAGATTCTGTCTATCCAACTCTGAAATGTGCTAATGCGCGTTGTGCTACAACTTGGTTTACTTTTTGTAGGATCATTTCTGGATATTTTTCGCAATCTAAAAACCATGAAATGATGTTTGGCAACTGTGTTTCATCCGTATCAAGGGGCTAATGGAGAGTAAAAAGTAAATAGATCATATCAATCCCCTCCGTTTCTCCGGATAGGTTATTTCATCCAGTTGGAGTAAATGGTTTATGACAATGAGACTATGCCGCACCCAGCCGCCCCTACGAAGTTGATTTGAATGTATTAAGGTATAAAAATACCCAATAGTTCTTGATTGGTTGAGGGATTTGCCATGCATATCGTTCTGACGGGTGCCACCGGATTTGTGGGCCGGTATTTGGTGCCGCTCTTGTTGAAACGCGGGCATACCGTAACCGTTTTGGTTCGGAATGCCGAAAAACTCGCGCGCTTTGATTGGCATTCTCAAGTCCGTGTTCTTTCCTTTGATCTGATGGATGAAAAGAGTTCCCTGCCCGATGCGTTTGATGGGCAGGATGTGTTGGTACATTTGGCGTGGGCCGGCCTGCCGAACTATCAATCCTTAATTCACATTGAAGAAAACCTTCCGGCAAGTTACCGGTTTATTAAAGCGGCGGTATTGGCCGGAATCCAACAGGTTTTGGTGACGGGAACGTGTTTAGAGTATGGAATACAATCGGGCTGTCTATCCGCGGATGGTTTTACCAATCCATCTACGGCATATGCTGTGGGGAAAGATTCGCTGCGGAGATTTTTGGAGACGCTGCAAAAGGAAATTCCGTTTGCGCTGCAATGGGCGCGATTGTTTTATGTGTATGGAGAGGGGCAGCACCCCCATAGCTTGTTTTCGCAGTTAAACCAAGCAATTGAGCGGGGGGAGAAAACGTTTCGAATGTCCGGCGGGGAGCAGGTGCGGGATTTTTTGCCGATCGAGGATGCCGCGAAACAACTGGTGGACTTAATTGAAATGCCGCGGGAAAACGGCTGCTTGAATATCTGCAGCGGCGAAGGGATTTCCGTACGGGAAATGGTAGAGCGTATTGTTGCAGAGCGCAGCGCGGAGATTGAACTGGACTTGGGGTATTATCCCTATCCGGATTATGAGCCGATGATGTTTTGGGGGAAAAGAGATTGAACATGGCACAAAATCATATTCCAAAAGTGTGTGTGGCATTGCCGGTGCTGAATGGAGAGAAGGATTTTGAAGGCGCATTGCTTTCGGTGATTCAACAAGACTTTGAAGATTTGGATATTTTAATTTGCGATAACGGTTCAACCGATGGCACGGCGGACATCTACCAAAAATACGCGGCGCAGGATCAGCGGATACGCATTTCGGTTGAAGATACGTCATCGAAAATGCCGCGCGGCTTTAACCGGGGATTTTATTTGTGCCAGTCGCCCTTTTTTATGTGGGCGGCGAGTGACGACCGCCGCGCTACATCGTTTGTCAGCCGCTGCCTGTCGGTGTTGGAAGAGGATCCAACAGCGGCGCTTGCCTATCCATATACCCGGATGATCGATAACGAAAACAACACCTTGTTGGAGTATAAAGACCCGTTTGATTTAACGCTTGAGAATCCGGCGGAGCGGTATAAAGAAATTGTGGGGCGTTTGGGCTGGTGCAATTTGTTTTATGGCCTGTACCGCAGAGAGATGCTGGCGAAAACGCAGGTATGGGATCATGCCGTGCCCGGTGTGGATGCCCTGATGGTTACCAATCTCTTGTTTCACGGAAAAATTGTGCAGATTCCCGAATTGTTGTTTGACCGCAATATGCACCGGCAAATCAAAGAACCAGGCGAACGGGCGAAGAACCCCAAGCAAGTGAATGAAAAGTGGTTTTACCCGGCGGGTACCGGAATCAGTTGCTCGTATTTCGATTACATCTGGCTGCATTTTGAAATCGTGCAGTTTGCCCCCATCCCGGCGGAAGACAAACCGGAGCTGATTCAACTCACGCGGGAACGCTTTACCACAGAAAGCCACATCAAACTTCTGCAGCCGGAACTGGACCGGATGATTCAACTGATTCTGCAAAACCGTTTTTATGAAGAGTGGAACCCGGAGCGTTGGGATTTGACACCGAACGCGGATTGGGAACGGATCGCGAAACCGTTGTATCTATCTAAGTTATTATTATTGATTGAGCGTTGTTTGTATTTGCTGCCGCATTATCCCGGATTGCAATCTGCACGGGCGGTTTGTTTGGTGTATTTGGGGCGACTGCTTGAGGCGATGGCCTGTATTGAAACGGAGTTGGAGAAGCATCCGAATTTGAATTACGCGCAGGATTTGCGGCGGCAGTTGGAGCAGAAGATGGGGTAACATTAATCTGTCCGTCCATGTTGTCCGTTGATATCTTGTAAAAAGTATATTCGTTTTGGGAGGGCAAGGCTCCCGCCGAGCCGGAAGTACCGTTCATTTCAATCCGAACGTATTTTTGGCAATCCCTATACTCGTACCGAAAGTGGACATTTCATTTTTCTTTTGGTATTAGAGCATTTCAGAGTTGGATAGACAGAGTCTGCCGTTGTTCCCCCCCTTGTTAAGGGGGGCTAGAGGGGATCGATACCCGTCAATAAAACGTTGACACTGTTTTAGGCTGGTTGTGGTGCAGTCGTCCTGCCTGCTCATGCGGTTTTCTCAAAAATCCAAATTGCCAATGGCATAACTCATGCAATGCGTTTTAGAAAGCCGTTGGGGGCCACGGTGATCATGAGTTTGTTGTGGATAGTTTCATCGATTTGGAATTCCGGATGGCTTGATAAAAACTGATGAACGGCGGTTTTGGGATTGTTGCCCGGCCCCCAAGCGCGTTCGCCCAGCAGATCAACCGGCAAATCATCGATGATGGTATCAAACACCACGCAATAGCTGTTAAGAGAAACCAAAGACGCATAGGCTTCCAATTCGGCCATGACATGATCATGAGTGTGGTTGGAATCCAAGCAAACCAAGATGGTTTTGTGTTGTTGGGCAATGCCGCGTACTTGGGATATCACTTGGGAATCAATGGAAGAGCCTTCCATCATTTGGATGCGGTTTGCTAATGGATGCGATTGAATGGCTTCGCGGTTATGGGGGCGGATATCGATATCGATGCCCAATACCTTTCGTTCAATCTGTGGATTCGGGCTGCATAGCTCAATCAAAGCCAGGATGGATGCGTTGAATATTAATGAGCCGCCGCGCGCGATTCCGGTTTCGATGATTAAGTCCGGCTGGATTGACCAGATCAGTTCCTGCATGGCAATGATATCGGGCGGGTATTGGATGATGGGTCTTCCCAGCCAGGTAAAGTTGTAACTGTACTTCGGCAGGGTTGCTTTGTGAATAAAATTCATCGCCGCTTCATGTAGTTCTTTGTTGTGGGCATACGACTCGATACGCTCTTTGACTTCGTGTTCAAAATGATCCATGATCCACCGTGATATATTGAAATTTGTTGTTGGATGCTTTTCGGATTTCATCCAGATAGTTGGAATTCATCACATATATATTTGTGCCCTGCGGCAGGCGGTTCAATGCCTCTTCCGGTGAGATGACCGGAAGGCCGCTGCAGGGGAGATATTTGTTTTGTTTGGCCGGATTGATATCGATAGCGCATTCAAAGCGTACGCCTTCACGCTGTAAGAGAAGAGCAAACAATACGCCTTTGGACGCTCCACCCCAAATGGCGGATGGCTGCGTTTGTATCCGCGGTATGTGCTGAAAGATGCTATCCAGAAAGTGTTCCGGAAAGGCGAACGGTTCTTCATCGAAGACCGGCTGTTTAAGCGATTTTACATCCGCGACCGCGTACATATATTGTCCGCCGAACAGATGGCCGGCCTCATACACCGTGTCAAACAGGCGGAAAAAATCGCTTGTACAAAAGTAATTGACGTGCTCATAAAAAATATCGAAGCAGGCACGGCGGCTGCAAATCCATTCGAAGCAGGGGACTTCGATGTAGATTTTGCCATGGCCGGCATTCGCGTCGCGAATGGTCCGCAGAAACGCAACTGGATTGGGGATATGTTCTAAGACATGCCGCAGAATAATGCCATCCGCTTGCAGACCTAGTTCCGTATTGAAGTATTCTTTGATGATGGATGGGTTGCTGCCGGTGTATGTTGGGTCACAGCCACGGATGTTGAAGCCTTGGTTTTGGAGTTGTTCCAGAAAATAGCCTTTGCCGCAGCCGACCTCGATGATGGATTGACCGGAAAAATGCTGTTTGACTATCCGCATGACATCTTCAAGATGGTCTTGAAAAACGCGGCTATGGGATTGTTCGTTGTCATACGCGGAATTGTATTCGATGATTTCGGGCTGAAACGCTTGGTTGTAGATCAGGCCGGTATCCAAGTTTTGCACCAGGACCATATCTCCGGTTTGGCATTCGACCGCTTCTTGATAGGTATTGAATACGCGGTTTTGCAGAACCGGGAGTTGGTGTATGCGGTAGAGTTCTCGTTCGGTGTTCATTGGTTTTTATGCCTTTTCAAAAAATCATGTTTGATGCAAGGCGAATCTATCTTTCGAAGGCATCAACCCCACCCTAACCCTCCCCAGTCTTGGGGAGGGAATTCGCATCACACAAAAATAAATCACACAAAAATAAATTGAAACCGTATTCGATTTATGCATCCTCAATGGACAACGAGGGGATGGGTAACACAAATTTCCCTTCCCACGTTTTAATGTACGCGAGTTGGCGCTTGATTTCTTCTTTGATGTTCCAAGGCAGTATGATGATGTAATCGGGCTTTGTCTCGTGGAGCCGGTCTTCGTTTACGATGGGGATGTGACTGCCGGGGAGGAATTTTCCCTGCTTGTAAGGCGAGCGGTCAACCACATAAGAGAGCATATCGTGTTTGATTCCACAATAATTCAGCAGGGTGTTGCCTTTGGCGGCGGCGCCGTAAGCGGCAACGGTTTTGCCTGCTGCTTTGGTGTCCAGTAAGAAGGAAAGTAGTTGGTATTTGCATTCGTACACCCGGTTTTGGAAGTGCTTGTACGCGTCCGCCTTTTGCAGATCAGCATTTGTTTCGTTTTGGAGAACAGCGTTCACGCGGTCTGTAACCGGATGGGGAGTTGTGTCTGCGTGTTGGGCGAATACCCGCAGCGAGCCGCCGTGCGTGGCAGGTTCTTCGACATCAAACACCTGTAAGCCGTGTCGGCTGAATAGATTCATCACGGTATGGAGCGATAAGTAGGAATAGTGTTCGTGATAGATGGTATCGAATTGGGTGTTGGCGATGAGTTGCAATAAATGAGGGAATTCTAGCGTAAGGATTCCGTTTGGGGATAAGAGAATTTTGCATCCCTCCACGAAGTCGTGCAGGTTGGGAACATGGGCAAGCACGTTGTTGCCGATTAGCAAATCCGCTTGGGGATGGGATTGCAAAAGCGCGCGCGCGGTTGCGGTTCCAAAGAACGCGGAGACGGTGGGAATGCCCTTTTCTTCCGCGATGCTGACGATGTTTTGGGCCGGTTCGATGCCCAAGACCGGGATGTTTTTTTGTTTAAAGTATTGCAACAGGTAGCCATCGTTGCTAGCGATTTCGACCACTTGATGGGAATCGTTTAAGCCAAATCTCTCTATCATCATTTGGGTGTATTGCCTGCAATGCTTCAGCCAAGAATCGGAATAGGATGAGAAATAGGCGTAATCGGTAAATAATGTTTCGGGCAAAATTAAATTGGGCAATTGAACCAGAAAGCATTGGGTGCAGTAGTAGACGCGCAGAGGATAGTACGATTCCGAGGTGTGGAGTTGGAAGGCATCCCGGTAATTGTTGGCCAAGGGAGAATGTCCCAGATCGGCGAAGGTTTCGGTTAACGGTGTGCTGCAAAGACGGCAGATGTGTTGGTTCATATTGGTTCACAAGTTTTGAAAGCGTTCGATTTGGGTTTGAGACCAATGCTGGATTTGCCGCGGGTCTTCTTGATAGCGTTTATACCATTCAACCGTCCACTCCATGGTTTCTTGCAGATTTAAGCGCGGCGTCCATCCTAAAAGGCGGCGCGCTTTGGTGCTGTCCAAGGTGAGAGTGGGGGCTTCTTTGGGACGGGGCACGGTGTCCACACGCCACTGAGCGTTATTGCCCCATAAAGTACCGAGGGTCTCTACAATCCACCGCACCGGCCGCGATTCATGGGGCATGGGGCCGATGTTCCATGGTTCGGAGGCCTCTAACGGGGTTTTGACCATGTGTTCCATTAGCATTAGATAGCCATGTAAAACATCCAAAACGTGCTGCCAGGGTCGGGTGGCATTGGGGGAGCGGATGACGACTTCCTCTCCGTTTTGCCAGGAACGGATACAGTCGGGAATCAAGCGGTTGGCAGACCAATCGCCGCCGCCGATTACGTTTCCGGCACGGGCGCTTGCAATTGAAACGCGGCGTTTTGCCGGATTGGCAAAAAAAGACCGGCGGTAGGAATGCGTCAGGATTTCCACG
>CAYVAZ010000092.1:14593-16120 GCA_964449065.1 uncultured bacterium
GCAGGCTTTGCTGCTGGAATAAGGATCGTCTCCGCCCAGGGGATCAATTTCGCGCATACCCCAAAGGCTGCCGGTGTTGAGATAGCATTTGTCGCTGGAAATAATAAGCCCCGCTTTGACGGATTCGGTATGGCGGATGGCTTCGAGCACATATAAAGTCCCCATGACGTTGGTGGAATAGGTATCGACCGGGTTTTCATAGGAAGAAAGCACCAGCGACTGGGCGGCCAGGTGGATGACGATATCGGGTTGGAACTCTGCCGCGATTTTCGCGAGAGCCTCCGCGTTGCGGATGTCTTCTTCGATGAAAGTAAAGTGGGGTGTATTGCCGTGTTCGGGAAAGACGGTGTTGAAGGACGTGGTGGTCATCCCGAAGCCCAGAATGTTTGCCTGCATTTGCGCCAGCCACAGGCAAAGCCAAGAGCCTTTAAAGCCGGCATGGCCTGTGACAAGTACCCGTTTGTCTTTCCAGAATTCTTGGTTTACCATGTTTTCCACGCCGCTTCATTGTCGCGCCAGAGTTGGTTGAGGTGTTCGACATCCCGGTAGGTATCCATACACGACCAAAAGCCGTCGTGCTTGTAGACCATCAACTCTCCCTGCCGGGCGAGGGTTTCGAGCGCGCCGATTTCCAAATCGCATTGATTGTCGGTGGTAAGATAATCGAAGAGGCGGCGGTGAAACACAAAAAAGCCCCCGCTGATGTAGTTGTCTCCAACCTTTGGCTTTTCAGAAAATTTTTGCACTTCATTGTCTTTGAGGGAAAGCATCCCGAATGAAGAGGGCTGGGTGACGCCAGTGACAGTTGCAATCTTGCCATGATTGAGATGAAAGTCAAATAACTTCTGCAAATCGATATCGGACAGTCCATCTCCATAAGTGACCATAAAGTATTCAGTATCGATGTATTTTTGGAGTTTTTTGATCCGGGCGCCTTTGAGGGTGGATTCTCCGGTTTGGGCCAGGGTGATGTTCCAGCCGATTTCTTCTTGCGAGTAGTGAATCGTAAAGCGTTCGCGCTGGCCGGTGACGATGGTGAAATCGTTGTTGTAGAACTCCATATTGAAGATATAGTTTTTGATCATATCGCCTTTGTAGCCCAGGGCGAGGACAAAGCGTTTGAAGTTTTGATTGGCATAGATTTTCATGATGTGCCAAAGGATGGGGCGGGTACCGATATAGACCATCGGTTTGGGGCGGATTTCGGTCTCTTCACGAAGCCGGGTGCCCAGCCCACCGCATAAAATCACTACCGGGATATTGGTATCCATTGCATCCCACCTGCAAAAAAAATCGTTCTGACATCAAATTACAGTAAGTATAATTTGATATCTTAATCGGATTTTTATTTTGGGGAAGATGAGTTTTTTTTGATGTGCTTTAATCTCTTCCCTACCCCCCTATGAATAAGGGAGACAACGGCAACAGCGATTGAAACCGCGAATGGACACGAATACACACGAATGTAGGCTAGAGCGTTTCAAAGTTGTATAGCCGGTAGCACCGGCATCCAGCCGGTGCGTTAAC
>CAYVAZ010000093.1:0-1586 GCA_964449065.1 uncultured bacterium
GGAACTAATTCAAAACTCAAAGCGTCCTTTGCTGTATGTTGGCGGCGGGGTGATCAACGCGGATGCAGCGGATGAGTTGTTCTTGTTTGCCACCAAAACCAATATCCCCGTAACCACCACCTTGATGGCGTTGGGCGCCTTCCCGGAAACACACCCCTTATCGCTGTTGATGCTGGGGATGCACGGAACCATGTACGCCAACAAAGCGGTGCAAGCCTGCGATTGCTTAATCGCCGCCGGCTCGCGTTTTGACGACCGGGTGACCGGAAAGTTGGAAGAATTTGCCCCGAACGCGAAGATCATCCACATGGATATCGATAAATCTTCTATCAGCAAAAACGTGACAGTGGATGTCGATTTGGTAGGGAATGTAAAAAATTCACTCGCGATGCTGAACAAACTGGCCAAGCGCTGTAATACCGACGAGTGGATTGAACACGTTGATGGCTTGAAAAAGCAGTTCCCGCTGAAATACGGCGAAGCCAGCAATCCGGAACTGATCATGCCGCAGTATCTGTGTCAGGTCGTCGATGAGATTGCGGATGAAGACGCCATTATTACATCCGAGGTCGGCCAGCATCAAATGTGGATCGCGCAATATTACACATTTACCCGGCCGCGCACATGGATTACATCCGGCGGATTGGGCACGATGGGGTATGGGTTCCCGGCCGCGATCGGGGCGCAGTGGGCGTTTCCGAACCGGACGGTCATCGATTTTGCCGGAGACGGGTCCATTGTTATGAACATACAAGAAATGGCAACCGCGGCAATCTATAACCTGCCGGTTAAGATCATCATCATGAACAACGGCTGGCTGGGCATGGTTCGCCAATGGCAGGATTTGTTCTACGGAAAGAATTATTCCGCCACCGAATTGACCAAACCGGGCAAAGACACCTTGCCGGATCAAAACGACCCCAACGACTGGATGAACTCGGAATACATTCCCGATTTTGTGAAGCTGGCCGATGCCTACAGTTGGTGGGGCAAACGAGTCGCCAAAAAAGACGAACTTAAAGATGCGGTAAAGGAATGTTTGGAAGTTGACAAGCCCGCCATCTTGGATGTATGGGTAGCGCGTGAAGAAAACGTGTATCCGATGGTACCGGCGGGGGCATCACTCAATCAAATCATCGACGGCATGGCCTAAGAAAGAGAGAAACGAACATGACGAATTTAAAACCAGGACACCGGAAGCACATCTTTTATTTGTTGGTCGAAAATCGTTCGGGCGTATTGTCGCGCGTGACGGGACTCTTTTCCGCCCGCGGATTTAACATCGAGAGTTTATCGGTCGCGGAAACGCAAGACCACCGGGTATCCCGTATGACGATTGTTGTGCCGGGAGACGATAAGATTTTGGATCAGGTACGCAAGCAGATCGACCGCTTGGTGGATGTGTATGAAGCGCATGATTTTTCGGTTGAAGACCGGGATATCATCAACCGCGAGTTGGTACTGATTAAAGTAAAAGCGGATGCATCCACCCGGAACGAAGTCGTTCAAGTTGCGAATATCTTTCGCGCGCATATCGCGGATGTAAGCCCGGAATCGATGGTGGTAGAAGCCATCGGCAGCGAAGG
>CAYVAZ010000093.1:1686-16108 GCA_964449065.1 uncultured bacterium
CATGAATACACCGGAATGGATCCATGCTGATTTCGATAACACGTGGAAGGATGCTCTGGACTTATACTTGCAGAAGTTCATGCAACTGTTTCTTCCGGCTGTGCATGATGATATCGATTGGGAAAAAGGGTATGTATCGCTGGAACAAGAACTGCGCCGCATCGTACCCGAAGCCGAAACCGGAAACCGGTATGTTGATAAGCTGGTGCAGGTTTTCCGGAAGAATCTGGAAGAAGTGTGGGTTTATATCCATACGGAAGTCCAGTCGCAGCAAGATCATGCAATGCCGGAACGCATGTATGTGTACAACAGTTCATTGTTTTTGCGGTATAAGAAACCCATCATGAGCATTGCTGTTTTGGGTGACGACAACCCCAATTGGAAACCGGAATCGTATGAAACGGGTATCTGGGGAAATCATCTGCGCTTTACCTATCAGCGAATAAAACTGCTGGATTACAGGGACAAAGTAGATGAATTAAAGAACAGTGGCAACCCATTTGCCTTTTTCGTCATCGCGCATTTGAAAACCTTGGAAACAAAAGGAAACCCGAAGCAGCGCTTTGACTATAAAGAAACCATCGCAAAAAGTATGATGGAACAAGGATTGACCGCTGAAGATGTCTATCATTTTTTTAAATTTATCGATGCCATGATGACGTTACCGCAAGATTTGGAGTTAGAATTCTTAGAAAACATTCATGCATATCAGGAGGAAAAGAACATGCCGTTGATCGCTCCGTTTGAACAAATCGCTATGGAAAAAGGTAAGCAAGAAGGAATACAAGAAGGTAGACAAGAAGGTAGACAAGAAGGAATACAAGAAGGAATACAAGAAGGAATACAAAAAGGAATACAAGAGGGTAGGCAAGAGGAAGCACGCTCTACTCTAGTTGAAGATTTAACCGACAAATTCGGTCATATCCCCCCTTCATTAATTGAATCTATTAATCAAATAGGCGATATTGATATTGTAAAGAAACTTCGGAAACAAATTCAAAAGACTGATTCACTAACTGATTTTCATCGGCTTGTTGAAGAATCTATTAAAGAATAGAGGGAAAATCATGTCTGTGGTCGCTCCATTTGAACAAATCGCAATGGATAAAGGAAGACAAGAAGGTTAGAAAGAAGGAAGAGTGGAAGCTGTGCAATCCATTCTGATTGACGACCTTGAAGAAAAATTCGGCCTAATCTCTTTCCCGTTGAAGAATTCGGTTTTGCAGATAAAAGATTTTGAAGTGTTAAAACACCTCCGCAAACAAATTCGGGCGGTTGAATCATTGGAAGAATTTACCGGTTATGTAAATAAAGTTCAGCCGTAAATCTCTGAACCCTAATTGTATGCAGGCATTACTGAAACCGGTTTTTCCCGGTAGAATTGAAGGCTTTGCTTTGGTGATTTCAACGAATACAACAATAAAAGTTATGAGAAGCGAAAGGAAATTGAGATGGCAAAAGTGTATTATGACAATGACGCAACCCTTGATTTGATCAAGGATAAAACGATTGCGGTGCTGGGGTATGGCAGCCAAGGCCACGCGCATTCACAAAACCTGCGCGACAGCGGCTGTAACGTGATCATCGCGCAGCGTCCGGGAGCGAGTTTTGACAAGGCCAAAGCGGACGGCTTTGAGGTGATGAGTGTGGCGGAAGCCACCAAAAAAGCGGATATATTAACGATTACCATTCCCGATCAAAATCAAACCGCTGTGTACAACACGGAAATCAAAGACAACCTCTCCGCGGGCAAAACCCTATTGTTCGCGCACGGGTTTAACATTCACTACGGCCAAATCGTGCCGCCGGCGGATGTGGATGTTGTCATGTGCGCTCCCAAGGGACCGGGACACATTGTCCGCCGGATTTACACCGAAGGCGCCGGCGTGCCCTCGCTCATCGCGATTCATCAAGACGCATCCGGCAAGGCAAAAGAAAACGCGCTGGCGTATTCCAAGGGCATCGGCGGCACACGCGCCGGTGTTATTGAAACCTCCTTCATAGAAGAAACCGAAACCGATTTATTCGGGGAACAGGTTGTGCTTTGCGGCGGGACCACCGCATTGATCAAAGCCGGATTCGAGACATTGGTCGAAGCCGGATATCAGCCGGAAATGGCCTACTTCGAGTGCTGCCATGAATTAAAACTCATCGTAGACTTGATCTATGAAAACGGCCTTTCCGGGATGCGCTATAGTATCTCTGATACCGCTGAGTATGGCGACCTGAGCCGCGGTCCACGCATTATTACCGAAGAAACCAAGAACGAGATGAAGAAGATCCTGCGCGAAATCCAAGACGGCACTTTTGCCAAAGAATGGATCTTAGAAAACCAAGCGAACCGTCCATCCTTCAACGCGTTGAAGCGTATTGACCAAGAAAGCCAGATTGAGAAAGTCGGCAAAGAACTGCGCGGCTTGATGTCTTGGATGAAGAAATAAACTTTTCCCGTAATATTTTTCGTGCTATAATATTTGAGAATTCACCGGATTACTGAATATTCTTTGGTAATCCGGATTTTATCTTTTTGTTACGCTGAGGTTTTAATATGGTAAACGATCCTGGTTTGGCTCATAAAATTTTCAATGCGGTAAAAGCGAACAACAATATTGCCATAATGCCATTGTTGGATATGTTCAGCGATGTATTACCGGAAGCCTCATATACGTTGAAACGATTAGAAGAAAAAAAGGTATTGGAAGTCGATAATGGGGTTGTAAGAATTTTACATAAACAACCCATTCAATAAATGCCAATATATCTTCGCGAACTCTTTTGGTTGGGTAATCGAATATGGATTGGGGGGAAGAAATATCCTGTTTTGTTATAGCATTCGTAATTTCTTTTTTGATCTCACTATTAGAATTTATTCTTCAACCCAAATACTCTCACACACAATCAATCCTGATTAAATGTTGGCTGCTTTATTTGTATTCCGCTTTTTATGGATTGTGGAGTTGTTTACTCTTATTTTTAATTCGAGTGGGTTTCATCTCGATTGAAACAATTATTCAGGCAACCTCCAACGATGACGGTTCTTCCATTCAGTTGGATTATTCCAATCCTTTAGTTGTTGCCATCGCTATTGGTCTACTGGGAAAATCAATTTCGAAACTAAATATAATCCAAATCGGAAGATATCCGATTGGTTTTGAAGCATTGCTTAAAGCAATTGAAGATCAAATCTTAAAACGGTTACGAATTCAAATCTATTTTCAATATAAGTGCTACTTTACAATTGTAATCCAACAGGAGGCATCATCTCTTTTCACATCAGTTGAAGACTTCGATTCTGATACGGGATTGCTGAAATCCGTGGCAAAAGAACGGCTCCCACACATTCTTTTAGATGATGAAGAAAACCAATTAAGCACGTTTGAACTTGAAATTGACGCATTACAACATAGCCCAGCTGTTATGACCTACTATTTGAACAACTTTGGAAAAGATCATTTTCAAGAGTATATCCGAGCTGTGATCCAAAAAAGTAAAGACTCAAATTCATCTATACAAACTACAGAAACGAATGATCAATAAGCCAGTTGATTCTCCACCGCTATTTCTCTTTGAAGAAACCGCCTACAACCAAGGCTGCAAATCCGTCGCGGGGGCGGATGAAGCGGGGCGTGGGCCATTGGCGGGGCCGGTGGTCGCCGCGGCGGTCATCCTGCCGCGCCCTATTGAAGGCCAATGGTGCGCGGGAATTCGGGATTCGAAAGAGATGACGGAAGCGGAACGGGAAGCGTGCTATCAACTAATCACCAAACATGCCGTTGCATATTCCGTTGTGGAAGTCTCCCCGCAAGAGATCGATGAAGTCAACATATTGCAAGCCTCTTTGCTTGGCATGAAACGGGCGGTTGAGAGTTTATCCATTGCCCCGGATTATTTGCTGGTGGATGGCAAGCAGTATCCACCCGTCGCGATTCCAGGTGAAGCGGTTGTGAAAGGGGATCAAAAATCGCTTTCCATCGGGGCGGCATCCATCCTGGCGAAGGTAACGCGGGACCGGTTGATGGCAAAACTGCATGATGAATATCCGCACTATGGGTGGAAGTATCATAAAGGGTATCCGACAAAGTATCACCGGATTTCGATTCGGCTTTTCGGGGTGTCTCCGCTGCATAGACTGTCATTCAACGGTTCAAAAAATTTTGAACCCATCCGGCCTGTTCCAGAATTTACGAATCAATATACCTCATTGCAATCCCTAACCACCAAAGCGGAAATCAAAGAATATCAGGAATCCTTGGTTTTCTCGCGGCTGCAGTTGGGAGAAGAGGAGTATTATTACCTGCACCAATCCGCAAAGTATAGATGCAACGAACTGATAATGCTGGAGCAGAAAACGAAACCAACGACCCAAAAAACCGGCTATCGGTTTGAAGGCATTGCCGCAAATTTTCTGCAAGAAAAAGGATACCGGATTGTCACACGCAATTATCATGCAGCGGGTGGAGAGATTGATATTATCGCGGAAACGGAAACGCTGCTGGTTTTTGTGGAAGTGAAAGCAAGAAAAAGCAAAGCGCACGGCAATCCGTATGAAGCGGTCTCAAAAGCCAAGATGAAAAAGATCATGGCCGCCACAGAGCAGTATTTGTTCGGTGTACAGCCCGGCTGTGATAAAGACATTCGGTATGATGTGATATCAATTGTTGCCCCGAAAGGGAAGGCGCCGGAGATTGTGCATTATGAAGACGCGTTCCGGTCGGATGATTTGTGATTATACGGAATCAAATAAATTCTGTGTGATTCCTCCATAAAAGGGGAGCATCGGCTTCCAGCCGGTACCGCACAACGCATATTGTTTTATTGAAGCGGTATTAATTGCCAAGAGCCTGGGTGGCTTTCGCGTTGAGAGTCAGGTCTGCAAGTTTGTTCTCTTTAAGATAATGATGAGCAATCCCCGCAACCATGGCCCCATTGTCAACCGAAAAGCGTTTGTGGGGGAGGTAAACTTTGTACCCTCTTTTTTCCGCTTTGGTTAACAGGCGTTGGCGAAGCGGTTCATTGGCCGATACCCCGCCGACTAAGGAGATATGATGCAGGTTTTCTTCTTGCGCGGCGCGAAGGGTTTTCGTCACCAGCACATCGATGGCGGCTTCTTGAAAGGATGCCGCGATTTGCACTTGATCTTCGCGGGTCAAC
Source organism: uncultured bacterium (assembly GCA_964449065.1). Classification (GTDB taxonomy): domain Bacteria; phylum Hinthialibacterota; class Hinthialibacteria; order Hinthialibacterales; family Hinthialibacteraceae; genus CAYVAZ01. Next base: position 6,838 of record CAYVAZ010000093.1, read on the forward strand.
TCATCCAACGCATTCACTCGATTGATGACCGCGGTTTTTAATCCGCTGAATGAAAATTCATAGCCTTTGTTCATCACCGGACGTGTGAAATGGATGAACTCACCGTCATACCCATCCGCTGTTTTTTGAATAATGGGGCCGCCGGGAAAACCGAGTTGCAGCGATTTCGCTGCTTTGTCAAATGCTTCTCCGGCCGCGTCATCCATCGTACCGCCAAGGTAGTGTAAATCCGTCCAGCCATCGACCCGGTACAACACCGTATGTCCCCCGGAAACCAATAACGATAGATGAGGGAACGGCGGATGATTTTCCGGCGGCTGGTCCAGGATGGATGTGTAGACATGGGCTTCCAGGTGTTGAACACCAAGCAGCGGTTTGTGGAGCGAATACGCAAACGCTTTGGCAAACGAGATTCCAGTGAGTAGGCAGCCGGTCAATCCGGGAGTGTGGGTAACCGCGATTGCATCGAGATCATCCCGGCCAATCTGTGCTTCATGCAGGCATTGTTCCACCAACGGCAGCAGATGCTGAATATGGGCACGGGACGCGATTTCAGGCACAACACCGCCGTAATCGCGGTGCAGGTCGATTTGCGAAGAAACAAGATTGGAGACCACCCGAACACCGTCTTTGACAACGGCAACACCGGTATCATCGCATGAGGTTTCAATTCCGAGGATATACAAAGTTATACGGATCGCGTCCGCCGGATTGAAAGATCCCGGCGCCTTTCAACGTTATAAAAGCGTAATACAGTTCCATATCAAATACGTCCTGTTGCGGATCATTTTCCTCATTTTCTTCAACAAAAGAAGGTGGAGATATGGGCATTGGTTTTTGTTTGGCGTTTAGAAATTTGGAGGGAACATATCCCATTTTGTTTTGGCTGCGCATGGCAACACGCTGCGATTCTGTTACCGGCACTTGGATATCCGGCGTTAATCCCTGAATATCATCAATCGAGCGTCCGTGCGGCGTGTAATATTTGGCTGTCGTGATTTTGAGGGCTGCCCCGGGTAGTTTAACCAGTTCAATGAGCGATTGCACGGAACCTTTGCCGAACGTTTTTTGCCCTGCCGGCCCTACCAGAACAGCGCGTCTGTGGTCTTGCAGGCAGCCCGCAACAATTTCGGATGAACTGGCAGTGAAGTCGTTTACCAATACAGCGAGCAAAAATGTTCCGGTGTGCGGTTTTTGGGTTTCGTAGGTGGTAATTCTTCCGTTTCGGTCTTTTTGAGAAACCACCACGACTCCTTCAGAGAAAAACAAATCGCAAATATCAACAGCCACATCAAAAATTCCGCCTACGTTATCGCGCAAATCAAATATCAGGCTTTGCATTCCTTGGTTTTGCAGCGCGCGGATACTTTGTTCCAGTTCGACCGCGGCATCTTGGGTAAAGTTGCGCAGACGAATGTAGCCGATACGGTCATCCAACATCTTTTGTTCACCCGGTTCAACCGCCAGGGTTTCGATCCGCGCGCGTGTCAGGGTAAATGACAACAGCGAGGGTTCCCCATGACGGGCAATCAACAACATGACTTCTGTACCTATTTCCCCTTGCAGCAACAAAGAGGCTTTTTCAAACCCGATGTCTTTCGTCGGTTGCCCATCGATTTCCACAATGCGGTCACCGCCAATCAATCCCGCCTCGGCGGCAGGGGTACCGGGAATGGGTTCAATTACGGTTAACCAGCCGTCTACAAAATCGACTTGAATTCCCAAGCCTTGAAAGGAGCCTTCGGTTTGTTCACTAAACGTTTTTGCTTCTTGCGGGCTCAAGAACACACTATAACGGTCCAGAGAAGAGAGCATGCCGTCGATCGCGCCTTGAATCAGTTGTTCGGTGCTGGTTTTGTCTTCGTTAACATATTCATCTTGAATTTGGATCAAGATTTCGGAAAGGATGCCAATATGCCGCAGTTCTTCGTCAAACGAACGTTCTTTTGCATGAGCGCCGTTCCATCCAATGTAAAGACCCAAAAACAGGCCAATGAACCATTTCATAAATGATGCCATGTCTAATTGCTTTATCGTATTGAGTGCTGTCACGAATCTCTCGACATGAGAGAACGTTGTATAGATGTCTTCGTCCATACTATATCACAACGAAAGAAAATCAGTAGATCATTTTCGCTTGATTCGTTTTTTTTTGAAACGAAAGGGTGATGTTTATGAACCTGATACCCATTCTATTTAGGATTGCTCAGAACGGAAACCGGCAGGTCTTTCTTTCGCTGAGGTGTACCGCCGCCCTGATCAGTCATTATTTGTTTACAATGGTAATAGAAGTACAAAACGCAATCATGTATTCCCCCGTACCACCTGCCGTACCTTCACCACATCCGCGGAAGTAACCGCGCGAAACACATAGGCAAGCGCGGCGTAAATCACGATCCCCAATCCCACCTGCCAATACCAGATGGATGAAAGAAACACAATCGCAACCGCCATTAAAACCGTGGCGGCAACAATCCCCAAATAGGGCTGCCAATCTTGCAGCAGCTTTTCTTCGCGCAGAGAATGCAACATCAACGCCCCATACAATCCTTGCGAAACGATCGTCATGAACGCGGCGCCATACGCCCCCAAATAATAAATCGCGGGGATGTTCAACAGCGCGTTCGAAACCAATCCCACAAACGCCGCCCGCAGATTATGATGCTGGCGGTTGGTGGCATTCAGTATCGTTCCCAAAATAAAGTTCGCGTAAATAAACGGCAGTGAACACACCAGCACAGCGAATATCCACCCCCCAGCTTTGCCCAGTTCCGGCATTAACATGCGCATCATTTCATGAGAAATAATCATCCCTCCCACGGCCATCGGCAAGCTGATCAAAATCAATCCGCGCAGCAGCAATCCCGCGGTTTGGGAGAAATCCGTCCGTTCATGATACAACTTTGAGAACACGGGATAAGCGGATACCGCCAACACTTGCGGAAACAAAAACAAGCCTTCCAACAAGCGGTAAGGCGCCTTATACAACCCCGTCTCTTCATCTCCTTGCAGCCAATTAACCATGACGGTATCCTCACGGTGCAAGAGCAAGATGCACGTTGCCGAAAGCCCGATCGGCAGCGCCAGTTTTTGCCAGCCCCGCCAGTCTTGCGTCCGGAACGGCCGCGGCTGCCAGCCGTATTCGCGAAACAGCACCCCCAAATAAATGATCAACGAAACCAACGCCCCCGCGCTGTAACACAGCAAAATCAATGCCGGGTTCGGAAAAATATATAACAGGAGGATTGCCAAACCGATGTGGATGATCTTATCCAAAATATTGGCCCAGCTTTCTATGCTAAGCCATTCCACACTGCGTACGGCAGCGCGTGCCAGCATCACATTGCATACAATGCTAAAGTAAATGACCGACGCGGCGATCAATCCCCACGAATGCTCCGGCCTCCGGATCAAGGCAAAAAAACCGACCAACAATACCGCGCCGATCAGCGATACACTCATGCGGTAGATCAGCAGCGAATAAAACGCCTGCATCAAATGATCCCGCCGGCGCGACAGTTCCCGCGTGACGGTTTGCTCCAACCCAAAATCCACCAACACGCTGAAGATGATGGCGATTTCAAATAAATACTCGATGCGGCCAAAGACTTCTTTTCCTAGGATTTCTACCGCCAAGACGGTATACACCAGCAAAAACAACTTGCATACCACCCCGCTCAGGGTTAAAAACATTCCATAACGGGTAATGCGTCTGCCAATGCCGCTAGCCTTATTTTCCATGTGTTGTCTCCAACCCTACAACGGGCAGCCCTGAGAGGTTTTGTGTTTTTCGCGCGGCGATAAGCCTCAGCGAAAGAAGGACTTAGCACCATTCTTACCTGACAGTCTTAAATAACACCGGTATTAATATCGTTTCCATTTTGGATTGTAGAGTAAGTGCGGCGATAAGCCTTAGCGTAAGGAAAACCTGGTCGTCTATCAACAACGAAATGACGGTTGATAAATGTGTCTCTCCTTGTTAAGGGAGGCAAGGGGGGACCGGTAGGCAGAAAGAGAACCGTTATCCCCCGGATTATTTCCACTTCGCCAGCAGAAAGACTATCGCGTATCCATTGATCTTTGAAAAGGTGCTGGGTTTATTCTCAAGCAGTCAAAAATGCACCGGGACTCATTGGAGATGGAAGACGCAACCATCTTTCAGATACGGCGCTGCTTTTATTCAATAAAATCGTTCAAAAGATTCTCGATCATTTCTTGCCGGCCGCTTTGAATATCCGGCTCGCCGTTTTTATGGATGTAGGCTTCCAACGTTTCAAACGAAGACTTGCCGGATTCTATCTCTTTGCCCAATGCTTTATTCCAGCCGCTGTAACGTTGTTTGATGATCTTCTCAAACGATTTGCTCTTCACCATTTTGGCCGCGATTTTCAGGCCGCGCGCGAAGGCATCCATCCCCCCGATATGCGCGTGGAACAGGTCTTCGGGATCAATCGACTGGCGGCGCACCTTTGCATCGAAGTTGAGTCCTCCGGTCTGAAACCCACCGTGCCGTAACAGCACGTACATCGTCAAGACGCAGTCATACAGGTTGGTGGGGAACTGATCGGTATCCCAGCCCAGTAAGAGGTCACCGCGGTTCGCGTCGATCGAACCTAGAATGCCGTTCTGGGCGCAATATTCCAATTCATGAAAAAAGGTATGGCCGGCCAAGGTGGCGTGGTTGGCTTCGATATTCATCTTAAAATCATCCATCAAACCATATTTCCGCAAAAACGCGTGGCACGCGCCCGCGTCGAAATCGTATTGATGCTTGGTCGGTTCTTTCGGCTTGGGCTCGATATAAAACTGTCCTTTAAAGCCGATTTTTTTCTTATAATCCACCGCCATATTCATAAACAAGCCGAGGTGGTCTAATTCACGCCCCATATCGGTGTTGAGCAAGGTTTCATAGCCTTCACGGCCGCCCCAAAACACATAGCCTTCGCCGTTTAGCTCGTGAGTGATTTCCATCGCCTTTTTCACTTGGCTGGCGGCGTAGGCGAATACGTCCGGTGAGGGATTGGTGGCGGCGCCTGCCATAAAGCGGCGGTGTGAGAACATGTTGGTGGTTCCCCACAGCAATTTGATGCCGTGATCTTTTTGCAGCTTCTTCGCTTTGTTGACGATGATATCGAGACGTTCATTGGTCTCTTTCAGTGTGTACCCTTCCGGGGCGATATCGCGGTCGTGGAAGCACCAGAAATTGACCCCCAGTTTGGAGAAAAACTCAAACGCGGCTTCCAAAGTTTTATCCGCTACTTCCATCGGATCATCGTATTGGTTGTAATTGCGGATCATCGTCCCCGGGCCGAATGGATCATTGCCCAATCCCTTAAAGGTATGCCAGTAACAGACCGCAAAGCGCAGGTGCTGTTCCATGGCTTTGCCCATGATTTTTTGTTTGGGATTGTAATGCTTAAAAGCCAGCGGATTCTTGGAATCCGGCCCCTCATACTTAATTTGCTTCACTGTTGGAAAATAGTCCGCCATGATTTCACCCCCTACGCAAGGTATGCAAATTGATTTACCGCCGTAAGCAAAATCGATTCGGCTGTGGGAGAATGATGCTTCCGCCGAGCCGGAAGTCCGGTTTCATGTTATCCGAACTTAAATTTGTGACCGGTGAATTTTGCGAAACGTAAACGTAACAACATACCATAAAGTGAACGGTTATTAAAGATTGGAGTCGTTAAATTTTTTATGATTTTGGCAGAAAAGAGAATACGATAAAAGAATGATGATTCACCAAGGCGGCTGCCGGTAGAGTTAATGAAACGTTTTCACCGCCAGCACCGCGTTGTGCCCGCCGAAGCCGAATGAGTTACAGATGGCGGCTTCTACCTGCTGTTCCCGGGCTTCGTTGGGAACGTAATCCAAATCGCAATCAGGGTCGGGGGTGGTATAGTTTATGGTGGGCGGCAAAATGCCTTCTTGCAGGGCCTTTGTTGCGGCGATAAATTCAATCGCGCCGGACGCGCCCAGCAGATGCCCGGTCATCGATTTGGTGGAACTGACCGCCAGTTTGTAGGCGTGATCACCAAACACGGTTTTAATGGCCTTGGTTTCAAATTTGTCGTTGTAGGGGGTGGATGTGCCGTGCGCGTTGATGTAACCGATGTCTTCCGGGTTCAACTGCGCGTCTTTCAGCGCCATCCGCATGGCGTTGGCAGCCCCCTTGCCTTCCGGTTCCGGCATGGTCATGTGATAGGCATCCGCGGACATACCGTATCCAACGATTTCTCCAAAGATGGCGGCCCCGCGTTGTTTGGCATGTTCCAACTCTTCCAAAATTACAATCCCGGCGCCTTCGCCCATCACAAAGCCTTCGCGGTCTTTGTCAAACGGCCGGCTGGCGGTTTGGGGAGAGTCATTGCGGGTGGATAACGCCTTCATATTGGCGAAACCACCGTAGCCCAATGGCGTAATCGCCGCTTCCGTTCCTCCGGCCACCATCACATCGGCTTCATCCCGTTGAATGATCCGCATGGCGTCGCCGATGGCATGGTTTCCGGTCGCGCAGGCGGTTACAACCGCGGTATTTGGCCCGGAAAACCCATAGCGCATCGATACCATACCCGATGCCATATTGATAATCAATTTGGGGATAAGAAAGGGGCTGATGCGGCGCGGTCCTTTTTCCAGCAAGATTTCTTTTTGTTCTTCGATGGTTTGTATCCCACCGATACCGGAACCGATCAATACACCGGTACGGGCGGGATCGCTTCCATTGGATGAAATGCCGGATGCCTCAACCGCTTCAACCGCCGCCACCATGGCGAACTGGGTGAAGAGATCGAGTTTTTTTATCTCTTTCGGGTCAATGCAAATTTCCGGATCAAAGTCCTTGACTTCCGCGGCTACCTTGGCGGAAAACTTGGATACATCAAACCGTGTCACAATACCGGCGCCGCTGCTGCCGGATTTTAATCCGTTCCAAAATAATTCTGCGGTATTGCCAACAGGGGTGATCGCGCCCAATCCGGTAATGACAACTCTGCGGGACATCTTTGTTTATCTCCAAAAGGATGGTGCTTAGCCTTTTTTGGTTTTGATGTATTCTATGGCATCCCCAACCGTGCCGATTTTTTCGGCCTCTTCCTCGGGAATCTCATCGATATCAAACGCTTCTTCAAATTCCATAACCAATTCGACGGTATCCAACGAGTCCGCCCCTAAATCGCGGGTAAACGATTTTTCCGGGGTGACTTCATCCTTCGATACTTTAAGCTTATCCGCTACGATGCCAATAACTTTTTCTTCGATCGATTCGCTCACGGATCTTACCTCCTTGCGCACGTTAAAATAAACATAAGTTGAGAAGTGTACATGATAGTTCAAAATTTCCAATCCATGAGGGGCACTTCTCTGTTCCTATATAAATTCCAAAAATTTACCGGATTCGAGTGTTCAATAAATCACGCCAACTTTTTTTGCGTTACATCAACATGCCGCCGTCAACGGTAAAGACTTGTCCGGTAATAAATGAAGCTTCATCCGAGGCCAAAAACGCCGCCAACGCGGCAATGTCGTTCGCTTCGCCAAAACGCCCCAGGGGGATGTACTGCAACACGCCTTCTTTTACTTCATCCTTCATCGCTGCCGTCATATCGGTTTCGATAAAGCCCGGGGCAATCACATTTACGTTGATCCCTCTTGCGGCCACTTCTTTCGCGAGGGATTTCGACATGCCGATCATCCCCGCCTTCGAGGCCGCGTAATTCGCCTGCCCCGCATTCCCCATCAATCCGACAATCGAGGCGATGTTGATCATCTTGCCGGACCGCGCTTTCATCATCGGCTTCATCGCGGCGCGGCAAAAATAAAACGCCCCGTTCAGGTTCACGGATAACACCCGGTTCCAGTCATCGTCTTTCATGCGCATGGAAAGAGTATCTTTGGTGATGCCGGCATTGTTGACCAAGATATCGATCGAACCAAAGGTCTCCACACAAAATGCCACCGCTTGATCCGCGGCGTTGGATTCTTCGGCATTGGCGGCAAAACCTTTTACGGGATACCCTTTGCCGTTTAGTTCTTCTTCTACCCGCTTCAAAGTCTCTTCATTGCGTCCGGTGAACACAACCGATGCGCCTTCATCGGCCAGACGTTCCACTATCGCTTTGCCGATGCCGCGCGAACCGCCGGTCACCAACGCGTTTTTCTTTTGCAATCGCTTTTCCATGTTATTCCAATACCGCTTTCATATTCTCTATTGTCGAGGTAGGCCGGCATATATAATCGTCACAGCACGCCTTTGCCAGACCGCACAACACCTCTCCCGGTCCCACTTCCAGCGCTTGATCCGTATGTTTCTCCATCCACTTCATGGTTTCGATCCATTGCACGGAAGACGTAAACTGCGCCGCCAATAACTCTTTGATCTTGGCCGGATCGCTTTCCGGCTGCGCGGTGTTGTTGGATACCCACGGCACGGAGGGTTCCTTGACCTCAATGGATTGCATGAATGACCAAAATTCATCCCGCGCTTTTTGCATCAGCGGAGAATGAAACGCCCCGCTGACCGGTAACGGTACGATGCGCCGCGCGCCTTTATCTTTGAGAATCGGCGTCACAGCCTCGACGGCGTCTTTTTCACCGGTAATGACGGTTTGTTTGGGGGAATTGTAATTGGCAACGCTTACTTGCCCCTCCGTATATGCTACGCAAACATCGCGGATGGATTGCGGTTCAAGCCCCAACACAGCCGCCATGGCGCCCATCCCTGCCAACTTGTGCATCAAACAAGCCCGTTGTGAGATGACATTTAAGCCGGTTTCAAAATCCCATGCACCGGCTGCGGTTAACGCGGCAAATTCGCCCGCGCTGTGGCCGGCAACGGCAGCCGGCTGAATACCATTCGCTATTAAATCATCCGCCGTCGCGCAACTAATGATGTAAATAGCGGGCTGCGTAAAAATGGTGATATCCAATGAGGGAATACCGTCGGTTTTCTTTAAACTGAGAACATCCCACCCTAAGAGATCTTCGGCCTGTTTGCAGCGCCGCAAAAACGCCACCGAAGCCTCTGCCATATCCGCGCCCATGCCTTCAAACTGCGAACCCTGACCCGGAAATAAAAACGCTGTGGAACTCATGATGTTTTTTCCATTTTGTGTATTTAAGTATTATTGTAGGGTTGGCCGCGTTGTTCTGACCCACCGTTCACAATTGTGAAATGCTTTCTTTTTTCGTAACAGGTCAGCGATATGAAGTGCATTTCAAAAAATCGAATCGATTTTCTCATTCCTCCCCCAATGCAATGGGGGAGGCT
>CAYVAZ010000094.1:0-357 GCA_964449065.1 uncultured bacterium
TCCCAACAAATGGCTGATGACGCATTCATCTATCGTGCCGATGGAGTTCAACGGACAGCGCATGTACCTCTACTGCGCCAGCGGAGGCGTTGTGGGTGTCTCGGCAGAAGACGGCAGCATCTTGTGGGAAACACCGGAATGGATCATCCGCATGGCGAACGTGCCGTCACCACTGGTGATCGATGAAAGCCGTATCTTTTTCAGCGGGGGATATCAAGCGGGCAGCATGATGCTGCAACTGAAACAAGAGGGAGAGAACATTGTTCCTGAAGTGCTGTTTCGTTTGGAAGACAAGCAGTTTGGTGTGACGCAGCATACCCCGATTTTGTATGAAGAGCATATTTACGGTGTCCGCCC
>CAYVAZ010000094.1:367-16093 GCA_964449065.1 uncultured bacterium
CCTGGATTTGGAAGGCAATGAGAAATGGGCCAGCACACCTAATTACAAGTTTGATTTAGGCCCGTATATGCTGATTGATGAAATCTTGTATGTCATGGACGATGGCGGCTTGCTCAGCCGTGTGCGCATATCACCGCATTCTTTTGACTTGATCGATCAAACCCAAGTGCTGCATGGCCACGAGGCCTGGGCGCCAATGGCCTACGCGAACGGCCGCTTGGTTCTACGCGATTTCACCAATATGGCCTGCATCCAAATCGCCGAACCAAAGCCGGGTGTGTAAACGGGAGGTATAACCAATGAAAACGAAAAAACCAAACCGCAGGGAATTGCTGCAAAACGTCGGGCGCAGTGTCGCACTCAGCGCGGCAGCGGTTACCGGAATTCATTCAGCGGTGAAAGCATCGACTCCATCGCAAAGCCGCTTGCGGTCGCTGCTGAAAGTGGATGAAGATTTGATTCTGTATGAAGAGTCTGAAGACCCCATCCAAACCGGAATGAAAAATCCCCGTAAAATTGCTTTGGATAGGCAAGACAATATTTATATTGCCGGTAGACAATCCATCAAACGCTTCTCACCAAGCGGACAAGTGCAATCCTTCTCCATCCCAACGGAGCAAAACATTACGGCATTGTATGTCACTGCGGATAACCATTTTTATGTTGGTTTAAACAACCGGATACAGGTATTCGACGCCAAAGGGCAAAGCCAAAAACAATGGGAACCGGTAAACGGAGACGCAATCATTTCCTCCATCGGCTCGTACGGTGACGATGTGTTTGCCGCCGACACGGGCAACCGGGTGATTCATCATTACAAAGCCGATGGCACATACATCAAAGAGTTCGGCGAATTTGTGATCCCCAGTTTGTATTTCGATATTGCGGTCACCGGGTCGGATGAGATTTATGCCGCCAACTGCGGCAAACACCGCATCGAATGCTACCGCTTTAACGGCAACATGAAAGCGTGGTGGGGATCGTTTTCAATGACCGATCCGGAAAAATTCTGCGGATGCTGCAACCCCGTGAGTTTTGCCGTGCTGCCGGATGATCAAGGGTTCATCACCAGCGAAAAAGGGTTTACCCGCATGAAATGGTATGACACCAATGGAGACCTAAACGGATTTGTCGCCGGACCGCAGCAATTTTCCCGCACCCAACTCAATTTAGAACGCATGGATACATTCACCAGCCCATATGGGATTGATATCGCTGTTGATTCAGAGGGACGGGTCATTGCGCTGGAACCCCAAAAATCGGAAATTCGGATATTCACGAAGAAAACCAAAGCATAATGGAAATAGCGGATGAAAAATATGACTTCACAAACAAACAATAGGCGCGAATGGATTCGAACCGCGGGGCGGGTGGCTGCTTTAGCGGGTTTATCGCTCTTGGGCCTGAGTGTATTGCACAAAAAGACCAACCGGGGTGATGAAGATTGCCAGCAAATTACACTTTGCCAAGGCTGCGGTGTGTTTGAAGCCTGCCGCTTACCGCAAGCAATAAACGTGAAGAAATCGCAAAAGGAGAATCCAAATGCCGAAGCCTAAAGATATACCAAGACGCAGTGTGTTGCGGGATGGCGCGCGCGGTGTGATGCTGCTGATGGCCGGCGGCGCGGCGGGCTATTTGGGCAGCCGGGTGCAGGCGGATGAATATGTCTGGCAGATCGATCCGCACAAATGCACCATGTGCGGGTTGTGCGCGACATCCTGCGTGTTGGATGAATCGGCGGTGAAGTGCATTCAAAAGTATGAGATGTGCGGCTATTGCAAACTGTGCACGGGGTATTTTGATCCCGCCCCCTTCAATTTGGATACCGGCGCGGAGAATCAACTCTGCCCCACCAACGCCATCAAACGCAACTTTATCGAAGACCCTTATTTTGAATACAAAATCGATGAGAGCCTCTGCATCGGATGCGGCAAATGCGTGAAGTGGTGCAAGGCCTTCGGCAATGCTTCGATGTATCTGCAAATCAAACATGACCGTTGTGTGAACTGCAACGAATGTGCTATCGCGCAGGCCTGCCCCGCCGATGCCATCGAACGTGTGCCTTTGGAAAAACCGTATAACTTTAAAGGACAAACCGAAAGCGAATGAAACGTTATTATTTTGTATTGCTATTATTACTGCTATTTCCTGCGTCCCTTTTTTCGGCAGAAGATATCCAGCGCTTTCCGCCACCGGATTTCGAAAGCGGCTACTCATTTCCCGTCGAGCAGCATCCCCTGCCCAAAAGCGATTGGGAGCATCTCTTTGATATCGTTGTATTGCTTGGCGCTCTTTCATTGGCATCGTATTTTGTCATCAAAAAGCGCAGCCGCAACGCGATCTTTTATTTGGGAATCTTTTCTCTGGTTTATTTCGGGTTTATTCGTCAGGGCTGTATTTGCTCGATCGGGGCGATTCAAAACGTTGCGTTATCGTTGTTCGATAGCGGATACACATTAACCCTGGTGGCCGCGGCTTTCTTCATCCTGCCGCTGCTGTTTACATTGTTTTTTGGCAGAGTCTTTTGCGCTGGAGTGTGCCCGCTGGGAGCGATACAGGATGTCTTTTTGATCCGTCCCATGCAAATCCCACGTTGGCTGCATCATGCGTTGAGTATGCTTCCCTATCTGTATTTGGGATCCGCCGTGTTGTTCGCGGTGTTCGGCAGCGCGTTCATTATTTGTGAGTACGACCCGTTTGTCAGTTTCTTCCGCATGTCCGGCGATTTCTCCATTCTCCTTTTCGGAGCAGTTCTGCTTGGGATAGGGATGTTTGTCGGCAGGCCGTATTGCTTGTATTTATGCCCTTACAGCGTGCTGCTGAAATGGTTTTCGCAATTCTCACAATGGCGGGTCACCGTCGGACCGGATGAGTACGAATGCGTCCAATGCGAAGGCTGTGAAAACGCCTGCCCCTTTGGCGCGATTACCCCGCCGACGAATGAAGAAATGCGGCACCCCAATCCGCAAGATCGCCAAAGGGTTGTGATGTACGCAGTATTAACGCCGCTTTTGATTGCAGTCAGCGCGTGGCTGTTTTCGTATGCCGCGCCGTTGTTTTCGAAAATGGATTACACCGTGCAATTGGCGGAACGTGTATACATGGAAGAAACCGGCCAAGTCGAAGGTATGACCGATGCCAGCCAAGCTTTTTGGGATACCGGCCAGGCCGTCGGTGTTTTGTATGAACAGGCGGAATCAGTGCGGAATAACTATGAGATCGGCTTATGGATTCTGGGCGGATTTATGGGGTTGATTCTTTGTATGAAACTGATCAATCAATCCTGGTTCCGTAAGCGAATTGTGTATGAAGCCGACCGCGCGAGGTGCGTGGCCTGCGGACGCTGCTTTTGCACCTGCCCGTTAGAGATAAAGCGGATGAAGAAAATTCGGTCTGTCCCGTCGGAAGCTCCGGTGAATTGAAATCGCGGGAAAAACAGGTTTGCCGTTGGGAGGGCGAGGCTCCCGCCGGGCCGGAAGCACTGTTTGGCTGAATCAGAGCGTAAGTTTGGCGTTCGATATAGGTGAATGAATCATGATCAAGTTGAAAGATATTCCCATCCTTAAAGCTGTCCACTGGCCTATGGCTGCCAGAGGGGCGGCTTGGATTTCGGGCATTTTCTCGCTTTTGGTTGCTGTTGTTCTTTTGACAAACTATATCCAAGAACATTCCGGCTTGCCGGAAAAGGAGCGCATTTATTCCGCCCAAATTGCGGAACTGAAGACGCAACTGCAAGAGAATCCCCAAAACGATGCGCTGAAAGAAGAAATCCGCCAACTTGATTTGAAACTCCGTGAAGATTACTTTTTAAGTAAATCAATTATCAATCAGGGAAGTTCCTTGCTGTTAATTGGGATAATCGTATTTCTAATATCCATCAAATACTTGGTCTCATTAAAGCCCATCATTCGCAACAAGAAAAACAAAAACCGCGACCCCAATGAAGAAGCCATAAAAAAGGAGAACGCACGAAAAGCCATATACGGTACCGGGGTTGTGTTGTTTGCGTGTGCCGTGAGTGTGGCGCTGGTGCCGACGGTTGAGATTCCATCGCCATCCGGTGATGACGCGGTCGCGGCTGCCCCAACGTATCCCACGCAAGAAGAGTTGGAAGACAACTGGCCGCGCTTTCGCGGCCCCGGCGGGTTAGGGATATCGAAACACGGGAATGTTCCCATGCATTGGAATGAGGACACCGGCGAAGGTATCGCGTGGAAAACGGAAATCCCTCTCCCCGGCAAGAACTCGCCCATCATTTGGGGTGACCGGGTGTTCTTAGCCGGCGCGGATGAAGACAACAAAGTGATGTATTGCTATTCGGCCGTCTCCGGCGATTTGCTCTGGCAGCATTCGCTTAACGATATTCCCATTATTTCACAGGAAGAGCCGCAAGTGTTCATCGATACCGGCTGGGCCGCCGCCACCATGGCGTGCGACGGTTCCCGCGTGTTCGCCATCTTCGCGGACGGTGTGATCGGCAGCTGCGATTTGGAAGGCAACCGCGTGTGGGCGCAGCATTTGGGGGTGCCGGATAACTTCTACGGCGTTGCCTCGTCGCTGGCCTGTTTTGAAGACCTGTTATTGGTGCAGTTTGACCAGGGGCATGAAGACGATGATAAATCCGCCATGATTGCATTGCATGGCAAAACCGGCAAGGTTGCTTGGGAGGTCAAACGCCCGGTTGCCAGCACGTGGACCTCTCCGATCATTATTGAAACACCGGAAAACCACCAACTCATCACCTGTTCGCAGCCGTGGGTGATTTCGTATCTCCCCAAAACCGGGGAAGAGCTGTGGCGCGCGAATTTGTTGGGCAGGGATTTGGCGCCGTCTCCTGTTTATGCCAATAACTTGGTGATTGCGGTTCAGCCGTTTGAGTTGATCTTTGCGGTGAAAACCGATGGCCGCGGTGATGTGACCGAATCGCATTTGGCATGGGAACTGGATTATCCCGCGCCGGAAATTGTCAGTCCGGTCGCGATGGACGATATGCTGTTTATTCTCTCCGGCGGATTTTTATCCTGCCACGATTTGAACAACGAAGGCGAAGTGATGTGGGAAGAAGATATGGGCGATTCGTTTTTGGCCTCTCCCACAATCGTGGGCGATTGGATTTACTGCATCAGCGAAGAAGGCACAACCTATTTCGCCAAAGCCGGAAACGAGTTTGTACTGGCCGAACACAGCAGTTCCATCAATGATAAAGTCACCGCTTCCCCGGCGTTCTCGGACGGCAAAATTGTCATCCGCAGTGAGTCGTTTTTGTATGGAATTGAAGGAGCGAAGGAAAACATTTAGAGTATTTGCCGAAATTGGGTAGCATTGGCTTCCAGCCGGTGCGTGCAAGAGTTCATTGCATTTTTCAAACTCTATTTATTTATGTTTGCAAACATCCTTCACATGGAAGACCGCAAACAGGAAAATCTTCCAGCGAATACATCCGCCCGCGCGGGGCGGGGAAGGCGCAATTCAAGGCCGCTTCGGCTTGGGCTTGCTGAATGATGGATTCCAACTGTTCGATCTCTTGCATAGCAGCTTGATAATCGTTCTTTCTCAACAATTCATGGATAAACCGTGCGGTGGTCCAATCGCCCGCTCCCGATGCATCGGCAAAATTATCACACTCCAATGAAGGCATAATGATCCATTTGCCGCTGCGTTTTGGAACGGTGCGAAACCGAATTCCCTCGCTGCCTAAAGTCTGTATCTCAACTCTCACCTCATAGTCTTCGATTTGCTTCTCCAATCCCGCTAACAGTGGAATCCGCTCTTCCGAATACTTCACGATATCCGTCCATTTCAACAACGGTGCCAATAACGCGGGTTTTTCAATGCGGTTGGGTTCGAACATGATCAATGCCCCGCGCTGTTTGCATTCTATCATCAAGCGTAAGCAAGCTTCGGATAACCGCTCGATCAAACAGACATCAATTTGTTTGGGGAGACGTTGAATTGCATTGTCTATTAACTCATCCGTTGGAGGGCTGAATTTAGGAAATGCGGTTTTGCAATTGGGACACTGTTTATGAAACGTGTGGCCGCCGCTATCTGTTGTCATCAAATAGAGCGGCGTATGAATGCTGTTATCCTGTATGATAAGAGAACGATCAAATTCGAATCCGACTAGATCTTTCATCAAGGATCGTCCTGCGGCATCGTTCCCAATCCGCCCCACCGGATAGATATCCCATCCCCATGAATGCAGCGCCAATAGTGGATTTAACGCACTGCCGCCCGCCATCAGCCAATAGCCGTCTTTACGCTCAATGGCATCCAGGCAGATCAATCCGGTGCTGACAATCGTTTTCTTAGTTGTTGTGAAAGAGGTATTCGGCAATGGAATGCAACAGTCCTTCCATAGTGTGTTCGTTGGCTTCAACGGCCGGCTCATGTCCGTGATCACGGATGGTTTTGCTGGTCGAAGGGCCGATAGAGGCAAACAGCAGTTTCGCTGAAATATTATCAGTATGTTTCATGCAAGTCATAAACGCGTCCACGGTCGATGAACTGGTAAACAGCACCCAATAGGTTTTATTTTCGTTCAAGAGTTCAACAATACTATCATCATACTGCTGTGTATGTTCAGTATAATATGCTACTACTTGGTCAACATACCCGCCGTGTTCTTTCAACAAACCCGGCAGGGTTTCATGCGCGATTTGCGATGTGGGGAAAAGAAACGATTTCCCTTTGATCTCATACGTCTCTTTAAATTCATCAAAGAATGCCTCTGCGTTTGCATTACAGGGCATAAAGTCGTATTGAATACCATAGGCCTTTGCGGTTTCGTTGGTTTTCTTGCCAATTACAGCACATTGTAAATTGCTCAGGATGGATATGCTTTGATTTAATTCCGTGAACCGTTTATAGAAAAATTCAACTCCATTTGAACTGGTCAACAAAAGCCAGTCGTAGCGGTTTATATGCAATATACAATCATCCAGCTTTGGCAGTTCTTTTTTAGGAAGACGAAAAGAAATCATCGGACAGGCAACGGGTTCTCCACCTCTTTGTTGAATCAACGCGGCGGTATTTTGATAATCATCCACACTGCGCGTCACAAAAAATGTATGTCCTTCAAGCGGCTTGTTCATCATATCGTTGTGTTAGCAATACTCCCAATAATACATGCAGCGGTATGCCGAACTGGCTGAATAAATCCCAATCATTATACCCCCAATCGGGGTGCCACAGGGTTGTCCAAACAATCCCGCAAATCACGTTAATCAGCATGAAGCGCAAAAATAACGTATTGATTCGCTTCCTTAAAAGCACAAGCAAAGGGATTTCGATGGGCAGTCCCAAAAACCAACCGGTACCGGGTATAGGAACGATTCCCAAAAACGATGCCCGGTAATGAAAGTAGCCCAGCATCTTGAGATGATCAACCGAGAACAAAGTGAAAAATTGATTCGGCGCCCAGGTTTGAAACACCGGCACCAACCGCTCCAAACTATTATCCGTCCCCAGCAAAGTAAAAAACGCCGGGAGAATAAGAATCAAAAAGACAAACACCATCAGCGGCATCAATACTTCGACCGGATTGTAATCCCGTTTTTTCCAGATCAGAAACAGAATGGCAGGAGCATAAAACAACGCCAGCATGTGTGACAAACACGCCAGCATATAAAATAATATTCCATAAGCCAGCGGTAACTCACCGTTGCACCACCGGAAAAAACAGGCGTAAGACAAAATCAAAAACGCATTCACCCAGGCATAGTTTTCGTGATGGCCGTAAAACACCAAAAACGATCCGCTCAACACATTCGCCAAAATAAATAACGGATGTTTGGATAACAGCAACAGTCCTAGTATTGCGATACCTCCTGCAATGCTGCTGCTGACCGCCAATGCATCCCATCCGCTGAAACCGGTGGGGGAAAGCGTGAGGTAACACAGCTTATGCATCCACACGGTAAGGATAGACCGGTAATAAACCGGAAAAGGATTGTCTTCAATTAGTTTGGATATAAAAAATCCATCGGCGCCATCCGGCGGTAAAAACCGCAAGCAATAACACACAACGCTTGCCGCCATACAGATCCCCAAGTGCCGCGCGGTGGTTTGCCATGCCATTGTTTATTCCCATGGTGATGAAATTGTGCAGTTTCTTAAATGTTCGGCGGCTTGCTCTGGTGAGGTCATTTCCACATGCATGCCGGTGCGGGCATACCAATCGACGTAGCCGGGTGGAACCGGCGTGAATTCAATATGCCAATGAAAATCTTTGTGGATGGTATGGAAATATTTCATGCGCGGATCAAACACCGGCTTGGTGTGCAGCGATGCGATGACCCGCCAACCCGGCAGCGATTGATCCAGCCGTTCCGCGATGTTGCGAATGATTTCCGCCAAGGACGATAGATGGGTGCCCGGTTCGTTGGTGAAATCGCTTTGGTGCTGTTTGGGCATCAAATGCACTTCAAACGGATACCGCGAGGCGAACGGACAGAAAGTGATGTAATGCTTGTTTTCATGTACCAGCCGGATTTCCTCGGTTTGTTCCTGCCGGATGATATCACAAAACAGGCAGCGTTCTTTATACTCATAATGCTCGCGCGCGGATTCCAGCACGTTTTGCATCCCCAAGGGCAGGGTGGTGCTGGCCAGCAGCTGCGAATGCGGCGGCAGGTTGTTGCTCTTGTCTCCACAAGTCCATTCGCGGAACCAGGTGAACGAACGCAGACGGCTATCGTTGTACAAATCGCGGATGCGTGCCTGTATTGCTTCTAAAGTTAACGCGTACAATTGTGGGGCCATTTCTGTGATCTTTAAGCCGGGCTCTTCCGATTCGATAATAATCTCATGCGCGCCGATGCCCCGCATTTGGTCGTACATCCCGATTCCCGCGCGCTCTTCGCTGCCTTCAATGCGGTGCAGTGCCCAGGGATTGGCGACGACTTTAGCGGTGTGTTCTTTCTTATCGCTGAGCTTAACACTCTTTTGCCAAAGGATAATCGCTCCTGTATCAACCGTGCTTGCCATCGAATCACTCATGGATTGAAAGCGTTTATGCACGGGGACATTCAACAACTGCTCGCGGATGGATTGATGAGGCAAGAGTACCCAGCCGCCGTGATGCAGGTCGCGCCGAAGTTCTGCTGGTTTTTGGTTTTTCATAAATTATTCCGTTTTTGGGAGGTACAAAAAATAGCCTCCGTATTGTTGTTCTATAGTATAGTATGTCCGTACCGCCTCAATGAATGGCTCGGTAAAGCGTTCGCGGTCCCAGTTCGGGCGGCTGACGTCAAACATGAGGGTGACGGCTTCAAATTCTTGTGCCGCGATCCGGTTAAGAATCTGTGATTGATCCCACAATCCTTGATGCGAAAGCTGAGTGAAGATAAACGGCTGATACTCCACCTTATGCCCGGCGGCCAGCGGAACCCCGGCGCGGTCAGAAAGGATGGGGCCTTCCATGCGTTTCAGCCGGTTGTGCAGGAGGGTTGCCGCCTGCTGATCAATTGTTGAGGGGGTATAGGCATAATCCAGCGGATGCTTAAACATCATCTGCCCGCCTATGGGGAGATGAAATGTCCCCGCCAGCTGGGTAATGTTCAGCGCGAAGAAGAACAAGGCTGACCAGGTCGTTGCCATTTTCGCGTTTGAGGTAATGTGATGATAGATGAATCCTAAACCAACCGCGGTGGCGCACACCAATGAAAGCAAATAGTTGGGGGCGGAACCGATTTTGCCGCACAGCATGGATTCCAGAATGGAAAATACGGTATAGAGAAAAAGCAGAAGCGGTATTGCTGGGGCATGGGTGAGTTGTTCTTTAGAACCGTATTGACTGATTCCCAAAGCAACAATTAAAAGAGGAGCGCATCCCCAAACGGTATAAACCCCAACCCAGTGCCGGGTGTAATACAACAGATCGGTAAAGCGGTATGTATTATTGTTGTAGAGCACTAAATGATTGTAAGCCCCATTATCAGTAAGCAAATTCATGAGTACAAACAAGATCAGCCCGGAAGCAGCTAGAGTTGCCAAATACATCCATGCGGTTCGTTTTTGTTGTGTGAAGAGATAGTAGATGAAAATACTCAGCGGTGCGGCAAACAGCGATTGTTTGGTATAGAGGGCAATCAGAATGATGAGCGTAATCCATCCCCAATGCCAAGACCGCTGCATCAAATACAATCCCAACACGGATAGCATAATACCCAGCGAATCCACCCGCGCCAAAGCGCACCAATCATACACATGATAAAATGATAAAAACACCAATGCCGCATATAAAGAAGCCGTTTTGTTCTTCGTCAGTTCCCAGGTCCACAATGCAAGTAACAATGCTGTGATGAATGTGGAGGTTAACGATATCAAGCGTGCGAGATGAAAACAAACGCCAACAATTTTTGTCCCCGCCGCAAGCACGAGCGGGTAAACCGGCGGATAGTTATCCACCAAAAACGGTTCTTCATCGATAGGCGGATACAAAAATTCCCCTTGCGAAAGCCGCAGCGCTTGGTTGACCAAATAGGCCTCGCTGTTGTCAACATCATAGGGATATAGAACCAGCATGACACCGTGATACAGAAAGATCAGGCTGTAAAAGATCAATCCGGCAAATACTAGATATTTCAGTAGGATTGTTATTTTCTCTTGTGGGTTCATCCAATCTTCTTCAATTCTTTACCGGCCGTCGAACGAATGGAAAATAGTGTCAGTATCCACCGAATGATAATGCCGGGCGTAATTTTGGTCTCGCCGCTGCGGCGGTCTTCATAGCGGATCGGTACTTCAACAATCCGGCAATTGAGTTTTTTGATGTAGTACAAGGTTTCTTCCACAATCGATGGGCCGGGAGAAATCATGGCGTCCCACGGCAGTTTTTCCAATGCCGTTCTGCGGTAGACCCGGTATCCCGATGTCGGATCGGTATAGTTTAATCCCAAAACCAGCCAAGACAAAAATTTCGCCACCTTGCTGTTGAGCATTCGAAAGATGCCAAAACTTTCCGCGCTGCCGCCTTCAATATACCGCGAACCGATCACCAAATCATGCTCTTTCGCCGCGTTCATTAAATCCGGCAATTGGGCGGGATTGTGCGACAAATCGGCATCCATCTCTACGATATATTCGGCGTTGGATTGGGAGGCTTCTTTCAAGCCCAAAATTCCCGCTTTGCCCCTCCCGCGCGGCCCATTCCGGTGAATCACTTTTATCTTGTTAGGATATTGGTTCACCAATTCATCCGCAACATCCCCCGTGCCGTCCGGAGACAAATCGTCCACAATTAATATAGAAAGGTTATAGGGTAATTCCAGCAATTGCCGCACCACGTGCGGCAGGTTTTCCCGTTCATTATACGTTGGTAAAAACACCAAGACGGATTCATTCATTTGTGTGTACTCGATCTCATACCGGTCGAAAATTCGTAAAAACGTAATATCCTATGACCAATATACGCAATTGCAAAGGAACCGCCAATCATGACGAATTGCTTTTTACATAAATCGACAACACTTTTACCGTTGATTGCAGTGGGATTCTTTTCTTTGATTGTTGGATGCGCGGAACAAAAGCCCGATCTGCCCGTCATTCTCAAAATCAATGGTGAAGAAATCTACATCGATGAATTGGATCTCCTGGGGCGGACGGCACTGGCGAAAGCGGGAATGGAATTCGATTCGGAAGCAGGTCAAAAGCGCTACAAAGAAATCGCCCCCAATCTTTACAACACGTTAATCGATTTGTATGTCATCCAACATGCCGCGAAACTGGAAGGCATTGAGGTAGAACAAGAGAAAATAGACGCCGAATACAACCGCTTTGTGCAGTCCATGCAGGACCAAGGCGCGTACGAGCAATTCATGACCGGCTTGGGCTTGGATGATGAACGCCTGCGTGAGTTGATCCAAGACATGCTGGCGATGAACATCCTGCAAAACACAAAATTGAACGAAGGCAAAGCGGAACCGACGGAACAAGAGATCAAAGATTTTTATTACCAAAACCACTTTAATTTCCGCTACCCCAATCGGCTGCGCGCCAGCCATATCTTTTTTAAAGCAACAGAAAACGATAGCCCGGTACAACACGAAAAAGCCAAAGAGAAAGCCATCCAAATATTGAAACATATCGGCAATGAACCGGGGCAGCGCTTTATCCGCATGGCACAGACCTACTCTGAAGACCCCGGCAACGCGCCCCGCGGCGGCGACTTGGGTTTTATCACCCGCGAGTCGGTTCTGTATCCAGAAACCTTCAAAAAGGCGGCTTGGGCTTTGCAAGAAGGGGATGTGAGTGATGTGGTTCAAACCCCGTTGGGCTATCATATTATATGGGTGACGGATCATGAGCAGTCGCTGGAAGAAGCCACGGCGGAAATCAAACAATATCTCGCGCAAAAAGCCATGACCGAGCACTTTGAACAATGGAAGCGGGATGCCCGCGGCCAAATGGAAATCGAACGCTATTTTGATCCGGAAACATACACGGTGTTGGATGAACCGGTGCCCGATACCATCCCAACCATTCCAACCACCCCAACGCCGCAGGAACAGCCATGACCGACCAATCCAAACGCGTGACGGAAATGCTCAAAGCACTCTCCAAAAAAGGTAAATCGGCCGGGGGGTTGGCTCCGTTGCTGCAAATGATCGACAAAATGGACCGCGGCAGCGAAAAACAGATCATCGCCGCCATCAAACAGCAAAATCCGCAATTGGCCAAACAACTTGAAGAACAATACTTCTCGTTTGAAGATATCGTGAAGATGGATGACAAAACCGTGAAACGCGCGTTGGAAGAAGTGCACAAAACCACCCTGGCGCTTGCATTGAAAGGGGTAGACCCGAACGTCAAAATGAAAGTAATGGACAATCTGACCCAACGCGCCGCGGAAATGCTGCAGGATGATATCGACATATTAGGCCCGCAGCCGAAACAATTGGTGGAAGACGCGCAGAAAGAGGTCACCAAAACGCTGCGCAATTGGAAAGATGTGATTTTGTAAGGGGAGGGAACGAATGCAATCCGTCTTAAAAGCCATTGCCAAACAAGCCAATCTCGAACGGATATTATTCTCGCCGGGATTGAAGAAACTCTACTTCGATCTAGCGGTCGGTGCCGGCGGGGCCGCGCAGTTTAAACACGCCGATTCAGTTCGAAACGGGCTCGCTTCTATCATCAAAGATTTAGACCGCGAACGCAACAGCCTTTTGTTTGCCTATACCCATGAACTGATATCTGCCTACGACAGCATGATTCGCGCCGCATCTGAGTTGCAGCCGGTTTGTGTGCTCGCGGCGCGCGGCGGCAAGCAGCACGCGGAACAATATTGGTCGGAACTGGAACTGCGCAACAGCGGATGGATTCTCTTTTATACCCACACCCTGCAAGAACTCTACGACCATCTGGCAATTGCCTATCACATTTTCGCCGAAAAAAAGTTTTCCCTGCCGGTACTGATCGTTCATTCTGCATTGCAGCATAAATCAACCGGAGAATGGCAGGGAAAAGAGGGGATCAACCTCGGTGCGCCGGGCGAAACGTTCGGCCTCAAAAAAGGGGGAACCAAAAGTTTTGCCGATGCTTTTGCCGCGCTCGAGAAGAAAAAAAAACCGCCGACGTTGCAAGGCGAAATGCATAAAGTGATACCCGCACTGCGAGAGGTTTATCAAGAAATCGGCTATACAGTACCGGAAACCGGTTTGCCGTATGCCGGCAATTTCAGCACCAACGACCTTGCTGTCATTACGCAAATCCCTGCTGATGATGAATCAGATTTAGATATAGGATCGTTTGATCTCATTCGGCCTCTGTGTATCCGCCCGGCCGCGCATGATGATTTGATTCAAGAACTCGCGAAGAAAAAAACGGTCGCCGTGATTGAAACCGCGCCCCCGCCCGGTTCCATCCCACCGTATTACAGCGAATGGTGCGGCTTGCTGCGGCAGCAAGGTGTATCTATAGAATCGGTAACCGTGCCGCCTTCTCTTTCCCTCTTATCGCCCAAGCATTTGCAATCTCTCAACACCATTTTGGATAAAGTTGTCTTAAATGGCGGGCAGTCCCTGCCGTTTCACAAATTGGAAATAGAATATAAGCAATAACTAAACGTAGATCGTGTATTCTCATCATCATGAAAAACGCATCTCATCTACCTTGTGTCCCACAAAGTTTTCCCCTCCTAGAACGTGCCATGCGCATCTCGTTAGCCGTTGGGTTGTTTATTGTCGCGGCAAAAGTCTCGGCGTATGTCTATTCCGGCTCCATAGCGGTGATGTCCGATATGCTGGAATCGCTGGTACACAACCTGGCGGTGTTGTTTGCCGTCTATTGCCTGTGGATTAGCAAACGCCCTGCCGATGAAAACCACCTCTATGGGCATGGCAAGATTCAATTCGTATCGGCGGCGGCTGAAGGCGGTTTGGTATTCGCTGCCGGATTGGCCATCTTGTATCAATCCGCAATCGGATTTTGGTATGGTTATGAACTGCGGGAAGTTTCTACCGGTTTGGTTCTTATGGTTGGCGCGGGAGTTGTGAATGGTGTATTAGGGTGGTATTTGATGCATGTCGGCAGTCAAGAAAAATCGTTGATTGTACGCGCGAATGGGGTGCATGTGCTTTCGGATACCTATACCACCATCTTCGCGATTGTGGGTGCTGCAGGCGCTTGGTTGACGGGGATGATCTACATAGACCTGATTGTTGCCGTGTTGGGTGGATTCTATATTATAAGCGAAGCGCTCAAACTTCTGCGAGAGGCCATCGGTGGACTCTTGGATGAAGCGGATTTAACGGTCGATGAGACCGTGCGCGATGTCCTAAAGCGGGAATCTGACCGGCAGGGATGGCGCTACCATGAACTGCGCCACCGTACCGAAGGCAACCGCAATTGGATCGAAGTGCATCTGATATTTAACGATCAAACGTCACTCAAAAGTGCCCATCAACAGGCTTCCAACCTGGAAGCAACAATTGCCGATTCACTGGATGATCCGGTTATTATCACCACACATTTAGAGCCGGAATCGCACAAACATGAAGCGGTATAATTTTTTATAATGCCAAAGCCATTTGAGAGTGTCTCATGATAAAAACGTATTATCTTTTTTCGCTGGGCTTACGCCGCGCGAACTGGTCATTATTTTTTTAAAAGGTATAGGATTTTCGCGCTTTCATCCTAACAAAATCGTAGTAAAAAAAACGCATTTTTCTCTACACATTTCTGCAAAAGTATTGTATATTTTTACAGAAGTAAGACCCCAGTCTGGCCTTGACGGTACGTGCATTTCCAGGACCTGAGTCATTCGTGGAATTGGAGAAGCACCGGCTGTACCAGAATCACCGGGTGTCGATTCAATCTTTACTATTCAGAAAGGAGCCATGACAATGGCTACAGGTCGTGTGAAGTGGTTTAACGAAAAGAAGGGCTTTGGATTTATTGAGCAGGATGACGGCAAGGATGTCTTTGTCCACTACTCAGGCATCGCCGGTGATGGATTCAAAAACCTGCAAGAAGGTGATGCGGTGACATTCGATTTGGAAGACGGGGAAAAAGGGCCCAAAGCGGTGAATGTGATGTCTGCTGAGGAGTAAGCCAATCGAATGGATTCCAATTCTTTGTAATGTCCTTTCACGTACCAAAAACGTAAATTCCAAGCCGAAGAGCAATTCTTCGGTTTTTTTCATGCTCAAAAACAGTGGCCAGTGATAAGCACCGAACCCTCAAAAAAAGCCTTGAGGGATATAGCGAAGAAGAAACGTAACA
>CAYVAZ010000095.1:0-15938 GCA_964449065.1 uncultured bacterium
CCCCCTTGCATAAGGGGGTGGAGCCGTAGGCTCCGGGGGATTTTGCGTAGTTGAATGCGTGCTTCGATCCCCCCCTACCCCCCCTTAATAAGGGGGGATAACAACGACAGTCTCTTCGTTGCGTAACATCAGTGAGTAACTGCGTTTTCTTGAACCAGTCAGGTTTCTTCACCGCTTAATGTACATATAATTGATACAATCATTCACATACACATTTGGAGGCGCAGTTGAAAGAATTTACACTACAAGGCGAATGGGCGTTTATTTTAGGGTCATCCAGCGGATTCGGCATGGCAATATCGAAAGAACTGGCATCCCGCGGGATGAACATATTCGGCGTGCACTTCGACCGTAAATCCGCGATAGAAGCAATTAATGCAAACATAGAAGAAATGAAATCAAACGGTGTTGAGGTTGAATTCTTCAACATGAATGCCGCCGATGAAGAAAAGCGTAAAAACACTATCCCCAAAATCAAAGAAAAAGTGGGCGGGAAGCCGCTTCGCACCATCGTGCACAGCCTCGCCTTTGGATCCCTCAAAAACTATTTTGCCGAAACGGATCAAGACGAATTGACTCAATCCCAGATTGATATGACCATCAACGTCATGGCAAACAGCTTGGTCTATTGGGTACAGGATTTACGCCGGGAAGGTTTGGTCGGCCAAGGCACCCGCATTTTTGGGATGACCAGCGCGGGGGGGCACCGGGTCTGGCCATCTTACGGCGCGGTATCCGCGGCAAAAGCGGCGTTGGAAAGCCATATCCGCCAAATTTCATTAGAGTTAGCCCCAGAAGGCGTGCGGGCAAATTCCATCTGTGCCGGCGTAACCGATACCCCTGCGCTCCGCAAAATTCCCGGCAATGAAAAGTTGATTGAAGATGCCACCAAACGCAACCCATCCGGAAGGCTCACGACACCTGAAGATGTCGCCAAAGCGATTGCTGTTCTGTCGCTTCCAGAAGCTGATTGGATCACAGGAAACGTCATCAACACCGATGGCGGAGAGGATATTGTTGGATAAATCGGGCACTATATCTACGATGGATTAAAGTTACTACCCCAGGTAGAGGTCAAAACCGCAAAGCAGAAGAATCCATATCCCCGGTCGAATTTAGCGCGTTCGACTTATATTATTGCCCAATTGCAGGGGCTGCCCCCCCCATAACTGCCCTAACTTCAATGCCATTGATGGAAGCAATCAAACTTGAAAACGCGATATTTTCTCCCTCTAATTTGAAAGCGACACAAAGGCCGCTTTACAAAATCTTGTAAAAGCAGGTTAAGTAATTTCAGATTCCTGACGATATTAGGTTTCGATTCAAGACGATCAGCCCTATTTGATCTAAATCGTAAGATTTATATAGTTAATTTTGCATTCATCAGGAGGTTCCCGGTCAAGCATCCATTCCAACACCCATTGCCCTGTCGGGGGGCACTAGGCTGACAACCTGGTAACTGTGGGAAACATTACTCATGTGCTATGAACTGACAACCCCGTTCGTTGTGCTTCGCACCCACAGCGGATGGACCATGCGATCAATCATTCAACTTTTTTACCAAGTGACCGTACTCGCACCATGGTCACACGCACCGGCAAGGAAGCCGGCTGCGAAGTTCAAGGAGGAAGAACATGAGTATTTCCAGAATTAACAACAATATTTCCGCATTAACCGCACAACGAAATGTCGATAAAACCGGCCTGTCCATTCAAAAATCGGTGGAACGGTTGTCATCCGGATTGCGGATTAACCGCGCGGGCGATGACGCCGCCGGCCTTACCATCGCAAACCGCTTACGTACCCAGGTTCAAGGTCTGAACCAAGCCATTGATAACGCGTCCAGCGGTATCAACCTCATCAACGTGGCAGAAGGCGCGTTGGAAGAAACCACCACCCGGTTGAACCGAATCCGCCAGCTGGCGATTCAGGCCGCCAACACGGGCGTAAACGACTTCGCCGCGCGGTCCGCCTTGCAGGATGAAGTCTTCCAAAGCATTGACGAAATCACTCGAATCGGCAATACCACCCAGTTCAGCAGCAACTTCTTGTTAAACGGAGACTTTGCCGTTGATACCGAACTGATTGACGGACAAGAAGATGTCGGGATCAACATTGACGCCTCTCCGGTTGCCAGTACATTGGCAACCGGAAAATCATTTCTAAACATCATTAAAACCAAGGATGAAACCGCTGCTATCATTGCCGGCGATACGGTAGGCAGCCAGCAAATCCTCAACACCGGGATTACCAACCAGTCGGATATTGCTGTTTCCACCGCGCGATTCTCAAGCACATTCGGAAACCTGGGAACGGCCGCTGCCAGTGGGGATAACTTGACCACCACGTTTTTCAATGGTGTTTCCATCTCCAGTGCAACGGCAGGCAATCTCGCGGTCTTTCAATTTAATGGTGTATTGAGCGACGGAACCACCGAATTTAACGGCACCTTAAGTTTGGGTGGCGGCAGCACAGTTGCCAACCTGATCTCTGCCATCAACGTTGCCATCGATAACGCCGAAAAAGCCTTTTTAGGCGTAAACACAAACGGCAGTGTTGCATCTTCGTTCCGGACAACCGTTACGTTGGGTACCGGTGCCAACGCGGGCCGGTTGTTGTTTGTGAGTGACGGCCAGTTCATCAATGAATCCAACATCAATATTTCGCTCTTCCGAAATGGCGGATTGGCAGCGCAAACAGAAGGCGTGACCCGTTCCGGAGAAATCGGAACCGACTCGGCTATTTCCGGTCAAGGGGCCATCGGCAACAATGTTCAGGCCATAACCGGCTCCACCTTTGGCGCCGGGCAGTTTGATATCGATGTCACAAACGTACAGGCCGCCCAACAACGGAAAGTACAAAACACGGTGATCTTCCGCGATAACGAAGGCGGGATCTTAAACCGAACAACTTCTTTGAACAGTTCTACCAGCACCCGGTCTATCGTAATCAACGGGACCTTCGAAGGCGGTGTCTACACCGGTGGTACCACCCTTACGGATGGGTCCACCATCACCCTAGCCGGTACCAATGCTGACGGCACCACGTTCTCATCGGCATTTACCTTTGATGGAAACACCGGGGCGAACGATGTCGATGCGGAAACCAACTTAAACGACTTCCAGTTTTCCAGCATTTCCGGTTTGATTCAAGAGTTAAACTTCAGAACCCGAACCTTTGATCCTGCCGCCAATGTAACCAATGGGGAGCAAACCCGGTTTGAAGACGCCATCTTTACGTTCAACCCGGTGGGTAAATTGGAACTGATTGATGACCTTTCCCGCTCCAATTCTCAGTTGAACTTTACCCTCACCTTTGAAACCGCGGG
The DNA here is from genome assembly GCA_964449065.1 of uncultured bacterium. Lineage (GTDB taxonomy): Bacteria > Hinthialibacterota > Hinthialibacteria > Hinthialibacterales > Hinthialibacteraceae > CAYVAZ01. The sequence continues at coordinate 3,329 of CAYVAZ010000095.1, forward strand.
TGGCGCGGGTGGTGGAACAACAACCATTCAAGACAAAGCGGAACTGGTGCAGGAAGGGTTCTTTGAAGAAGCCACCTTTAGCGTCAACGGCGGCCCCTTTGTTCGGGCACGCGCCGGTGAAGTGGTCACCTTGGAAGGCGAAAAATCCACCATTGAAGGAATTCCGCAACCGAGTGTCACGTTCCGTTTGGGAAGTGGATTTACCCAAGGTCTGGATAAATTGGAAACCACAGCCGCTGAATTTACCGGTTCGTTAAATGGTGGTGAAACGGTAACGTTCCAAAACGGGAATGACAATGTTGTATTTGTTGATGGAACCAGTGGTGGAAGCAACGGCGTCGCCCGAATTTTAACCGTTGACTTTGACGACGTGTTGGATGTCACGCGCCGTACCGACGGACTTCCGGATACAGGACGGACATTGATTGTTTCAACCTTAAACCGCAGTTTGAACTTCCAAGTAGGGGCGTTCGACGGCCAAAATTTCCAAGCCGCGATTGGTGACCTGCGATCCAGCAATCTTGGATTTGGCGAAGGCAGCGGACGAACGGTCTCGGATATTAACATCACTTCTCTTGAAGGGGCTGAAGAAGCCATTCGAATTGTGGATGAAGCGCTGGCACAGGTTGACAAAACCCGGTCGATTTTGGGGGCGGCAACCAACCGTCTTGAAGCCACGATTTCAAGTATCACGGTTGGCTCTGAGAACTTAACCGCTTCCGAATCCAGAATCCGTGACGCCGACATCGCGAAAGAATCCACCGAATTTACCAAGAATCAGGTAATCTTACAGGCTGGTCTTTCGGTATTGGCACAGGCAAACTTCCAAAGTCAGGGATTCATCTCTCTCCTTGGATAATCTTCATCACGATAGCCATACACGGCAACAACCAAGAACCGGGCAGCGGAACATGCTGTCCGGTTCTTCTATTTTCAGAAAATGTTTGACCGGTTGATCGTTTTATTCTTATACCAAGCTGCATATAATTTCTTTTCAAGAAAGTAATGTTTGATGCGCGGCTAGCGCATTTCAGAGTTGGATAGACAGAATCTGCCGTTGTTTTTCTTCTTGTTAAGGGGGGTAGGGGGATCGATCCCCGTCATTTAATCGTTGACACAGTGCTAGCGGTAAATATACAGAACGGTTGCGGCAAGACAATGATTCTTCGCCGCTGGGCGGAAAATCGAATTCGATTGATGAACTTGCTGAGATGCAAAATGTTCAGCCGATAGGGGATGTGCGTTCGCTTTTTGGCACTTGTCTTGGTAATGTGGATGACGGTTTTGAAGAATGGTTAATAACGTAAGAAACATCCGACAAAAATAATCCCCAAGGAATCTACAGTTTCCCCCTTAATAAAGGGTGGTTTACTTCCTACCATAATGATTCATTGTATTCAAAACATCTCCTTATTATGGGCAGAAAGAGTTGATCTATGAGCCTGCACAACATCCAGCATCTGCGCGATGAGTTTGAAACCATCCGCAAGGGGATTATTTTTGTCAACCATGCGGGAACGGTTACGCTTCCCAAGCGGTGCGCGGACGCGATGAAGAAATCCATCGAACTCAACCAAACGCTGCAAGTCAGCGATTTTATGCAGATGATGGGCATGGTAGAAGACTGCCGCAACCGCGCCGCCGATATGCTGAATGTATCTTCCGAGGAAATCGCCCTCACCCGCAACACTACCGAAGGCATTAATTTTGTCGCGAACGGGCTGAATCTCAACGAAGGGGACCGTGTCGTCACCATCAACGGCGAATATCCCGCCAACATCTACCCCTGGCTGCGGCTGCAAGAAAAGGGCGTGGATGTCCATCTCATCGAACCCGTTGATCACCGTGTTTCAATGGAACAGTTGGAAGACGCCCTCACGCCTAACACCAAACTGCTTACGCTGAGTTTTGTGGATTTTGTCAGCGGCTTCCGCTTTGATCTCGAAGCGGTGGGCAAGCTCTGCGCGGAAAAAGGGGTTCTCTTTCATGTGGATTTGATACAGGGCATGGGAGTGCTGCCGGTTGATTTTCATCATACCAAAGTTTCTTTCGCCTCGGTGGGGGCGCAGAAATGGCTGCTGGGGCCAATGGGCGCGGGGATCTTTTATTGCAGCAAGGATTGTATGGATTCACTTGAAACGACTGTGGTGGGCGCAACCAGCGTCAAGGATTTCATCCCCTATTTGAATTATGATTATTCGTTGCTGGATACCGCCAAGCGCTTTGAATATTCCGCTTCGGCCGTGCATGAAATAATTGGTATGGGCGCTTCACTCACCATCTTTCTGGAATTTGGGATGGAGTTTATTTCCCACCGGATCAAATTACTGACAGATATCTTATATGAAGGTGCCTTGAATAAGGGGTATGAGTGCGTATCGCCGCGCGGTGAGGGGCAATGGTCGGGGATTCTTTCGTTTAAACATCCCAAAAAAGATACGCTGGATGTGGTGGATCAACTCGGAAACGCCAATATCTTTACACGCGAGCGTGAGGGATACATCCGCCTCTCCCCCCACTTTTATCAAACCGAGGATGAGATGCGAAAGATTGTGGAAGTCCTTTAAAATGAGCATATTACTCTAATTTTGTGCCGGATGTATTCTTTTGAGTCAACAACGTTACGGTCATTATTTCGGGTGAATATTACCCACTGTGTGGGTGAAATTCACCCACTTAATGGTTGATTTTCACCCAATGTTTGATACAATTTTTCCATGTTTAAACGGCATATCATCTCTTCCATCCACGAAGCTTTGGACGATACTCCCGTCGTTGTAATTACGGGTGCGCGTCAAACCGGTAAAAGCACACTCTGCCGCCAACTGATTGAGCAAAATATTTTTCATGAGAAATATGTAACGTTGGATGATCCAACTACCTTAACGGCCGCTCATGCCGATCCGCTGGGATTTTTGCAAGATGTAGGGCCGCGTGGAATCATAGATGAGGTGCAACGGGCACCGGAACTTCTTGTCAGTTTGAAAAAACTGGTTGATCAAGACCGCGAAACGGCACGATTTATCCTTACCGGGTCGGCGAATGTCATGGTTCTTCCTGCTGTATCGGATTCGTTGGCAGGCCGCATTGAAATCCATCATTTATGGCCTTTATCCCAAGATGAAATCAAGGCTATTCCATCGGTGTTTTTAGATGCTTTGGTTTCCACCCATCCATTCGGTCGTCAAAAGTCATCGTGGGAAGAGACAATAAAAGCGCTGAGTATCGGCGGTTATCCGGAATCGGTAAAACGCAAAGCGGAAACCCGCCGTTCCAAATGGTTTGAATCGTATATTAACTCGATCCTGCAAAAGGATATTCGCGAACTCGCGGATATTTCTGGATTAACGCAAATTCCCAACCTATTGCAACTTATAAGCGCCCGGGTGGGCAGTACGATAAACATGGCGGATATATCAAGACTGTCAGGCGTAAAAAGTTCTACCCTTCAACGGTATATCGCTCTTTTAAAAAATGTTTTTCTGCTTGTGGATATTCTCCCTTTGACGCCGAATATCGAAGGACGATTTGTAAAATCGCCTAAACTGTATTTTAATGATACCGGCTTGTTGTGTCATTTACGCGGCGAAGATAAAAATAGTTTGCTGGAAAGCAGAAGCAAGGCGGGACCGGTTTTAGAAAACTTTGTGGTTATGGAAATCGTCAAACAACTCAGCTGGTCAAATCATTTCATCAAGGCCTATCATTTCAGTACCCATAAAGGGGCGGAAGTGGATTTGGTGTTGGAAGACCGCAGAAAGCGGCTGTATGGAATAGAAATCAAATCTTCAGCCGCGCTCGGTAAGAATGACTTTAAGGGCTTGATCCGCTTATCCGAACTATCATCCAAATTTCAAAAAGGTATCGTATTGTATATGGGAGAGGAAACGGTATGTTTTGGAAAAAATTTGTACGCGGTGCCTATGCCATTCTTGTGGAAAGGCGCATAGTTGGCCCATTCAAACGTTTTCCCGTTTTTTTCAGGGTTCCCGTCTGCGTTGACAGCAACCGTTCCAGCAAGTACATTTCCTTGTTTGTGCCCGTTTCAAAAGATGCGTTGACCCTCCCAGCAGGTTGTCGAAATTTCTGAGATGCATGTATCGTATGTCTTTTGAAACCCAATTCACGGATATTTGTTCTCAAAAGGAGTTCGAAATGATCTGGCAGAGGATTCCTGTCTGGAAAATTGTTTTAATCGTTGTGGTATTGCTGTTTGCGTTGTGGAGTTTGATCCCGACCCTTCAATTCTACTCCTACGATCTGGAAGAACGCAATTCCGGTATCACCCAAGAAATGCGCCAAATCGAGCAACAGATCGCGGAAAATCCTGCCAACGCTCCTACCTTGCGGGAACGCTATCTTGAATTAAAAGAAGAATTTCGTGGATTGCAGGAAAGCAGCATCCGCCTCGGCCTTGACCTGCAAGGCGGGGTTCACATGGTAATCTCGGTCGATATGGAGCAGTTCGAAGAGAATCTCATCAACGAAGGCAAAGATGAAACCGAAATTCAATACGCCAAGGATACCGTGCTTGATTCCGCCGCCGCGGTGATCCAAAACCGGGTGGACCAATATGGGGTTTCCGAAGCCGCCCTCATCAAACAACCGCCGAACCGCTTGGTGCTTGAAATCCCTGGATTCAGCGATCCGGAACAAGTCCGTGAACTGGTACGCGCCGATGCGCAGCTCTACTTTCATTTGGTTGCGGAAAAAAGCGAAATTCTGGATTTAATCGCCGATGTCGATGCCGTGGTTGAAGACGATTTAGCCAGTATGTTATTCGACACCAATATGGGGGCAGTGGTTGTGGAAGTGCCTGACGATTATGAAATCGTATCAAAAGCGTTAGAGCGCCCCCAATTACAAGGGCTCATCCCCAACAACCGTATTTTCCGGTGGGGCAGTATTGAAGAACCCAATAACCAATACAGCTTCCGCCACCGTTATTTGTATTTATTAAAAGCCACGGAAGAACTGACCGGTTCCCGGCTTTCGGACGCGTTTGTGTATTTTGATCCCATAACCAACCAGCCGCAGGTTTCCATCCAATTTGACCGCGAAGGCAGCCGCACCTTTCGCCGTGTGACTGAAAACAACATCGGCAACCATTTGGCGATTGTGATGGACGGCACTGTCTTTTCCGCCCCGGTCATCAATACCGAAATCCCGAACGGGCAGGCTGTTATTGAAGGGATCGGCGATTACGATGAAGCGCGGCAAACCTCTGTCGTTCTTCGCGCCGGTTCGCTGCCGGCGCCGCTGGTGATTGATGAAAGCCGCGTGGTCGGCCCTTCGTTGGGGCGCGATTCGATTGAATCCAGTTTTTACGCGGGCGCTATCGGTGCCGCCGTCGTGCTGATTTTTATGATTGTCTATTACATGGGAACCGGGCTTGTCGCCAATGTGGCTGTTCTGCTGAACCTGTTTCTTTTGGTGGCCTGCCTGGCGCTGCTGAAAGCGACACTAACCCTGCCGGGTATTGCGGGTATTGTACTGACCATCGGTATGGCGGTGGACGCGAACGTTCTAATCTTCGAGCGCCTGCGTGAGGAGATATCCGGCAAACGGCATAAGACACCGCAACTGGTGCTGGACCGCGGGTACGGCCGGGCGTTTATGACCATCTTCGACGCCAACCTTACCACGCTGATCACGGCATTGGTGCTCTTCCAATTCGGCACCGGACCCATCAAAGGGTTTGCGGTGACCTTGTCACTTGGGATTTTGGTTTCGTTATTTACCGCCGTTTTTGTTTCCCGTGTGATTTTAGATACCGGTGTCGGCTTGGGGATGAAGAACATCTCCGTGGGTAAAATGCGCTTTTTCTCCACACCCAAATTTGATTTCCTATCCAACGCCAAGCCTATCTTGTTAACCTCCACAGCGATCGGGTTGGCTGGAACCATCTTTCTTGTTGCCAACTGGACCAGCCTGCGCGGCATCGATTTCGCCGGCGGGGATCAAGTGATTCTGCAATTCAACCAAGAAGTTGAAGCCCAAGAAATCCGGGAAGGGTTAGCCGGCGTAGGGATAACGGATACGGTTGTTCAACGGATTCTGGGACAAGAAAACCAAATGATGATCCGTTCCCGCGAAGGGCAGGTCGAAAATCCTCTAGCCTTGGTCGAAAAGATTAAAGCAGGGCTGCCGAATGTATCCTTCCAAGAACCGCCCCTTTCGACGGAAGGTGTGGAGGCGAAAGTTGGAGTCGAGTTGTTGTGGAAAGGAATCTATTGTTTAATCTTTGCCAGCATTGGCATTTTGTTGTATATTACCGCCCGCTTTGAGTTCCGCTTTGCGGTCGCGGCGGTGGCGGCGCTGTTTCACGATTTATTCTTTACGCTGGGGATTTTGGCGATTACGCAGACCGAATTTAACCTGCCGATTATCGCAGCGCTGCTGACGGTGTTGGGGTATTCGCTCAACGATACCATCGTGGTGTTTGACCGCATTCGTGAAAACTATGATTCCGCCATGATGAACTTCAAAGGCGTGGTCAACAATAGCATCAACCAAACCTTAACGCGAACGGTCAACACTTCTGTTACCACATTATTTGTTATCTGTTCTCTTTACGTTATGGGCGGATCCGTAATTCACGATTTTACCTTTACATTGATGATCGGGATCGTCGTCGGTACCTATTCCTCCATCTATGTTGCCAGCCCCATATTGCTGATGCTGGGTACACCGCAGCCGGCCGAACATGTACAAGGTACTGGCGCCAAAGAAGTAAAAGCCACGGGATAAGAAAAAAGACGCCAAAAACAAAGGCCCCTCTTCTATTAAAGATGAGGGGCTTTTTACTGGGTTCTCGATTTTTCCCGCGGTGATATACTTTAACATTCTCTTCAGAAATTGTTATGAAAGATGTACACCAATCCAAATCGGTTGAGGTGAACCCATGATTCGCAATATCGCCATTATTGTATTACTCGTATTGATTGCCGGCGCGGCGGTTTACGGCATTGTTGTGTATAAGCAAAAGCAGCAGCAGGAAGAGTATGCCAATCTCATGCACATGGCCGAAGCAGCCATCAAATCGGAAAACTATGAACAGGCAACCGTCCACTTAGAACCCTTGCTGGAAATCGGCGATTCGTACGAACAATCCGTCCGTGTATTGTACTTGATGGCAAGCGCTCAGCAAAAAATCGATCCCAAGGAAGCCTTCCCCTATTGGGATCAACTCGTGCGCGAATACCCCAACCACGAACACTACCACCAAGCCCGTTTGTTCCAAGCGCGGGTGCTATCGAAAACCAGCCCAGATGAAGCGTTGAAGATCTTTCAGGAACTCAAAACGGTTGATGACCCTAAAATCAGCGGCGAAGCGCTTTTAGGAATCGCCAAAACGCATGATCAAAACAATGAATCCGAAAAGGCCGAAGGGATGTATTACCGTATTTTGGAATTGAATACTCTGCCGGAAATCATCGCTTCGGCAAAAGACCGGCTGACCGAAATCAACACCAAAAAAATCTGGAGCCCGGGTTTGGATGAATTCAGTCAGTTGTACACCGTCCAAAAGGGAGATTCGCCCGCCAAGATCGGGCAACTGTTCAAAACCACCGCTTGGTATGTGCAGGAAGCCAACAACATCAAACGCTTTCTCCGCCCCGGACAACGGTTAAAAGTCCCTGCGGAACCCTACCGCGTCGTCGTGGATAAAAACGATTGCAGCCTGAACTTGGTCACCATGAGCGGCAGGTTTGTAAAATGGTATCCGGTGGGAATCGGCGAACAGAGTTACAAAACCCCGGTTGGGACATACACCATCGTCAATAAAGAAATCGATCCGGTATGGTACCGCCCTTCCGGCGGCATTATCCAAAGCGACGACCCGGAAAACGCGCTGGGAGACCGGTGGATGGGCATCGGCAACAGCCTGGGCATTCACGGCACCAATGAGCCGGATACCATCGGCTTTCGCAAAAGCGCTGGATGCATCCGTATGTACAATCATGATGTAGAAGAACTCTATAAAATTTTAACCTACGGCAGCTACGTAACCATTGCCGAAACACCGGAACAAATGCGTGAAGCCATGAACCCCATTGCCGTTGAAGAAGAAACCAAAGAAACCACCGAAGAATCAACATCAGCTGAAGAAACGGAAACCTCCTCATGAGCGAACCACAAGTAAAGTTAGGTTTACCCAAAGGCAGCCTGCAAGATTCCACCTTTAAACTGTTTCAACGCGCGGGATATGATATCTCCGTCCGCAGCCGGTCCTACTATCCAGAAGTTAATGATCGTGAACTCTCACTGGTGCTGCTGCGCGCCCAAGAGATGTCGCGGTATGTCGAAGACGGCGCGTTGGATGCGGGCATCACCGGCTACGATTGGATATTGGAAAATGAATCCGATGTCGAAATCATTACCACCTTGCGTTATTCAAAAGCCACCGCGCGGGCGGTGCGTTGGGTGATTGCTGTGCCGGAGGATTCGGATATCAACACGCTGCAAGACCTCAACGGCAAACGCATCGCCACCGAACTCGTGAACGCCTCCAAAAAATACCTGGAAAAACACGGAGTCAATGCCGAACTCGAATTTTCCTGGGGAGCCACCGAAGTGAAAGTCCCCCAACTGGTCGATGCCATTATCGATGTGACTGAAACCGGTTCTTCGCTGCGTGCCAACAACCTGCGCATTCTGGAAACCATGTTTGAATCCGAAACCAAATTCATCGCCAACAAACAAGCGTGGGAAGACCCTTGGAAGCGAACCAAGTTGCAGCGCATGGCCTTGATGCTGGAAGGCGCCATCAACGCCATCGGTAAAGTGGGGCTTAAAATGAATGTTCGGGTCGATCAGTTGGAAGCCGTTATGAAGGTCTTACCGCATGGCATCACCAATCCAACGGTTTCGCATCTGCATGAAGAAGGCTGGCGCGCGCTGGAAATCATCGCCGAGGAAGATGTCGTCCGCAAAACCGTCCCGGCCCTCAAAGAAGCCGGCGCCGAAGGCATCATCGAATACCCGCTGAACAAAATTATTTATTAGTTTTGTAATGCTGTTTTCATGGTAAAAACCAAGCCATATCCGGCACGGAACGAACGAAGCAATAGCAGTTGTTTCCCCCCTTATTAAGGGGGGTAGGGGAGATTGAAGCACTCACACAGCCTTCAATGAAATGATCATGATCGACAAAGACCAATTTTCCAAACATCTTGTAGAAGCGCTGCCCTACATCCGCCGGTTTCATGAAAAAACCGTTGTGATCAAATACGGCGGGGCGGCCATGAAAGACGAATGGCTCAAGCGCGAGTTTTGCCGCGATATCGTTTTGCTGCATTACGTTGGCATTCGGCCGGTAGTGGTGCACGGCGGCGGCCCGCAAGTGACAGCGTTGATGGACAAACTCGGCAAAGAAACCGAATTCATCGACGGGATGCGCGTCACCGATAAAGAAACCGTTGATATCGCCGAAATGGTGCTGACCGGCATGGTCGGCAAGGATATCGTCGCCCGCATTAATATGGAAGGCGGTAGGGCTGTCGGTCTCTCCGGCAAAGACGGCGGGTTGATCTATACAACAAAACTGATGCACAAAACCGTGGAGGATCCTTCCAAAGAGGTGGATATCGGGTTTGTGGGAGAAATCGAATCCGTCAATGTTCATCTGCTGGAGGTGTTGGAAACCGGCGGGTTCATTCCCGTGATTTCGCCGCTGGGTGTCGGCAAAGACGGCCACACCTACAACATCAACGCCGATATCGTTGCCGGAGAAATCGCCGGCGCCTTGAAGGCCGAACGGATGATATTATTAACCGATACACCGGGCGTATTGAAAGACAAAGATGATGAATCATCGTTGATTCCCTCGCTGTCGGTGCAGGAAGCAAAACACATGATCGAAAGCGGCACGGCGCAGGGAGGTATGATCCCCAAGATCACCACCTGTATCCACGCCGTCGAGGCCGGCGTGCACAAAAGTCACATCATCGACGGACGCCAACCCCATTCGGTCTTGCTTGAATTATTCACCAACACCGGAATCGGAACCCAAGTCTATCAAGCGGCAGAATAATTGACGCATCCCTTAAAGGAGAACGGACATGACAACCACCACCGCAGCCATCCAAGAACAGGCCGCCCACTATTTAATGAACAATTATGGGGACCGGCGCCTGGCATTGGTGCGCGGCGAGGGTGTTTATGTATGGGACAGCGAAGGCAACCGCTATACCGATTTACTCTGCGGTTTGGGGGTCAACAATCTCGGCCACTGCCACCCGAAAGTGGTGGCGGCTATTAAAAAGCAGGCGGAAACGCTGTTGCATGTTTCCAACTTATATCTAATCGAACCGCAGGCGGAACTGGCGCAATTGCTGGTTGAACACAACTCCGCCGATAAAGTATTTTTCTGCAACAGCGGTACCGAAGCCAACGAAGCCGCTTTCAAGATGGCACGCCGCTATTCGTTCAACAAATACGGCGAAGGGCGTTATACCGTGGTCTCTTTAATCAATTCGTTCCACGGCAGAACCATGGCATCTCTTACGGCAACCGGGCAAGAGAAGCATAAAACCGGGTTTCAGCCGTTATTGCAAGGCTTTAAGCATGTCCCCATCAACGATATCGAGGCCATGCGTGAAGCGGTGGATGATACCGTCTGCGCGGTGATCCTTGAATCCGTGCAGGGCGAAGGCGGGATTTACCCCTGTGATGAGCACTATGTCAAATCGGTACGCGAAATCTGTTCGGCCAAAGATGTGCTTCTTATCTTTGATCAAGTTCAATGCGGCTTAGGACGAAACGGTTACAACTTCGCCGAAGAATGGTTCGGCGTCAATCCGGATATGATCACCCTTGCCAAAAGCCTGGCGGGCGGCGTACCCATTGGCGCATTGCTCGCTAACAACAATGCGGCGGAAACCTTTGTCCCCGGTACCCATGCCGCCACGTTTGGAGGCAACCCCCTCAGCTGCGCGGCGGGTGTGGCAGCCTTCAAAACGCTGATTGAAGAAAACCTCGCGCAACGCAGCCGTGAGTTAGGCGCACGGTTTAAACGCCGGCTGGATGAACGAAAGACCAAGCACAGCCGCATCAAAGAAGTCCGCGGCCAAGGGTTGATGATCGGCGTGGAAATGCAGGATCCGGTTGCGGATATCGTTTCTTACTTTTTGGATAAAGGCTATTTGGTAGGAACCGCGGGGCCTAACGTTTTGCGTTTCTTACCGCCATTGATTGTAGAAGAGGATATCCTCGATCAAGCGGCGGCTGTTTTGGATCAAGCCTTGCAACGCTAAGATTCAAATCCGTATATTGGGAAGGCGGGGCTCCTGCCGGGCCGGATAAACGGTCATTTAGATTGAAACATATTTTTTGAAGAGAACAAAGCAAAAGAGAGGGCAGAGAATGCACAAACGAAACCTAAGAACCTTATACGATATCAATCAAGATGATCTGATGAAGATTCTTCAGATCACCAAAGAGATGAAAACCAATCCGGCAAACTATGCCGCGTCGCTGCAAGGCAAAACCATGGTGATGATTAACGAAAAGCAATCGCTGCGCACCAAAGTAACCTTTGAAGCCGGGATTATGCAAATGGGCGGGTACGCTGTATATCTCACCAATACCGATATCAATTTAGGTGTTCGTGAACCGGTGAAAGACGTTGCCCGCAACCTCTCCCGCTGGGTCGATATCTTAGTGGCTCGCGTATACAAGCAAGAAACCATCGATGAATTGGCTCAATTTTCTACCATACCTGTTGTCAATGCCCTTTCCGATGCCGGCCATCCATGCCAAGCGGTGGCCGATTTGTTCACGGTGTGGGATCAACTCTACCACCAGCAGCCTTTGCAAGATTTTAAACTCACTTACATTGGCGACGGCAACAACGTCTGCAATTCACTCATCCTCATCGCGGGATTATTGGGCTTTCAACTCGTTGTATGCACTCCCCCCGGCTATGAGCCGGATAAAGTGCAGTTGCAGCAAGGAAGAGAACGTGCTCATGAGGCCGGTGGAGCCATCACCTTTGAAACCGACCCGCACGAAGCGGTGATGGACACCAATGCCATCTATACCGATATTTGGGCCAGCATGGGACAGGAATCCGAAACCGAAAAACGCAAACTTGATTTCGCCGGGTATCAAGTCAATATGGAACTGCTGGAACACGCGCCCAGCGATGCCGTAATTATGCATTGCCTTCCGGCACACCGCGCCGAAGAAATTACCGATGACGTGCTTGAATCCGAACGGTCCATTGTCTTTGACCAGGCTGAAAACCGTCTCCACGCTCAAAAGGCAATCATGTACTACTTGCTCAAAGCGGACGAACTGTAGCAGAAAAAATGGCTTTGGGTAAACGTTTCTTTTGTGGTGGTTTCCCCCCTTATTAAGCTAAGGTTTACCCACAACTATTAACAGGGTGTTGCCTTGGGTTATGTTAGGGTGCCCATTTGGGGCTTCTTTGTTATTTGTAGCGGTGTTGCCAAAAATGCGTTCAGATTGGAGAGAAGCGTACTTCCGGCTCGGCGGGAGCCTCGCCCTCCCAAAAAATATTGTGTGGACAACTTTTTTCGATTTACATTGAGTTGTATGGGTTGACGCACCGGCTGGAAGCCGGTGCTACCCACAACGAACATAT
>CAYVAZ010000096.1:0-15870 GCA_964449065.1 uncultured bacterium
TAAGAATATCTTGGCTGGTGTCGCGAACGTCTAATGAGAAATCAACTTGGCCGGGAACGGTGTTGGTTGTGCCGGGAGTGAGTTCTACTTTCCCAATGGTGGTGACGCTGTGATCGCTGCCGTGTTCTTCCAGGATGCGCTCGATTTCCTGCGCGAATTCGGCAAGACCGTTGAAGGCATCTTTGCGCATGTTCATGGGGGTGGTTCCGGCGTGGTCGGCGGCGCCGATGAGGCGGGCTCTCCAGGTGAATAAGCCGGTGATTTCGGATACGATGCCGATGGGGATATGTTTCGCGTCCAAGACTGGCCCTTGTTCGATGTGCAATTCTAAAAACGCGTACAAGGAATCCGGGGTGCGTCTGGCTTTTAAGGCATCCATGGGTTCCATGCCGTGGCGTTTCATTTCATCGGCGCGGCGGATACCGTTTAAGTCGATGGCATTGTGAATGGAATCGGGTGTGATTTCCCCGCAGAGGGCTTGCGAACCGAAGAGTCCGCCAAAGCGGCCTTCTTCATCGCTGAAGGAGACCATCTCGACAGGGTATTTGGTTTGGATGTTTTCTTCTTTAATGCGGCGGACGCATTCTAATGCACAGAGAACTCCTAACGAGCCGTCCAAATGTCCCGCGTGCGGTACGGTATCGGTATGGGAGCCCAATAAAACAGCCGGGGAATGATCTTTCTTATGGTTGACTCTGCCGAAGACGTTGGCGGCGCCGTCCATCCAGGTTTCTAAACCGGCTTGACGAAGGCGGTCTTGCAGCCAGCGGCGGGCCTGCATATCCGCATCGGTAAAGCCCATACGGTTGATGCCGATGTCTTCGCCGCGGCCAATTTGGGAGAGGTCTTCGATATCCTTGCGCAGACGTTCGAAGTTGATTTCCAGTTTGGGATTGGTGCTCATGATTTGTTATACTCTTTCCAATAATGAATTGATGACAAAAGCAGAATAAACTGTTCGCTTTCGCGTTCGGTTCGATTGGTGGGCTGCCCTTCCCGTGGCTGCCTTTTTGTGGGGTAACCACTGGGGGTTGCTCCTACAAAATAAACGATGGAGTAACACACTTTCTTTTTGCAACCTGGTATTCGGCCATTTGACCGAGAACAAAAACCGTATGTTAGCAGCAATCAATCGTCAATTGTGTGACATTACATCCTAGTACTCCGTCAATCAAAAAATGGCGGCTGGCTATCCGTTGTTTCCCCCCTTGTTAAGGGGGGCTAGGGGGGATCGATACCCGTCAATAAATCGTTGACACTGTACTAAGGCATTAAACCGACTCCTTGAATATAGTTTTGATGCAGCACATGCAGGCAGAGCAAGTGATTCAGCAATGCGTCTTTTCTGGTTAAAGAGACGGGATCGGTATCTTCCTTGTATTCTGTTAAGAAGGAGTTGAGCCGTTTGGTATCGAACAATCCGGCTTTTTCGATTTCTTGGTCGTTCATGTGGGTGTTGATGAGATCGTTTACCGCGTCTTGCTTTTTCGTTTCCGTGTGTCCCGGCGGGGCCATGAAGGCGAATTTTTCGCGTTTGTAGAGCACTTCCGGGAGGATGTGTTTCATGGCTTCGCGCAGCACCCACTTTTCGACATCGCCGCGGATGCGGACTTTTGGGGGAATGTTTGCCGCTACCTCAGCGACTTTATGATCGAGAAAGGCAGGGCGTGATTCCATGGAGTTGGCCATGTCAACGCGGTCGCCGCCCCAGTTGAGGATTTGGCATTCAAGCATGGTTTTGATCCAGGTGTATTGGGCGATATCGAGCGGGTGTTTGCCTTTGACCATGTTTTCGTCGAAAGAACCAGCGATGGCTTCGATGGGATCGTAGTCTTTGATTTCGGCCAGAATATCGTCATGGAGCAATGGCCGTGCGATTTCGAGCGACTGCATCCAGGGTTGCAGCCAGGATGGGGTGAAACCGCATTTGGCATCCATGGCGGCGTGGTGGACTTGGTCTTCGGCCAGGATGGCACCGCGGAAGAGGCGGTTGCTTTCTTCCATTTTCTTTTGATAGTCGAGCGTTTCATCGCCGGTTAAGCCGTGTAAGAACATATCGCGTTTAAGCGCGGGGTAACCGCCGAAGAGTTCGTCCGATCCTTCTCCGGTGACGACGACTTTATAGCCGCTTTCATTCACGCGGCGGCTCATGCACATTTTGGCGACGCCGAGGGTGTTGTAGAACGTCCGTTCGGCGTGCCAGACGGTTTTGCGGTAGTTGTCGCCGTAAAGGCTGACGGCATCCAAGTTAAGAATTTCTTGGTCGGCCTTGACCTTTTGCGCCATTTCAGTAGCAATGGCGGCTTCGTCATAAGACTCATGATCGAAGCTGATGGTGTAGGCTTTGACCGGCGATTGCTGTACGGCTGCCGCCAGGCCGAGCATGGAGCAACTGTCGATACCGCCGGAGAGGTAACAGCCGACGGGGACATCCGCTTCCAGGCGAAACATGACAGATTCGAGCAGGATATCTTTCACCTGTTCGATGTAGTGTTCATCGGAGTGTTCGCCGTCTTTGTCGTGTTCGTCGGGGAACTCCATATCCCAATAGCGGTGTTCGCTGATGTCAAAGCCATTGCCATTGCGTTTGATGACCATCATGTGCCCCGGCTGGAGGGCGTGAATGTCTTTGAAGGCGCTGGTACCGGGGACCATGGTGTGCATCATTTGATGAAGGACGGCTTGTGGATCGAATTCTTTAGGAACATCGGGATTTGCAAACAATGCTTTGATTTCGGAGCCGTAATAGACGGTGCCGTTGCTGATGTGATAGAACATCGGGCGGATGCCAAAACGGTCACGAACGAGGATGAGTTTGTCTTCGTTTTGATCGTACAGCGCAAAGGCGAACTCACCGCGCAGGTGTTCGACGAAATCGAGCCCGTGTTTTTGGTAAAGATAGAGGGCGATTTCGCTGTCGGATTTGCAAACGAATTCTTGGCCTTCACAAATAAAGTTGGCGCGGATGCGTTTGTAATCGTAAAACTCTCCGTTCACGGTCAGCACCAGTTTTTTGTCTTTGGTTAACAACGGTTGGTGGCCGGTTTCGAGATCAATGATGGAAAGACGGGAGTGTCCCATCGCCAAACCTTGTTGCTGGTCGAGGTGGTAGCCGTAGCCGTCGGGGCCGCGGTGTTCCAGTTTATGCGTCATTTTTTCCAGTGTTAGTTTCGCGTCTTCGGGTAAGCCTTTTGCAGACCAAAAGCCTGTGA
Source organism: uncultured bacterium (assembly GCA_964449065.1). Classification (GTDB taxonomy): domain Bacteria; phylum Hinthialibacterota; class Hinthialibacteria; order Hinthialibacterales; family Hinthialibacteraceae; genus CAYVAZ01. The sequence continues at coordinate 3,213 of CAYVAZ010000096.1, forward strand.
TACCGCACATATCAGTTCTCCTTTATTGAAACAGCACGTTATTGAACAGAATTCGTTATCGGACCGGGACATCTTGCGGCAAACGGTCGAACCGGTTCAGGATGGAGATCAACAATGCCTGCCGGATAAACACCGCGCCGTGGGCTTGGGTAAAGTATAAATTGTGGTCGGTGTTGTCTAAAGATGTGCTGAGTTCATCTAACCGGGCAAGGGGATGAAGCACCACCGCATCCTTTTTTAATTTGGAATCTTTATTGAGCTTATATCTGTGATCCAGCGCTTTGTAGCTATCACCGAGAAAGGCAATCGAATTCATGTAAATCACATCTAAATCAGATAGAACATCGTTAATGTCATTGGTGATGTAGTAGTCTATACCGGTGGCGTCTAAATCTACTTTGACATCTTGACCTAAAGGATCGGCCATTTCGGATACAATGGAAATTTTTTTGATGGAATCTTTGAACAAGAACGAATAGAGTAAGAAACTTTTTACGGCTCTCATACTTCCGGGGGTGCCTAAGATTCCTAAATGGATTTTTTGGTTTTCTGGAAGGCCTTCGGCTATTTTGGGGTTCCATTTGAGGATGGCGTACCAATCGGCTAACCCCTGGGTTGGATGTTCGCCGGAGCCGTTACCGGCATTGACGAGAGGCAGTTGCAACTTTTCACGGATTTGATCGACGGATTCAGTTATGGTGTTGCGCATGATGACCATATCGCCATAGGCATTGAACATTTCCCCGATATCCGCGAGGGATTCTCCTTTGGCTTGCCCGGTGGTTTTGCCGTCCGCAATGCTAATGATTTTTCCGTCCAAACGTAAGACGGCGCTTTCAAAGGAAAGGCGGGTGCGCGTGCTGGCTTCGAAGAAGGCGGTGATGATCAGTTTTCCGTCTAACGGATGGCTTTCGGAGATTTCGGTTGCTTCCAATAACGCGGCAAACTTGCAGAGTTCCAGTACCATTTCGCGGTCAAACTGTTTGGCCGATATGACAGACTGACCGATTAGTTTTTGAAGAATATCCAGTTTGATATTTGCTTTAGCAATCAGGTTTTCGGGGTCCGGGTATAGACCTTCCGAATCGCCGGGTTTGTATTCGACTTCTTGGTTTATTTTGTTTTCATCGAGTTTCATTTTGATTTACCGTAAATTCTCGAGTTTCGTTTGTGGTTGTGATATTTTTCTGATGCTGTGCAAACGTCTTGCCTATACAAAAAGAAGGTATGATCACTTCTTACCAAATATTTTTACTTTTGTAGTCACGCCAAAGTAAGAACATTAAAAAAAGCGAGCCCAATCCTGTCATGATTAAGGCACCGTAGACAAACACGTATAGGGTGAAAGATGGAAACAGTACAACCATAATTATGCTCCTTCCAATTCCGGATTGGCTTCGTTCAGCGCGTTCCAATCGTAATTTTCGGGGAATACTTTGGCCGCGATGATGACAATGACCATGGATGTTGCCGCGCCGATTAAGGAGGCGGTGTACCATCCCCAATTGAAATAGGCTAAGAGTCCGATCCCGCTGCCGCCTGCCATACCGAAGATGGCACCCCAGCGGCTGGCACTTTTCCAATAGAGTCCGGCGGCGATGGGCCAGATGGTGCTGCCGACCATGGGGCCGGCGAAGAAAAGAACGGTGGCTAGGGTTCCGATGCGGGGCATGCAGACCGCCCAAGCGGCAAGACCTAAGCCGATAATGATGACGGCTGACATGCGGCGGAGGTGTTGTTCACCCGCGCCTGGATGGATAAGTTTTCGGTAGACGTCTTCTGTGATTAAGTCGGCGGTGGCGGCTAAGAGGCTGTCGATGCTGGATGCCAGAGAGCAGAAGAACACGGCGAACACAATGATGGACCCGATCTTCCCCAATACATTGGCGGCGACCATGGGACCGATCATATCCGGGCTGGTCACGTTTACGCCGAGTGTGTCTCCAGCCAAGGCGATAAAGCCCGCGGCGATAGGGACGGGAAGCCACAAGACACCGGCGAGCAAATAGGCTCTTTGCCCAATGCCTTCGCGCATGGCGAAGGCGCGGCTCCACCATACATTGCTGTGGAAGATTTCACCCATACCGAACAGCAGGTTATTGAATACGGAGATCAGCGCAGCAGGCATAAGGACATTGATGAGCATCGGGCGCTGTTCTTCTAGGTTCCCATACACCGTTTCAAATTCCGCTTGGGTTAACACCCCGATGCCTACAATCACGATGCCGATCAGAATAATGAGGGATTGAATATAATCGGTACCGATCACAGCGTATAAACCGCCGAAAAGGGTATAGACGACACATACGAACAGAATAATGCTCATCCCCATTTGATAGGGGATACCGGCGAGGGCGTACATTAAGATGCCGCCGGCCATTCCCATGCTAATGAGCCAGGTAAAGCCATAAAAGATAGAAATAAGCAGGAAAATGTACCAGGCAAGGTTGCCGTAGCGCAGGCGGATAAAATCGCCGCTGGTGTAGCCGGAAGGCATTAAGCGGCGGATACGTTTGGCTAACGGGGCGAATAGAAATAAACCGAATGAGGCGGTCGAGTAGGCGACCATCCCCCATATACCGAGTTCTAGGGCGAACTGGGGGGCGAGCATGGTGGTGTTGGAGGTGATCCATGTGGCCATGGCGGTGGCGGTTCCAAGCGCCAGACCTACATTGCGCCCGGCGAGCATGAAACCTTCCATGCTTTTGGCTTTTTTGCCCCAATAGACACCGAGAGCGATCCAGATCACCCCTAGCAGGGCGACCAGAATCCATCCAGTCGTTGTATTGAGTATCTCGGATTGATGAGGCAAGATAGGCTCCTTATAAAGGGATTATGATTGGGATGGTTGTGAGTTGGCTTTCATCGTCATTGTGCCGTGAATGATAACGCTAACGGTCGCGATAAATACCAATGCGCCTACAACCATGAGTGTGATTGCGAGTTGGATTGAATGGTGTTGGACTTTGAGCGTAATTGTTTCTGACCAAGCGCTGGTGTTTCCGGTCTCGGTATTGGAAGTACGAATGCGGTAGTAATACGTTCCATTAGGCAGGCCGGAAATGTAGCTGGCGGTATCCGGTCCTTTGTATTTTAAAAGTGGGTCGGAAAACTCTTTTGTTTCGGATTGTTGGAGTTCAAATTGAATGTGTTCTGGAATGGATTTGTAATCCGGATGCGACCAAGCAAGCCGTATATAACCGGAATCGGATGTTAATGCCAAGCCGGTGTCAAATTTCGGAGTAGAGGTAGAGTTCTGTGGAGAATCAGCGGAGTTTGATTCCAGACTAACCAGGAGCGGCAAACACAACATGCTCCAAAAAATCAACAAAGATGAGAGTGTTTTACACTTCGGGAAACAATTCATAATATCCAATATACCATAACGAATTGAAAATCTCTGTCAACTGTATGTTTTTACACACTCGGCTTTACGTAAGGTAGATTGCCTGCTTGAATCCATAGAATTTATGAACTTTCACAGGCAGTATAGAAATCAACTTTATGCAGGAACAAATTCAATCCATCATCCAAACTGCGGATCAAATTGAAGGCCATCTTTCGTACAAAGAAATGGAATTTTTGGCGATTAATGCGGCGGTTCCGACAGCAAAAGGCTGTGTGTTAGAAATCGGCAGTTACAAAGGAAAATCCACTTATCTAATAGCGGAAGCATCTAAGTTGGCAGGGGATGACCGGATCGTAGCGGTTGATCCGTTGACAACAGAGTCGCTGGCAGATCATTATTTGAAAGGCGATGTGGATGAAGTGGAATTTCAGCATGATTTCTTTAAAAACTTAGAACAATTCCACATCCGTGAGCGGGTAGAGTTTTTTCAGATGTATTCTTATGAGATGGTAAAGACGTTTCAAGGGAGCATTCGTTTTTTGTGGATTGACGGAGATCATACGTATGAGGGGGTAAAGCGGGATGTTGCATTGTTTACCCCTTTTTTGTCAGATGGGGCGATTATTGCAATGCATGATGTTTTGCACAATTTAGATGGGCCGGTTCGCTGTTTTAACGAAGATGTATTGCAGTCGCCTAATTTTGGGCGGGCTGGATTGTGCGGTTCGATTGGATGGGGGCGGTATCATTCGGATGTAAAAGTAAATGAAGTGTACTTGAAAGAAAAAGAGGAACTGCACCAAAAATTAACAGAATTGATACCGTTTTCAACCCAAGGAAAGAATCAATCGAAGTGGAATGCCATGAAATATAAATGGTACCGTACACAAGTCCCGCATGGGAGGATTTCGTTGGAGGAGTGGCGGAAGATGATTGAACAATTGGAATGTTTATGAGAAACAAAAGCGTTCATCACATTTCACCTCATCTGTCCCCCTTGGGCCGGACATCCAGCTTGGGGGAGAAAGTGGTTTGTTGCCCACCCGAAGACCTTCAAAGAAATTAAGGGAGTTCGCGGATACGGATGTTTTTGAAGACGATGGGCGAGCCTTCGGATTCCAGGCAGAGATGGCCGGTGCGCGGTTCGGCGTTATTGCCGCCGGATACTTCTTCGCCGTTTACCCACAAACGCACTTCACCATTGATGCAGCGGACATAGTAATGATTCCAGTTGCCGAATCCATTGCTGAGATTTTTGCTGGGGAAACTGCGTTTGCCGTTAGGCGAGAGCGGTGGAAACGGATTTAATTTGGCTTTACCGACAGGAAACACATCTCCATTGGTTGAAAACCAATCGCCCACTCTCCCATCTTTTTCGTATTGTTCTGTATAGCCGTGGTCGAGGATTTGCACTTCGATTCCGGAATTGGGCAGGGAATTGGGTTCCATGCCTGTTAACGCTTCTATGGGAGACCAAACGAATACGCCGGAATTGCCCGCGGACTTCAGGTGCTTCCACTGCACGACCAATTCGAAGTTCGTGTAGACTTTTTTGGTTCGCATCACCCCGACGGGTTTGCCGGTACAATGAAGCAGGCCGTCGTCTTTCCATGTCCAGGTGTCGTCGTAACAGTTTACGTTTACGAAATCGTCTTTGCCGAGTTCGACGAAGCCTTCGGCGGTGCCGTTAATGGTCGCGCCGGGGAGTTTTTCGTCCTCTTGCGTTAAACCCGGCGACGAGATTGCGGCAATGGTGATAAGCAATATGAAGATTGAAGATAACGTTTGTTTCATTGACTTTCCCCTTGTTTTCAGCATACGGCAATTGGTTTTGCCGATTTAATTTTGTAACGATAGCACAAATTTATTTGCCAGTTTAGTTGCTGGATTCATGCAATATTTTTTGGAAGTCATCTATCGATTTAACTTTTAACGCTTGCACCCGAAGTTTTCTGATTCTTTCAATGTCTTTAATTTCTTCAATTCCGTTTAATACAGAAGTAGGAATTTCTCCATACATGACAGATATATTATCCAGCAGAGAGGATTTTGCTTCCGCAAGACTACCTTCCTGTCTACCTTCTTGTCTACCTTCCTGTCTACCTTCCTGTCTACCTACTTCTTTACCTTTTTCCATGGCGATTTCTTCAAAGGGAGCGATGAACGGCATTTTCTTTTCCTCCTGGTATCTTTGAATATTGTGAAGATACGTTTCTTCTAATTCTTTGGGCAGTCTCATCATCCCATCTATAAACCGAAAGAGATTGACCGCATCATTTTCTGGTTTAATTGCCGGATTCATTCAGTATTTGTTGGAATTCATCTATCGATTTAACTTTTAACGCTTGCACCCGAAGTTTTCTGATTCTTTCAATGTCTTTAATTTCTTCAATTCCGTTTAATACAGAAGTAGGAATTTCTCCATACATGACAGATATATTATCCAGCAGAGAGGATTTTGCTTCCGCAAGACTACCTTCCTGTCTGCCTTCCTGTCTACCTTCCTGTCTACCTTCCTGTCTACCTTCCTGTCTACCTTCCTGTCTACCTACTTCTTTACCTTTTTCCATGGCGATTTCTTCAAAGGGAGCGATGAACGGCATTTTCTTTTCCTCCTGGTATCTTTGAATATTGTGAAGATACGTTTCTTCTAATTCTTTGGGCAGTCTCATCATGGCATCAATAAACCGAAAGAGATTTACTGCATCCTTTTCTGCCATACCTTGTTCGAGCATTTCTTTGGTGATGGTTTCTTTATACTGAAACCGAAGTTGTGAATCGCGTTTTGATTGCAAAGTTCTGAGGTGCGCGATTACGAAAAATGAAAAGGGATTCCGGCTTTGTTTTAATTCTTCGATTCGGTCTTGAAAATCCAATAGTTTTACGGTTGGAAATTTAAAAACCGATTCGCATCCCCAAACGCTGCTTTGATATTTTTCCGGCCTCCAATTGGGATTGTCGTCTCCCAATACCGCAAAGGTCATCAGCGGTGATTTTTGCTTGGATACCAATTTGCAGTAATAATGATACAAGCGTTCCGGTAACGTTATATCATACTGGGATTGAATTTCGATATGGATATACACCCAGGTTGCAATCCCGCTTTTTCGGAATACTTTAATGAGTTTGTCGACAAAGCGTTTTCCGGGTTTTTCTCCTTGGACAATTTCCCGAAGTTCCTGCTCGTGTGATTCGTAATTTTTGCTCCAATCGATATCTGTATAGACATCCGGTAGAAACAATTGGATAAATTCCGGAAGAAACAGGTCTAAGATTTCTTTCCAGGTGTTGTCAAAATCAGCTGGTTCGTTCTTGTAATCTACCATTTGTTATTCACGATCCTAAGCCAATTTATTTTACAATCATCTTCGGCAATTCACCATAGTATTTTTTGGATGAGAACATGATGTGTTCTTTTCATGTTTTCTGCTCAGGATGTTTTAATAATACTCCCATTTTGTTTGAAAGGCAAACATGGTAATTTATTCTCAATGAACAAACATTGTGACGTGATTGAGGTTGCTCTATGAGAAGTATGCTCCTATCGATTGTGCTCGTTGGTGGCGGCTTGGTTTTTGCCGCAAACGCGACGGTGTCTCAACCGGATTCGGATTTGCATCAAAAGGTGCAAGCGGTTTTTGAGACGCATTGTATCCATTGCCATAACGCGGAATTGCCGCAGGGCGGTTTGGATATGTCCACGGCGGAAACGTTTTTTCAGGGCGGCTTGAGCGGAGGAGTTATTGTAAGAGAGAACCCCGAAAACAGTTTGCTTTTAAAGATGGTTAAGCATGAAGTGGAACCCACCATGCCCTTTGGAATGGATCAAATTCCCGAAAAAGATATTGCCACGATCGAAGCGTGGATTCAAGCCGGTGCCCCGTGGAAAAGCGGGAAGCGGATCAAGAAGGATTTGACGAAGCATTGGGCGTATCAAAATGTGGTAAAACCGGACGTTCCAAGTGTAGATAGGAAAGCATGGGCCAACAATCCGATCGATCGGTTTGTGTTGGAAAAATTGAATGAACTAAATTTGAAGCCTTCTAAAGAAGCAAAGCGGGAAACATTGATTCGGCGGTTGAGTTTGGATTTGACCGGTTTGCCCCCAGACCCGGTGGAGGTGGATTTGTTTTTGCAGGATGACAGCCCGGACGCGTATAAAAAACTTGTGGAACGGTATTTGACATCGCCTCACTTTGGAGAACGGTGGGCGGCGCATTGGCTGGATTTGGCGCGCTATGCGGATTCGAACGGGTTTGAGAAAGACGGGCAGCGCGAGATGTGGCCGTACCGTGATTATGTGATTGACGCGTTCAACAGCGATATGCCGCACGATCAATTTACCATCGAACAGATTGCGGGCGATCTTTTGCCTGGTTCAACCCTCAAACAGAAAGTGGCGACCGGATATAACCGCAATACCATGCTGAATTTGGAAGGTGGGGTAAATCAGGAAGAATACCGTGTAGCCGCGGTTATGGACCGGGTGAATACCACCTCGGAAGTGTGGCTGGGAAGCACGATGGCCTGCGCGCAGTGCCATGATCATAAATTTGATCCGTTTAGCCAAAAAGATTATTTTCAAATGTTTGCTTTCTTCAACAATACCAAAAAAGAGATTAAGCAGGTTGAACCGTTTGAAGCCCGCAGCAACGGGCCTTTGGTGCATGTACCGAATGAGGAGCAACAGAAGATCATCGACAGGCTTACACCTCGGATTGATATGCTGAAGGCGAAACTGAATGTGCAAACGCCGGAGTTGACTGAAGCGCAAGCGGAGTGGGAACAAGATATTCTTGAAAACGAATTGGACTGGAGAGTGATTGAACCACTGCAAATCACATCGGAACACGGAACGAAATTTAAAATCACTCCAGACCGTTCGGTTTTGGCTGTGGGCGAGAATCCCATTAAAGATGAGTACCGGGTAGTGTTGGATTTTGGAGCCGTGCCCGTTACGGGTATTCGGTTGGAGATTTTGCAGGATGAATCGGTGAAAGACGGCGGGCCGGGCCGGCGGCATCAAGGACGGTTTACGCTGACGGATGTGCAGTTGGATGCGTATATCGATAAGGAAACGCCGCGGGAAATACGGCTCATTAATCCCAGTGCGGATTGGGGCGGCAATGCTATTGGTTCCACTCTGGATGACAATGAGAATGCCGGTTGGGGAAATGGACGGGAAAATCAACGAAACTTTGAAGCGGTTTATCAAACGCCGAATTTGGATTTGCTGCGTGACGATATGAAATTTGTATTGACGATAAAAACATTGCGTGGCGCGGGAGAGAATATCGGTAAGTTCCGTGTCGCGGTAACGTCAGATGAAAATCCGCAAGCGAATCCGATACCGGATGATGTGTATGCAATATTGAAGGCAAAACCAGATCACCGCACGAAAGAAGAGAGTGAAAAACTGAGTGCGTATTACCGGTCTGTGTCTCCGTTGTTGGATGATGTACGAAAAGAGATTGCTCAATTGAAAATGAAGCTGCCTAAGACTTTGCCAACCGTGTTGGTGATGGAGGAACGGGAAGAGCCGCGGCAAACGCATATTTTTAAAAAAGGAAGTTATTTAAATCCGGGAGAGCCGGTGGAACCGAATATTCCCGCAATTTTTCGAAATGGTGATGAATCCCAATGGAATGACCGGTTGAATTTTGCGCGGTGGCTGGTGGATGAAGAGAATCCATTAACCGCGCGGGTATATGTGAACCGGGTGTGGGAACAGATTTTCGGTTATGGAATCGTGGAAACGACGGAAGATTTCGGTACGCGCAGTCCGAAGCCTTCGAATCAGGAATTGTTGGATTGGCTGGCGTACCGGTTTATGGAGAATCATTGGAGTTTGAAATCACTGCTTTATCTGATTGTGACTTCATCAACCTATAAACAGGATTCGGCGATTACCCCGGAAAAGTTAGAGGCCGATCCAAAAAACCGGTATCTGGCAAGAGGCCCCGCGTTCCGGCTGCGGGCCGAGTTTATCCGCGACAATGGTTTAAAGATCAGCGGATTGTTGAATCCGAAGTTGGGCGGACCGAGTGTTTTCCCGTATCAGCCGGAAGGGATTTGGCAAATGCCTTACAGCAACGCGAAGTGGGTTGAGAGCGAAGATGGAGATCAGTTCCGGCGTGGATTGTATACACATTGGCAGCGCTCGGCCACGTATCCAACCTACATCAATTTTGATGCCCCCAGCCGGGAGCAGCGGTGTACGCGGAGGATCCGAACCAACACACCATTGCAAGCTTTGAATTTGCTGAACGATCCCGCTTTCTTTGTGATGGCGCAGGGGTTGGCGGACCGGATGTTGGCAGAAACGCAAGGCTCGGTTGAGAAGCGGTTGGCGTATGGGTTCCGTGTTTGTACCGGCCGGTATCCGAATGAAGATGAACTGAACTCACTGAAATCCTATTTTGATAAGCAATTGGATTATTTTGAAGAACATCCCAATGAAGCCGGAGAAGTATTGTGGGCGGGGGGCAAGAAAAAAGAAATCGAAACGAGTGAGCACGCGGCATTGGTTATGGCATCGAATGTGCTGCTGAACTTAGATGAAACGATTACCAAGAGATAAATGATAAGAGATGAAACCAAAGAGGTAGATTATGAATCCGAAAGAGGAACTGTTAAAAGCGGTTACGCGTCGGCACTTTTTTCAAAATTGCGGTATCGGTGTGGGCGCGATTGGACTGGCTTCTTTGTTGAATGAAAATTTGTGGGCGGACAGCCCGGCAGAGAATCCGATGGCGGTCCGTTCTCCGCATTACGCGCCGAAAGCCAAGCGGGTGGTGTATCTGCATATGGCGGGTGCGCCATCGCAGCTGGAGTTGTTTGATCACAAACCCATCCTGCAAAAGCATGATGGCGAAGAGTGCCCGGAAGAATTATTTAAGGGTGAGCAGTTCGCGTTTATCCGCGGTGTGCCGAAGTTATTGGGGCCGCAGTACGAATTTCATAAGCATGGCAAATCCGGGCAAGAGATATCAACTTTGCTGCCGCATTTGGCTGATATTGCGGATGATATCACGATTATAAAATCAATGTATACGGATCAGTTTAACCATGCCCCGGCGCAGTTGTTTATGCAGACGGGATTTCCACAGCCGGGGCGTCCGAGCATGGGATCTTGGTTGACTTATGGACTGGGATCGGAAAGTAAAAACCTGCCGGGATTTGTGGTGCTGACTTCGGAACGGGCGCCGGATGGTGGAAAATCATGCTGGAGCAGCGGTTTTCTTCCATCCGTATATCAAGGTGTGGAATTCCGGTCGGAAGGCGATCCGGTGTTGTTTGTGTCGAATCCAAAAGGGGTTTCCGATTCAACGCGTAGAATGTCGATTGACGCGATTAATAAACTCAACCGGCACTTTTTTGCGAAGACGGGTGATCCGGAAATTACGACCCGCATTTCGCAGTATGAGATGGCTTATAACATGCAGCAAAGCGTTCCAGAGTTGATGGATATAGCGGATGAGCCGGAATCTATCCGAGAGATGTATGGGGTTGAGCCGGGAAAAGCCTCATTCGCCAATAACTGTTTGCTGGCGAGAAGGCTGCTGGAACGGGGGACACGTTTTGTGCAACTGTATCATTGGGGTTGGGATTCGCACGGTACCGGCAAAGGCGATGATTTGATGCACAGTTTGCCGCACCGCTGCCGCCAATGTGATCAGGCATCGGCCGCGTTGGTAAAAGACTTGAAACAGCGGGGAATGTTGGATGACACGCTGGTGATTTGGGGCGGTGAATTCGGCCGGACCCCGATGAATGAAGAACGAAACCGCTCTACATTTTTGGGAAGAGACCACCACCCGCATTCGTTTAGTATGTGGATGGCGGGCGGCGGCGTGAAAGCGGGATATACCATCGGAAAGACGGATGATTTGGGGTACAAGGTAATAGAAGACCCAATTCATGTGCATGATCTTCATGCGACGATATTGCATTTGCTGGGATTGGATCACACGCGTTTGACGTACCGGTTTCAGGGCAGGGATTACCGGTTGACCGATGTGTTTGGCAAAGTAGTGGATAAGATTGTGGTGTAAATTTATTTCGGATTATCGGGGAAGAAAAGCGTCCTTCCGGCTCGGCGGGAGCCTCGCCCTCCCAGGGCTGCGCATTGAGAGTCGGTGGGCTAAAACAGCGTCACAAATGAATTGATAGTAGCCTCGCCTTTGTTGCCCCCCCTTTGATTAAGGGGGCTAGGGGGGGATCGATATACTGTCAGTGCGCTTCAATCCCATTGCTTCTCTGGAACAATCTCTTTTATTGAGAGATGACATGCACCTAACCGGTTTACCGGTGTGTGAATTTTCAAACAATCCTGTATACTATTCGGTTATTGAACTCCAATTTTATCGAATCTACGTTAAAATGCCAAACAATCAATTTGTCGTCATAGCCTTCTATAAATTCGTTCCTTTCCCGGATTGCGCCAAGTATCAGCCCCGCTTGAAGCAGGAAATGATTCAGCATGACATCAAAGGCACGGTCCTGGTTACGCCCGAAGGTATCAACGGCACTATATCCGGCAGCCGCGAATCCATCGACCGCATCATTGCCTATTTCCGCGCCGATGAACGCTTTGCCGATTTAGAATTCAAAGAAAGCTGCTGGGACCGCCAGCCCTTTGACCGCGCCAAAGTCAAGCAAAAAAAAGAAGTCATCTCGCTGGGATATCCCGTTGATCCCATACAAACAGTCGGAACCTATGTCCCTCCCGAAGAATGGAATGACTTAATCCACGATCCGGATGTTTTGCTCTTAGATACCCGCAACGATTACGAAACCCACTTAGGTACCTTTAAAGGCGCCGTCGATCCCAAAATCAAAAACTTCCGCGAATTCCCACAATATGTACAAGAAAACCTCGACCCCGCCAAACATAAAAAAGTAGCCATGTACTGCACCGGCGGAATCCGCTGTGAAAAAGCCTCTTCTTATTTGCTGGAAAAAGGATTTGAACAGGTCTACCACCTCAAAGGCGGCATCTTAAAGTACCTGGAAGAAATACCGGATGACAAAAGCGAATGGGAAGGGACATGCTATGTATTCGACCAGCGAGTCTCATTAGAACACAACCTGGAAAAATCCAACGAGACTTCTAACTGCCCCGCCTGTGGACATTCCCTCTACACCAAAGACCGCCGCAAACCGGAATATATCCCCGGCATACGCTGCCCCTATTGCCCTCCAAAATAATACGGATTCAAATAAATTCTGTGTGATTCCTCCATAAAAGGGGGGATTCGGCTTCCAGCCGGTACCGCACACCGCATATTATTTCATTGAAGCGGTATA
>CAYVAZ010000097.1:0-15535 GCA_964449065.1 uncultured bacterium
CCCCTCTGTCCTCCTTACGTCGGACATCTCCCCCAAATGCTTTGGGGGAGACAAAGGCTTTTGCAGGCCGGAAGCCGATGCACCCCACCCAATTGAAACGGACAGTCTGAATTGCTAGTGATATATGATTACCACTCACAACAGCAGCATAAAACGTAAACATTGGACAATCGAGTGGGTTAATTGGAAACGGCTATTTTGTTATCGTGAAAAACGGTATTGTTTGGAAGGAGTGAGGATGTTCATGACCCCTTTATTTTTGATGTAGCGGAGACGCGCCGGGGTTAAAAAACCATCGTCGACTTTCAAGTCGATGAGAGAGCGGCTGTTGGATAGGGCGACTTCTTCCAGAGGGTTATACAGGCAATCCAGATAGGCCAATTTTGGGTTATGGGATACATCCAACCGTTTCAATTGATTGCCCCACACTTGCAGCGAAACAAGTTTGCCATTGTTTGATAGATCCAGTTCGGTGAGGCCAATCTCCCGTCCGCTCTTTTTCGCGTTGCAGCAACTTAAGGTGTTTAATTCGGGACAGGCGGACACATCAACCGACTGCAATGCCATGTTGTGAAGATTGATGAGTTGCAAACGGGGATTGTTGGTAAACTCGAATGTCCATGCCAATTTATTTCCCGGATTGTGGGAACTTAGAATCATCTCAAATGAAACCAACCGGTGATTTTGTTCAATATTAATTGATTGTAAACTCGCGCATAAAATTTTGACTTTGCTAAGACGCTGAAACCCGGAAAGATCCAGTTCGGTAATGAAGCGGTTGCCGATGACCAGCGATGTAATGTTGGGAAAAAGTTCAAGCCCTTTCATGTATTTAAAATGGATTGCCTTGAGTTCGCCGGTAAAGTGTTTTGCTTCTTGCAACGTGATGGGGGCGCTTGGATCTTTGCCAAGACTGTTTGCCAACTCTCTGCGCAAGTTTTCATCGGGGACGTATTTAGGCTGGTTAATGATTTGTGCTGCAAGATTCTCTGGTGGCCAGGCCCAAAGCAGAGTCAATCCCAGTAGGAACAGTTGTCTATATGGTAAGCGCGGTTTCATACATTAAACCTATCATAAAATTCGTGGATAGGCAAAAACAATCCCGCGGAGAATGATAAACGGTGTGGGAACTCCGCGGGAACTGTCTGTTACCTTTGTGAAAACAACGTTCCACAAACAAGTCTACGGCGCTGTGTGCCGGTTATTGTTCCAAATCGACCGGCGTATAGGGCTGAAGCGTGATCTGGGTATTGCGGTATTGCATTTGCACTTGCCGATCCGCTTCTGCCGCCGTTACGTTTCCGTTCTCCAATTGCAGAATAAACCCACAGGTTTGATCAAAGGTTACCTCCTCATCGCCATCGCCATCGAGATCGATTGCGCCGGCGACGCCTCCCGCGGATGTTCGTCCGACATAAACGGTATCCCGAACAGCAAAAAACGGCGCGGAGATGGTTGAGCCTTCCACCCGAATATTGTTTTTCAATTCTAGAGCCGATGGGTCGCCTTCGTTGCGGGGATAAACAAAAATCGATGTGGGTTCATCTTTGGAGCGAACGCGGACCGGTTTCAGCCATCCGTAGGTGCCGCGAAGAGATTCGCCTTCCACTTCTAACATGGCTTCTTCATTCAAGACGATGAAGTTCTGCTCATCACCGGCTTCTTCATATTTGGTGGAGGCGATGCCGTGATGAACGGAGATTTGCAGCGGCCTGCCGTCGTTTTCCAACAGCGGAACCGTGACCCCATACTCACCCGGCTGAAGGGGGATCATGTTCGTCAGTACGCCATCCGGTGTAATCACAAACTCATGGCGGATGTAGGGACCGCCGCGTCCGGTGACGTAATGATAATTGATGTGAAACTTGGTTAACAGCGGATGAGCCATTTCGACTGTTGCTTCACCGCGGTAATGTTCGTGCACATCGGCCATGCGAATCCAGTTGCCGTTTTCAATCCAAGTCGGCGCAAACGTGATACCGCTGAAGTGCCGAAAGGTATGACCACTTTCACCCGAACCGCGGCTGAACGAGAGCAATTCGCCCGCTTCCGGATCATGTTCTCCATCCGAGGGACCTAGACGGCTGTCCCAATCGATACGGCTGAAGCGTACAACACCCAAAGGTGTCCAAGACATGTTATACTTGGTTACCGAAGCCCCGCGCAGGTTCGCGAAGACTTGCATACCGCCCGCGTTGGCGGCAAATGAACCGAAGCGTCTATCCGTACGAATGGCATAGCCGCCGATTTCGGTGGGCGAGGGAGCCTCTGTAATATTGCGTTGGCGGGCGTGATAGGCTTCCGCCAAATGCAGCATGACAGCGCCATTGTAGTTCCCCCATTGGCTGGCGGGTTGATGACCGACACGCAGTTCGGGATCAAAGTGGTTTTTGGTGATGAAGAATGAGCCGACCCAGGGATATTCTGTGCGTTTCCAACGATGAATGCTTTGAAAGGCCGTCATGGCCGCGTGACGGTATTGCGAGGCCAGGTGATTCGCATCCCGTTTTAAGGCGTCCTGCGCCATCGCTTCAAATATGAGATGGTAGAGTACGTCGTTGAAGATGTGGTTGTCGGTGCGGCCATTGGGAGGGCATTGCCCATCGGGGGATTGCAGCAGCAATGTGGTTTGTGTTCCGCGCCGGACAGAGTCCCACATCTCATTCGCTGAGGGACCGTCATAGCCAGCCGCCAACATGGCGATGAGGTTGCCCCGGCCGACCGCTTCCACGGCGTGAGATTGCGGGTCGCTGCTCCAGTCTTGATAGTTGTTCCATTTATCAAGGCCGATTCGTTCCTTTTGGGTCAGGCTGTTCCACGCGTGTTCAATAAACGCCACCGCATCATCACGGTTGACCAAACCGTGCTGGGCACGTATCCACTCGCCTTTCATGGCGTAGGTACGCCAATTGTTGAGGCGGCCGTGCATATCGCGCATAATTTCCGAAACCGGAGTTTTCATGCGCTCATACCAACGCGAATGAGTCGGTGAATTGACATGATCCCGGTAGAGGCCCAGCGCTTCGGTCAGCGGGGCGATGAAAAACTCGCCGTGTTGATCGGGGATGCTTTCACTGCCGCCAGCCAAGCATTCGGTGGAGTGCTCCATCGCGGCGATGCCGGAATCGAGCAGGTCCATTGCCCGGCCCGCGTGGATTAAGGTGCCAACGGCATGAGCATAATAGGGCGTGGAATATTGATGTTCACGCTTGAGGTAGGGATCGATGATGGCGCCTTGTTCATCCTGAAACTGCTTCGCAACCCGGCAAATGCCTTCGATGGTTTGCAGTATATCATTGGGTTGAACACCGGAGGGCTGCCAGGGACGCGCGGTCAGATGATAGCGAATTTCGGGAAGATGATCGGGCAAATCTTGGGCGTGACCGCATGGCAAACCATTCCAACACAGATTCACGCCGGCCGCAACTAAAAAAAGATATGTATTGAAACGGGTAAGAGCGAGTACGTTTTTCATAAAAACTCCTTTGTAACGAGATCGATGCCGTCTCCTACCATACAAGAAAATCGGGTGAATTTAAACACGTTGTGTCAAGATACGGAAGAACAGGCACAGCCGTTTTTTTATCCTAAAAAAAGCAGTGAATTGAGAAATGCTGTTAATATAGCGCTGTATATATATAATGATAAATTGAGAAGGCGTTGAATGTCTTCACCAATATGGTGAATTGCATAAGATCATCTAAACTGGTGTAATCATTATGCGAAACTCTAATCCCTAATCTCCAATCACTGTTTTTTAATCAAACGTCTTCCATTCGCTGGGTTAACGCAGCGATAACCGCACTGTCTAAAAT
The DNA here is from genome assembly GCA_964449065.1 of uncultured bacterium. Classification (GTDB taxonomy): domain Bacteria; phylum Hinthialibacterota; class Hinthialibacteria; order Hinthialibacterales; family Hinthialibacteraceae; genus CAYVAZ01. Next base: position 3,816 of record CAYVAZ010000097.1, read on the forward strand.
TGAAGGGAATTCATTACAACGGCAAGGGCTTTGTGGGGGCGTTGTGGTTGTGACCGAAAACAATTTCAGCATTTTGGGGGCGCTGGAGAATCGCGTTTGAAATTATCCGGTTGATAAAGAACGTAAAAAAGCGGAGCTTGCCGGCCCCGCTTTTTTGGTTTGGTTTTGTTGTTGGATGGTTGTTGAAAGTTCTACCCGGTTCTTGTTTCTTCAACTCCTTCTTCAACTTCTTTTTCAACCAGGTCTTCCGCGTCCGGATTGGTTAGCGGTTCGAGATTGATGAGTTCACGCTCGGCGAACGCTTCCTCCAGCACCTCTGAATCCACCGGCGGCGGTGTCAGTTCGGGCGCGGTTTCATTCACTTCTTCCACGATTTCTTTCACGAGGACTTCCGTTTCTTCAGCCGAACGGGCGATCGGGCTTCGTTCGAAGAAGGATTGTTGAAACTCTTCAATGCCTTTCAGAACCAGTTGAAAGGTTCGTTCGATGTTTTTACCGATTTCGCTTTCTGTGTCGGGGTTGCCCAGTTCTTGTTTGGCTTCGGCAAATCCTTTTTTGATCGCGTCCGTTATTAGCGCAGAGAATTCGGAGAGATTCTCCTGATTGGCTTCTTCACCACGGTTTTGCAGAAACGGCTCGAAGAAGCTTGTCGAGAAGCCTACAATCCGATTCGCAGTCTGTGCCGGACGAAAGAACTCCAGTATTTCCTGCCCGGTCGCATCTTCCGGCGGAAGCAGTTGTTCAGCATCGTCATTCTGCACTCCACGAAGTCCGAGGGTGTTCGAGAGTTGTTCGCGAACACGTTCAAAAACCGCCGAGACTGCGTTTCGAGCCGATTCCAAGTTTCCATCCAAACCAGGTGTGAGAGCGACGACATCCTTGTTTTTAAGGTTGATTTCCGTGGACGAGATGAACTTGGAAACGTCCTGTGTCTCCTGAGTTTTTCGTGGAGGAGAGGTACGCTGAACAGACTCCGCCCGTTGGAACGAATCCGGGCCTATGGGTCTGACAGGGGTTATGACCATTTTTTTCCTCCTTTTTCGCCCTCACAGCAAAAAGATATCTACGTTAAATCTTATCGGCAAAGGATATTTAATCTTTAGTGAAAAGAATAGGGAACGTCCCTATAGAGTAAAATAATATTGCATTTCGATCTCTATTTCCTTAAAAATGCGCTCCAACTCCACTTTTTGTGCCAACAACTGCTGCCGGACGCTGTGTAAGGGATGTGAAATTGTATTGTAGATCCAAGGAATAAATTCATCATACCACAAGGAAGAAAACTCTTCCGCCCCCTCTTTTTGTACGCGGTTTACGCATAACGAATAAAGCACTCCCAGCCAGACCGTATAGAAAACGACCAAAAACAGGAGACTGATCAAGAGTGAACCGGCGCTGAACATGGAAAGGAGCACGACCAAAATCAGCCAAAGGAAGGAAATGGAGAACCATTCGGTATCGGACTGCATCAGTTGCACCAAGACGGGCTGAATAAAGGGAAACCATACCAGCGGAGCATAGATCGCCAATTTTTTTCCTATACCGGGCGGTTTGAGGTTGTTGAGCATATGGGACGTGATGCGGTCTTCGTAGTCTTGCAGGAGGCGGGAGAATTGCCCATTTATATCGATTGTTTCCGTGGGTATTTGATCCCATTGTCGATCCCATTCGGGGTGGTCGGCGCGGAGGTCATCGACCACGCGGGTGAGTTTCATGGAGGCGGTGGTGCTGCCGAAGCGGAGCAAGTCTTTGACGGAATCGCTTTGCTGGGCGGCGGTTTGCTGGAAGGATACCCAGCCGCTGAAAGCGGTGATAAGGCCCGAGAGTGGGTAGTAGATCAGCCACAAGAGCGGAAGTTGTTTGACACGCTGCGCGAAGAACTGATTGCTGATGCGGCGCTGCATGGATTCAAGCGAGATGATACGGGATTGGACGGTTTGAGCGTATTCGGCGGAGAAGGCTTCCCGCACCGATTTGGTGATGAGGTCGATCATGCGCTCGAATGCTTGAATATTATCGGTAAGGCGGTAGTGCCTTTGGACGCGCTGGATGTTCTTTTGGAACTCGGAGTGAATGTTTTTGATCTTGGCGCGCGCGATTTCTTGCGGTGAGTGGACGCGGACCAAGCGGTCTCTTAATTTTGAGAATTCGAATTGATTGGATTGCAGAGCCGAGATCAAGAAGAGGCGGTTGTCATCAGGGATGGGGGCATCGTTTTTAAGACATTCTTGTTTGAGGTAACCATAGACCTCATGGCGGATTTCTTCCGGCCGTGCTTGTTGAGAAATTTGATCGACTTTATTGAGTACGACAAAGTAGTAGTCATGGCTTTGCGCGACCGTTATCAGCTGGTTAATGAATTCGTTATCGCCGTATTTGCGGGGGGTAGTGACCCAGACCATACCTTGCATGAATTTGGAGAGGCGTTTAACTTCTTCCACATGGGCGGTGAAGCGGCTGTCGAAATCGGGGAAATCGACCAGGACGACGTTTTTGAGTTCTTCCCGCTGATGCCGGGCGAATAGGACGCGGCTGCTTTCGGAATCACCCAGGCGTGTTTTGAGGGCCTTAAGATCATCTTGATGGCAATAGGCCACGGCTTGTTTGGTGCCTTCATCCAAGATGTTGGTGTCGATGGAGATACGCGAACCGGCCAGTTGGTTGATGAGTGTCGTTTTGCCGACATCCTTGCCGCCGATAATGCCGTAGAGGAAGAGATCATCGACAGAAGATTCGCCGCTCTGGTATTGCAGATTCGCAGGCGCCATGCCGGTGATTTCGGCCAGCCGGCTGTTGCAGTTCTCCAGGTGTTCACGCAATAGGCCGATTTGCATTGGTCTTCTCCTTGCTGGTCTTCTCTTGAAAGGCGGTACAGGTCGTTAGGGCCTTCCACACGGGTTCGGATGGATCAAGCGTGAAGTGGAACTTTTGTTTGTTGAACTCATCTTTTACTTGCAGCACTTGGGTGTGAATGATATCGCGAACGGTTTGTTGGAATGTCTTCTTGGCCTTTTCAAACTTGCCCAGGGGCAGGAACGAAAAGGCACTGGGGACCAACAGGAACGAGCCGGTTCCGGGGATGGTCATGATATCAGCAATGAGGGTGACGACGACGGAAACCGCGACCAGGGGGTCGTTTTTGACCGAACTTTTGATGGTATCCGATTGAAGCAGCGATTTGCATTGGTCTTCGAAACCGCGTAAGGCTTGTTTGAGTGATTCTTGCAGCTGCTCTTGATCTTCTATGTTGATTAAGGGGGCTGAAAGGTTGCGGAATTCGGGGGCGATTTTGAACAGGGCCGCCGAATGGGGGCTGCGGCGGATGGCGCCGTCGATCTCTTCGCCGAAGTCAGAGAGGCGTTTGGCGGCTTCGGTCACGAGTTTATCTTCATCAAACTGCAGCATGGTTTCGAGCAACGTGCCGCGCTGCTTACCGAATGCCAATTGAAAGCTGCGTTTGATGGAGCCGGTGGAGACCATCGAGCGTAGAAAATGCAAAACGTTGCTGACAGCGAAACGGCGCAATCCCAAATGATGAAGAACATGCAGAACTTCATCCTGCAGAATCGTATCCAAGGGGATTTTGACGGGCTTGGATAAGCAGGTGTCGAGGGTTTTTTGCACATGTATGCCGGTTTGCTCTAAACTTTCAAAGCGGCTTTGGTTTTTTTTCATCAAATCGGCGGAATCGTCTGCGATTTTACAGAGCAGCGGCGTATGATTTTTTCGCGGGGGCGTTTGTTTGAGTTGATTGTGCAGTTGGATGAAATCGGGTTCGTTGGTGTATTGCAGTTTGCCGTCCAAGTTGGGCAGGATAGTGATTTTGTGCACCGAGAAGAATTCGCGGACGCTTTGCAGGTCGCGGTGATCGAGATCGACTTGGTCGCGGCCGCGGTTAACCAGCACGCACACCCGGTTTTGTTGAAGTTCTTCGGAAAGTTGTACGGGTTCTTGGTAGTCGCGGTGGTAAACGGTTTCGTCATCGGTGATGAAGACGGCGGTATCAAGCCAAGGCATGATTTGCAGGCTGATCTGTTGATCGTGGCGCGCTCTGGTGGTGTTGATATCGGGCAGATCGATATAGACGGCGTTTAAGTTGGCGGATAAATAGAACAGGTGCAGTTCGTTGGGACAACCGGTGACGGGTTGGTTTTCTTTTTTTCGCTGATGCGAAAAGGCCGGGAGCAGAAGGATGTTGGCGGCTTCGATGGCTTTTTGAAAGGCAATATCCGCCGCCAGTACGGGTCCGCTGGTATTGTGGGCGTGCCAACTGGTGGAACTGAGCGCTTTGCCGATAAGACTGTTGAACAGAGTGGATTTTCCCGTGCCGGTACAGCCGATGAATCCGATGAGAGGCGGGCGGTTGGGGCCGAGGGTTTGGCGCAGGGCAATGACGGCACAGGCATCCAAAAGAGGCTGGATTATTTCCGGCCCGAAATCCAACTCTTGCAGGCGCCGGCTGGAATCCAGAATTACCTTTGATGCATCGAGACATTGTGTTTCGTTAGCCATATATCGTTGTATCCGGTCTTTGATGTTCCGTTGCGAATACGTTTATCTGCGTTTCGTGCCGCGGTGGGAGCCCCGCCCTTCATTGTTCTAGTAAACCGGTATGAGTACTTCACAACTCCTACTGCTTCCATGCCATTGACTTCGCGTTCTTAAACTTATTCGTTTTTGTAATACGTGGTCGCAACCCCCTCTGTGTCTCCCCCAAACCTCTAATCTTTACCGGGGGAAAAGGGCATTGCATTTTCAGGCTAATTCCTTAAGTCAATAACATTGCCCCTCGTACAGCGTCACACATGAATGGATGGCAGCCTCGCCTTTGTTGCCTCCCTTGATTAAGGGGGGAAGAGGGGATCGAAGCATGCTTTCAACAACGCAAAATCCCCCGGAGCCTACGGCTTCACCCCCTTATACAAGGGGGTATAACACTGCGCTAACGCTTGTGAATGACTGATCCCACTCATTTCATGTGGGTGGGTAAGTTATCACCCATCCTATCAGCCTTGATAAACTACTAGCACCCTTAACAAAGGGGAACCCATTTATCAACCATCCTTTCATTGTTGACAAACCGCTAACCTGTACGTTTTCTTCGGTAGGATTATACCTGCAAGTGTCCATGCACCAATGATTGGATGGATACGAAAATATAGTCTGTTTATATGGATGGAGAAATGACACCTGTATCGGCGTTTGTTCACTTGGTTACGCCGTGAGAGCAATTCAAGTTTGCGTAGAGGTCTGAATGCACACACATTTACCGGCTAGAAGCCGATGCTCTCTGGTTATTTAACCCTAAAGTGCTTTCGTGAAATAGCGTGTGGTTATGATGGAATCCCAGATCGGCCGCAACTCACCGGTTATTCCTCATGCAGGCGGAGCAAGCAACATCTGCGAATCAATATGTTCCTGTGGATCAACCGGCTCTCCGTTTTGATGATATTCAAAATGCAAGTGCGGTCCGGTCACGTTTCCGGTTGAACCGCTTAACGCTACCGGATTGTTGCGTGTGACATACTCTCCGTTTGAAACCAACCGCTCAGAAAGATGAGCATAACGGGTTTGCGTTCCATCGCCATGATCAATTTCAATCATATTTCCATACCCGGCGGCTTTACCCGAAAATGTCACCACACCGGATTTTGCCGGCAGCACAGGTGTCCCCTCCGCCGCACGAATGTCCACTCCGTTATGATGGCGAATCTCATTGGTTAAAGGGTGGTTTCGATATCCAAACGGTGAAGTAATATTTGCTACATTGGCGCCTGCCGCCATACTCTGCATCGATGAATTTCTTACGGCGGCAACCATCAATGTTTGATCATGCACGGGAGAAAGATCAACGCGATTCCCCGCAAAAATTCGATCCGCGTTGGGGATGTTGTTGTGCTCGGCCACTGTGCGCACCATACCGTACAAATCCCCCACGGAATAATCGATGCCCAATTCTTTCATCCGGTTCGCCACAATCCCAGAAAGGGTATCCCCTCTCTGAATGACATAATTCACACTCCGTTCAGAATATCCCGGTGATGAGTTAGTTTTTACGGGGTTGGTTTCATTGGGATTATTGTTTACCGGTGTTTCTTGTTCCTGTTTGGAGTCTACCGCGTTTGTTTCAACCGCATTTTGTGGTTTGGAACCCGAGGTGTCTGGCTCGATCGGCTGAAGCATTTCACGAAGACTGCGGGGACGGTTGTGCTCAATCGGCTGCGGAACAACCGCTTTCGTTTCGTTCGCAGCCACAATCGGTACATTGGAAGCCGGTTCTTCAACCGGATTTGGTTCCGGTTTACCAAAAAATTTGATTATGCCAGATTGATTTACATTCGGTTCGGCACCAATCGGCTTGGGCACCCAAACCGGAGTCGGTTCTTGCTTGACTGTTTGCTTCATAACGGACTCAAACGATTCATTCGCCTTCTGGGGAGAGGAAGACTGCGTTTTCATTCGCGTTCGCAATGAATCCACGTTTATTCTTGGTTCTAAATCGAGCGGATCAATATATGGGTCCATGATCCTCCTCCTTAAATAGATTGAGGGTACCACGTATCGGAGATTGGTTCTCGCGTGCCGTTGAGTCTTCGCCCTGTACCCTTTTTCGCGGCATGGAATTCGGGATTCTTGGAAAGTAGGGTTTGGCTGATACCAAACCTCTATTCACCGCCACAGAACCCTGAAATAATTACCGACTCTTATCAAAACAGGAAAAATATTCCCGTTACATCTCAAAACAATCAACTTATAAGGATACTAATGCTAAAAGCATACCAATTATAATGAAACCATAAATTTTACTAGGTGTAATTGTAAAAGAATATAAAATGGATGCAATGACAACATGGAACGTGTGAAGTTCTTTGTTTTCAATAAATCAGGCGAATCCAATTAATATTTGCCCCCCATCCATCCGATGGGTCGCTGTCGCTAAATCGTAAAATCAAATTATTGCCAACTCGTAGATTCGAATTTATATCAATGGAACGAAGGCTGGGGGTACCCGGCCCCGCGTTCTCTTCATTTAGGAGTGTTGTATATCCTTCCTCTGTTCTTACCCGCAGCAAAACCTCTCCTTCTTCTTCAAATTCCAATCGCACCGTTCCTTCAAAACCGGCACGGATGGGAAGAGTAAGATCGAAAAACGAACCGTAATCGGCGACCAAATCCAACCCGCCGGTATTTCTCCAATCGCTGACTCTTGGGAGAAAAGAATCTGTCACATAATCGTTGGATTCCCCAAGGTTTACAAACAATTGAACCGAAGGTTCCTGGTTCCAAGAGAGCGGAGCAAGATACACCCCATCATAAAACCAGCCGCAATGGCTTACATACCATGCTCCGTCATTATCTTGGATCACTTCCGCCGCGTGGGAACGAACGCTGGTGATACGATCTCCCCGGTTCCAGTGAAAGGGGGTGGAGGAGCGATAGATGGCGGTGCGGCGGTAATCCGCATCCGGCGTGGTATTTAAATTTTCCGGTCCGATGAACAGGTAATAGTGATCCTGATACTGAACCACATAAGGGGATTCGGTGGGACCGCCGAAAGTTCCTATTGTTTCGTGCGTAAACGCGGTTTTTCTGGATGACCAGTTGATCAAATCATTGCTGGTACGATACGCAACGATATGGTTGCCCACCGGGCGGTCGCTGTTGGCGGTGTAATACATGATGTACTGGCCGTCATGACGAAAAATCATGGGGTCACGGGCATCATAGAAGTCGGTAAAGAGAGGATTGGAGTCATGCCGGGTCCATTGAAATAAATCCGGAGAGGTGGCGAGATGCATACGGTATTCCAGGCTGCTGAACTGGCTTCCGGCGCAATAAAACATGTAAAAAAGCCCTTCATGGAGAATCACATGGGGCGCCCAAAGTTGGCTTTCTCCAAGGGAGGTATCGGTTCGCAGGGCAAAGGGGTGTTTATCCCATGGGGATTGCGTGAATTGGCCGGCTGTGGCGTGGACGAATTGGTCTTCATCCAAGGGGATCAGCGGGGTGGAGGTATTTGAAGTGCCAAATAAATGCCATTGGTTGGCTGTGTTTTGAATAAAGCAATGATCGTTGATGTACCAAGGCTGATCTTCGCCTACACTTTGATCGAAAATGCGGCGGTATTCGCCTTCTTCCGGTACAAACAATTGCGGTTCTTTCACCGTGGTTTGCCGCAGCGAAGTGAGTTGGAAATTGGCGGAGGCATCGAAGAGATACCACCCGATGTGATTGCCCATCGGAGTGATGTTTGCGGCTTGCAGTACCGGAATGTCATTCTCATCTGCCAGAAAGGCTCGGATCGTATTTGCACCGGCTTGGATTTGTAAGTGGATAGCGGAAGGAGTTGAGCCGGAAAGAGGAAAGGTATCCAGTCGTTCTTCTTCCAAGTGGGGGCCGACTCTGGAAAGGATTAGGGAATGCAAAGCGGAATCATACCGAATGACGAAACCGGTTTTGCCGCTGCTGTCTGCCCATAACAGAAATCCTGCGCTAAATCCATATTGCAGAGATATCGTGATCTCTGCTTGATACGGGCCGGGTACCGGTTGGAGGGAAACCAGTCTGGTTTCATGCAGCGCGCTTCCTTTTATTCCATTGCTAGTCATTGACCAATTCCCATCTTCCATCTGCCAGAGCAAAGCATCCAGAGCTGGTATCCGGTTGGGAGATTGTGACCACGAGGAAGAATAAAAGAATAAGTCGTTTTTATCGACCGATCCGTCGAGTGTTATGTCGGCTGAAACATCCGAATGATTGTAGTCAGATTTAAATTGAAGAAGTTTGCTTTGACGTACCAATTTGTTGGAATCCAACGTTTGTTTTAAGAACTGATACACACGAATATTTTCTGGAGGATGAGAAGAACGTAAGGTATTTGGAGTTTTAAATTGAACATTTGACCAAGATAAGGTGGCGAAATTAAGGATAAGCCCTACTATCGATGAAACAATAAAGTATTTAGAGTAACGGTTTATCATAGTGTTATGTATATCTAAAACCTTGAAAATCAGCAAAAAAAAGTTCTTTTTTCCGGCATTTTTATCAATCAAGAAAGAAGTTTACTTGCTAACACGCTAAAAACAGAAGTTATTCAAATACAAACAGCCAACAACCGGTGTGATTTGAATCATAACGGATATCTGTTGTTCCATGAAAACCGGCCCAAGCTTTCTGATGATTAGGAATAATACTATTTAATTTTCATTGAGACAAACCGAAAATTAAGGGGATGTGTTAGGGAAAGCATATGACAGCAAAGGTGTATTCTGCCAATAAGCGGCACGAATTCTGCAAATCCCGTTTTTTGGTAGTGGAATGGCTATGATATATTGACATGTTTTGGGAAAGTATGTACATTAACCCAAGACTAATTCTATATACTGTGAATTGATTTTATTGAACGGTGTTGCCCCTAGGTGGATGAGGTAATTTTCCAAAGATTGCGAAGTGAAGATGCGTCAAAATAACGGGAAATTGCTTGCACCACCGACTGCAAAAGAACTCGTGATATATTGTTTGAACGAGTTTTGGCAGTATGTTGTATGTCCGTCAAAACTTTTGGGAAGGCGAAGAAGATATCGCCAAGGGGTTTTTGGGAGACTGGGTTTTATGCTAACTCTAATCGCGTTTTTCTATTTTGCTTTCGTTTATATCCAGGAAAAATTCGCTCATTTCTGTTACCAAGTACCCAAAGTCGCTTATGCCTGTGCGTGTAGCATTGTGTTATCCTGCTTGTTGATTCAAGGGTTCCAGATTTATCCAACCCCACAGACTGGATTGAATGTGGTTCAATTGACTGAACCGTTTCATGTTCAGCAAAGTGATTCTTTCTATCCGGAAGCGAATGAACATGTTTTTATTGCAAAAGTGCCGGAAGAATTAAAGCGTATCGAAGAAGTAGAGTATACAACGGTTGAGCCGTTTCTGGTGGCATACAACGATGCGAGTTCTGAATTTTGGAACACCCCAACGGGCGAAAGTGACGATGTACGGAATATTGCGAAGAGTAAGTACTCCAACACATACACGGAACATCAAGTTGAACAGGGAGAAACACTATCCGTTATTGCCTCTGCCTATGGCACGACCGTTTCATCTCTATTGTCTTACAACCCGGATGTAAAACCCCGCTCACTTCAAATCGGCAAACGGATAAAAGTACCCGGCGCGAACACGCCCAAGAAAATCCCCCGCCGCAGCATTGACACCTCCCTGCGTCCACCGGTGAATTCCAACATCGTAAATTCAGGTTATGGATACCGGCGTCATCCGATAGGGGGGAATATCCGTTTTCATCACGGTGTAGATTTTAAAAGCAATTATGGCGATAAAGTGTTCGCTTCGATGGGCGGAAAAATTGTGGAAGCGAATGGAAGAGGCGCGTTGGGAAAACATATCATTATCCGCCATGCGAATGGATTGGAAACCGTATACGGACATTTATCCCGTTACTACTACAGACGGGGAGACAGTGTTTCACGCGGACAGTTTATTGGAAGCGTAGGCAGTACTGGACGGACAACCGGTCCGCATTTGCACTTTGAAATCCGCAAAAACGGCAAAACCGTTGATCCATCTAAATACTTGGATTTTAAGATAAGGTAAATTTGTCCCAAGGCGTTTACCAGGTTATGTTGTTCAATCGTTGTAATAGATAGAGCCCCTTTACCATCCAGTTTAACCCCAGTTTAACCGTCTTGAGTCACTCCATCTTTCACTTCACAAGCCTGCCCTTATGAGAAACATCATGTACCAAATTGCAGTGAAAATGGTATTTACAAATTGCTTTACTATTACAGAGGCAGTCCCCAGCGGCTGTCTTGCTGTGGGGTAACCACTGGGGGCTATCCTTATAGAATATCATAAGGAATACCTCACTTTCTTTTTGCAACTTGTTATAATATGAACATGAAACGATCATTCAACAACAAAAAAAAGTGATATATTTTTTTAGCTCAATAATCAGAAACACCAAAAAAACCCTCATAGAAAAATACGATTCACGCAATAAATTGAATTTTTTCTCTTGAAAAAAACGTAAACTTTTGTTATACTTTTTCTTTATTCTCATATAGAGAAGCTTTCCTTTTAATCCGAGTGTTTATAATCCTATTTGAATGAATGGTTTATAGGGATAAGAAAGAGGGTCTAATTATGGCAGTCTGGCATGAAGAACGGGATGATTGTTTTATCGTTGTTATAGACGAACCGAATTTGATCGAATCGCTCATTGATAAAATCAGGCAAATATTAACCGTTGCGTTTTTAACTAACTCTCACCATATCATTTTCGATATGAGCGCCTGCCAAGTGGTAGATTCCTATTTCATCGGTTTAATCATTAATGCCCAAAACGATCTCAAAAATTTGGGCGGGACAATTATCTGCGCCGGAGTGAATGGTCAAATCGAACAGGCATTTAAAATTATCCGAATCGATAAAGTCATCCCTATGTTTCATACCTTGGATGAAGCGGTCCAGTATTGCCAACCCGAACAACATCAAGCCGTCAGCTGATTGCAGCGGTTAAGAACAATTTGTACTAGCTGGCATGACTCACTTCCAACCCGGCGGGAGCCTCGCCCTTCTAACAAACATTGTTTAGACAAATTTTTTCAAGTCTATTCACCTTAAGTTAGACGGATTGACGTACCGGCTGGAAGCCGAAGCAACTCACAAGGAACATAGCGTTGGCAAATGCATTACTAAATTTTTTT
>CAYVAZ010000098.1:0-15429 GCA_964449065.1 uncultured bacterium
ATCATTACCGGAACGTTATTTTATTTCCCAAATGTGGATAGCATCAATTTTTATATGCAGGATTTATTACCACTCATACGCAAGCGCTTCCCTGATATTAAAACCCTCATCATCGGTACCCGCCCAATCCCCTCCATCCAAACACTGGATAGCAAAAACGGTATCCGTATTCTCACCGATGTCCCCCGCATGGAAGATCATCTCTATGCGGATGACATCTACCTTTGCCCGCTGCGGGTGGCAGCCGGTATCCGCAACAAACTCTTAGAAGCCATGTCAGCCGGAATGCCGGTCATCTCCACAAAACTGGGAGCAGAGGGGATGGATGTAGAAAACGGTAAAAACGTACTCTATGCAGAAACGCCGGAAGATTTTGTCAGCCAAATTGAAGCGGTATTGGAAGGAAAAATTGATGGAAATCAACTATCTCAAAACGCAAGAAGATACGCGGTCGAACATCACTCATTAGAAACTTTGAAAGAAAATACCGTAGCGTGTTATAAAAGGCTAGAGCAATTTAGATGCGCATAGACGTTTCGTAGGGGCACATTGCAATGTGCCCCTACGGCAAGTGCAATACCAATTCTCTGTCTATCCAACCTTGAATTGCTATAACAAAGTAGACCTCAAAACCAACCTACATTCGTTTCATTTCCCTTAGACGCTTCATTACATCATTTCCTCCTTGACCGAAGTGGTCGTAGAGTTGAACGTATTCGGCGTAAAGCTTTTTATAGACTTCATGCTGTAGGGGATCGGGTTTGTACATTTCGTCTTGCAAGCGCGCCATGACCGCGGCGGCTTCTTGTGGGGAGTCGTACCCTGCACCGGACTTTCCGGCAGCTACTGTTCCCAGTATAGCGGCTCCTAATGCTGATGGCTGCGATGATGCCGCCACGCGGATTTCCAGGCCGGTGATATCGGAATAAACCTGCATAAGCAGTTTGTTGCGCTGGGGAAGGCCTCCGCAGGCGTAGAGTTCAGTGATGGGGATGCCGCTTTCGTTAAAGGCTTGGATAATGCGCTGTGTGCCGAAGGCGGTGGCCTCAATCAGGGCGAGATAGATTTCTTCCGGCTTGGTGGTAAGGGTCAGGCCCACAATTAAACCGGAGAGTTCGGAATCGACAAGAACTGAGCGGTTGCCGTTCAGCCAGTCGAGCGCGACCAATCCGCTTTGGCCGGGAGAGAGTTTACCGGCGCGTTCCTCTAAGATTTGATGCACCGTTTTATTTTGTTTTTGCGCTTCTTCGTAGATGGAATGGGGCGCGCAATTATCCACATACCACGCGAAGATATCTCCTGTAGCAGGCTGGCCTGCTTCATAACCATAATAGCCGGGAAGAATACCATCCATAACACAGCCGCTCATGCCGTCAACTTTCATGCGTTTTTCTGAAAGCAGCATGTGGCAGGATGATGTCCCCATCACGATCAGCATTTGTCCGGGAGTGGTGACGGCGCTTCCCGGCACGGCAGCGTGGGCATCGATGATAGCGACTCCAACGGCAATGCCCGGTTTCAACCCCATCATTTCAGCGGCTTGCGGGGTCAGTTCACCCGCTTTGTCACCGAGCGGTTTAATATCAGACGAGAGTTTTGTTCCTACAATGCCGGCCAATTTCGGATGAAGTTTTTCTAGCAGCGATTGAGTGGGAAAACCGTCTTCTTTATCCCACATGCCTTTATAACCCGCCATGCAAGAACTGCGCGCTTCCTGCCCGCAGAGTTGTTCGACCACCCAATCACCGCCTTCAATAAACCGTGCGGCGGCATCATAGATGTCTTCGTCTTCATCAAGCACCTGCCAGATTTTGGGAAAAATCCACTCGGAAGACATTTTGCCACCATAGCGCTCTAAGATAGGGTCGCCTGCTTCTTTGATGGCAAGGGTGATTTGATCGGCTTCGGGCTGGGCGGCGTGGTGTTTCCACAATTTGGGCCAAGCGTGGGGACGGCTTTTAAGGGTATCTTGATTGCACAGCGGCCGGCCTTGTTCATCCACGGGCAAGACCGTGCAGGATGTAAAATCCACTCCGATGCCGATGATGTCGTCAGGAGAGGCTCCGGCTTGCTTGAGCACTTCCGGCACGGTTACTTTCAGCACGTCCAGCCAATCGTTGGGATCTTGCAGCGCCCAATCGGGGCCGAGAGTTGTCCCATCGGGGAGTGACTCATCCATCACGCCATTGGAATAGGGATGAACATACGTTGCAACTTCTTCGCCGGTGGCAACATCCACCAATAACGCTCTGCCGGATTCAGTGCCGTAATCGATTCCCAAAGCCAATTTCCTGCTCATGACAAACTCTCCGTATGTATGGGGTGTGAAAACAGATTAGAATATGATAATAAGTATTAAACCAATTCGAATAAAGATATAGCCGTACTGAATAATCATTTCATTCACAAATGCAGGGGAGAAAGATGCCGTTTTTACCGCAGACCAAAAAAGAACGTACCCGGTTGTATTATGTTATTTTATTATTGATCGTTGTGGGGATCGAACTGTTTTTTGCCTTTCAGTACGGCATCAAGCGCGATTCGGATTTGCGCGCGTTCACATGGGATACCGATACTCTGTGGCGGTTGAAGCGCAATTATGAAGGCGAAGCGTTTTCGCGTAAGATCGAAACCAACGCGCAGGGGTTTCGCGGAACGGAGGAAACGCCCAAATCTGAAGAATTTGATTTGCGCGTCATCACGTTGGGCGACTCACGCACCTATGGGTTTGATGTGGAGAACGATGAAACCTATTCGGCTGTGCTTGAACGGGAACTGCGTGAGAATAAGATAGACTCGCAGGTCTTAAATGCGGGGACGCATGGGTTCTCAGCCGTACAATGCCGCGCGAAGTTGGAGTCGCTGTTGGATTACAAACCGGATATCGTCGTCTTCGCGCCGGGGTATAATGACCGGCGGTATTTGATTACCAGGCCGCCGGATGATGATGATAATTTTGCCGGGACAGCGCGTTTGCTGCAAGCGAAAAGCATTGTGGAACTTAGCCACACAATGTTTGGATTGCTGTATGTGATGGGAAAACAGAAATTGCAACAAATTATTAACAATCCGCCCCCGTTGAATGAAGTGAAGGTGAGAGTATCCGAGAAACGGTTCGCGCTGGAATTGGACAGGGTTGCGAAAATTTGCAGAGAGAACAATATCCAACTGATCTATTTGGCGATGCGCAGCGACCCGGGGACGTACGGGTTTATTGATCATACCATGCGGTTGCATGAAGAAGGAAAAACCGAAGAAGCCATTCAGCGGATAGAAGAAGCCGGGCATGAAATCCCAAATTATTCACACACCATCAGCCATTATTATTTGGGGATGATGTATGAGTCGATTGGGGATAGCGATAAAGCCGCGGAAGCATACGCCGATCATAGGATTAATGGCTCTCTGTTTGGAGAATCGGTATTGAGGTTGGAACGCTATTATTTAAACCGAATGCGGGAAGCAGCGGAAAAATATCAAGTTCCCTTGGTTGATTCGAAGATGGCTATCGTCGGCTCTGTGCCGGAAAAAGATGTAGAAGATCATCTGTTTAACAAGTATTTTGTGGATGAATGTCATTACAACCCAGATGGCCATAACCGGATTGGGGCGGCAATCGCACAGACCGTGCTGTCTATGCAATAATTGTCTATGCAATAATCCGGTTTCTACCAAATAAATAATGATTGAAGCAATAAAATGGAACCCAACTATCACGCGGTCGTGTTTGAGGGTGAAACCACAGTGGATAAAGTCGCGAAGTTTCGCGACAAGATTCAGCAAGCGGCCAAAGAGCATCTTCACCTACTGATTGATTTATCGGAAATCGATCACCTGCCTTCCATTTCCGGCGCCATTATCGGCGATTTACTGGATAAATTGTTGAAATCATATTATCACATCGTGATTTTGAATGTGTATGTGTTGGGCGAGCGCTTTATGGAAACCCATGAAGAAACGGAAACGTTTAAATTTTTCGATAACTACACCGATGCGGAAGATTTTTTCGCGTCGCATCCGGTTAAGGTTTTGGTGGTAGAGGATGAAGAGATATCCGCCCGCATGATCGAAAACTATCTGCAGTCTCATAATTTAATTGTGATTCGTGCGGTTTCCGGTGAAGAGGCGATTGATCTTTCGCAAAGCGAAAAGCCGCATTTGATTCTTATGGATATTCATTTACCGGAAATGAGCGGCTTGGAAGCAGCGCAATTTGTGCGCGGGCATCCCGATACCTGCGGTATACCTATCATTATGCTGACCTCGGATTCGGACCGGGAAAAAGTGGAAAGCGCCATGCAGTTAAGCGTGGAAGGGTATATCCGTAAGCCATTTAACCCTCAGACTTTTTTTTCCAAGTTGTTGGAAGTTCTGGCGGGAAGTGAGAATTGAGATTTAACTCGTTATTAAAATTGCAACGTTCAAGAGGGATTATTGGCAATGCCATTGACGCAAGAAAATCAGTCTGAAAAAGCACCGCCTTTTCTCCGCCAACTTGCGAAAGACACAGAGGGGATTGTGTCCAAGTATTACAAAATAAATAAGTTTAAGAACGCTAAGTCAATGACATTGGAGTAAATTATAAGTAACCCGTTCGCAAACAAAATCCCTTTTTAAACTGACCGGATTGAGCATCAAAAATTTATTAATTAAGTACTGATTAACACAATCGTCGCAATCAACATAATGAAAAATGTCATTCCAACCCACACGAAAATTACGGATAATAGTGTGTTTAATATTGCCCGCCAAACCGAAAACTGTTGTACCTGAGACAATGCTCGTAAAACAATGATCCCGTACCAAATAAGCAACAGATAATCGATTGCATAAAACACACCCACCCAGAATGATTGATCCTCTTTTGGAAAGCCATCCAGCAATACCCTTGAGCCGAATAATGCAATTTGAGGAATCAATAAGAGAACCGACCAAATAAAGAGAACATACGACCAAGCAACCACAGCCCGTAATTCATACGGTGATGCTTGTCCACCAAGCCATTTGCCCGTGATGCGAAGAACGAATGCGTAGATAAAAATACTGATTACTCCCATCAATGGTAATAACAATAGGGTATACAGTTGTATAGTTTGCGGATTTGGTATTTCAGGCAGCTGCGTTACTCCGCCTGCTCCTCCCCCTAATAGCCCCAAAAGCAGTACATACCGGTTGGGATCCTCATCCACAATTTGCTGGATGGTTTGACGCGGTTTGGTCAACATCGTGAACCAAGGATTTAGGGATTGGGATTGATTGGAGTCCATAGTAATTTATACACTAGTACTATTTCATAAACCAGTACATCGTCACACATTAATTGATGGAAGCCTCGCCGTTGTTGCCCCCTTTTTGAAGGGGGGATTCAAGAATCACCGCAGCCCACCACTCGTGAAGCAATCTTAGGAGGGCGAGGCTCCCGCCGAGCCACAGGGTTTTCACCTTACCCGGCACTTTTTGTCTGTCAGTGTACTCGTTCTGTTCAATGTGGTAAATGAAAAGAAAACTTATTTGATCCATTCATTGTAAATCTACGAATACGAAAAAAAAGCATGTAAGATTTACTCCCGGTTCATAACCGGATTGGCAGACGCCATACCAACTTGTTTGCCGTTAGGATTCACTCCGTTGACCTCTTCTTCGATCATATCCATCACAGTGACCTCCGGTTTTGAAGCGAGACAGCGTTCGACATCTTCAATCCAATCTTCTTCCTGCTTAATCTGCTCCATATTGGGGTGACGGAGACCAAGGATTGATTCCAGGCTTTCACGCAACGACATCATCGATGGATCGGCATTGGGGAAATACAGGCGTTTGCTTTGATCGGCATGAATGAGTTCTATCCGTTTCAGTTCGGTAATGCACTCCCGCAGGCGCAGGACATTCCAACCGGTTGCTTTCTCCAATTCATCAAACGAAATACCCGACTTTTGAAAATGGAAATGGGAACAAATCAAAAAGAACACACGAAAGGTATACAAAGGCAGATGATCTTTCCGTTCGCGCTTGAAGTTCAGCCGCACCAGTTGCAAGTCATAATCCTGAATGGTTGTCGCGATCACGGGTCCCAGCAAAAAGCACAAATAGCTGTAATACAGCCAAATGATGAATACCGGGATGGCCAAAATCCCACTGTAGATGGTATAAAATCCGTGATCCAAATTGATGGAATAATTCATGTATAACCCAAAAGCGTGTTTAGCGGTTTCCCACATAAACGCCGAAATAAAACTGCCCATCATGGCGGGATACAGCCGAACGGGAATGTTGGGCATGTAACGGTTGGCAAACAAAAACGCAAGAAACGTAAACAGAAATGAAATTATATAGTTCAGAATAAATTCATAGAGTTTAACATCATCCACCGCCGCGTAGGCTTTCAGTTGGATGGTAAAATATGCGGAAAGCCCAAGCAGAATCGGGGTCATGGTTAATAGCAGCCAAAATGCCAAAAACTGCTTGAACAACGTGCGGCGTTTGCGCACCATCCAAATTTCATTGAACGCGTATTCAATACTGTTAAACAACCCCACACAAGCCACAATCAAAAACACGGCGCTGATAATCCGCAAATTGGCCGCGCCTTGGATGATATCAATCAGGTTCCGTTTAAAGTCAATCCACTGTTCCGATAAGGTAAGATTTCCAGGCGATAAACCACCGCTATTTTCACTGCTTGGGTTCTCCAATACATCCTCGTTAATGGCGCCCGGCAAAAAATATTCGATCACGAAATCGAATATTTGATCTTTATCCGGCCCGGAAAACACCTCCAAAATGGATATGGAAATAATTAAAATCGGGATGAGCGCCAAAATTGTGGAATACCCGCAGACCGACGCGTGCGACAACACGCTGCGCCGCATGAATACGCGCCAGCCGATCCGCAATCCATAAAACAACAGCATGGCTTTACTGTTCTCAGTCGATTGTTTGAGAAGACGGGAAGGATTTAAGTTCATTGTATTTCCGCTATGGGACTTAATTCAGCCATTGCAATATTTCATCATATCCGGCTTGTTCTTTGCCCACAGTTAACCGCTCTTCCGCGTTCAGTGTCCGGTAGGCATCCTTCGCCCAGGCGGTATGGAATACACCGTTGGTGTTATGAATATATAACGGAACCGGAGCAATCAGCGCTTGCGCGCTGCGAAAATCTCCCGCACGCCGCAAACCCGGCACATACAATTTTCTCATATATCCGCTGTCACGCCCGCTGGGATATTGTGCCGCATCGACTACAACTGCGTCAATCTCTTCCGCAAACGGAGCCGCCAAGACCGTCCACAATCCCGCGTCACCTTCGGCGATAACGGCTGTTTCGTTTACCACTTCATGCGATTGCAGGAAGATCAGGGAGGTGAGTATATCTTGAACGCGCAACGCGGTATCCGATTGATTGTAGGTATAAAAATGGCTGGTATCCTTGTTTCGCTTGGTCTCAGTAATGGCCGAATGATGCTCTCCGGTTAAGAACAAATCCGGCATAAAGATAAACGTGTTATCATCAAGCAAGGATTGCACCAGCGTGTTGGGGGTTCCGGTTTCCGAATCAAACCACCCGGATTTCCCTTCTTCATGCAACAGTAAAGCGCCTTTTAATTCTCCATACGCTGTTCGTGGAATAAGCAAAATACCTGGAATTTGATCCCCTGCACCTTTACGTCCAATCACGAGTTTTATGACAAAGTAATCATCTTGTTGGATTTGCTGCAAACGCTCGACTTGCAAGTCATCCGGATCGGGAAGTTCTACGCCCAACGTATGCTGTAATGCGGGAAAATAATCGTATCGCAGATTCTGTAATCCTCGTTGTGTGTTGGGGTAGCGTTCCTGCAACAATTCTTGAGAAGTACGTTGGAGATAGCGCACCAGTTCTTCTTCCGACGCGGCGTCCTCCGGCAGATCATTCGGAAAGACCCGGAGGTTCTCTTCCGGTGCCACTTCAAAGGGCTGTTCTTTAAATTCATCCGCGTTTGGACGATCCAAAAACCATTTGCCGAACCAAGCATAAACTGCCTCGCGGCTGTCTTTGTTGTAGTTGTGGAGAGCCTCCATTTGCACCATATCAACATGGGTAGGTGCGTCAAACAATTCGTACACGGAACGGATAGCGGGATACTCTACCCATGGTGTCTCGGTCGTCCAATCGCCGGTGTTTGATACCATCAGCAAAGGCCGGGGGGCCATCATTGCACTGAATTCCACATTGTTGGCATGGATGCGCAGGTTGGGCGCGTTCTCGCACATACACCCGCCTTGAAAGTGCGCGGAAATCATATTCACCGGGGCAGAGACTTTCACCCGCTCATCGACTGCCGTCAAAAAGTAAGTTTGGGTTCCCCCGCCGGATGCGCCGGTGCAGCCAATACGGTCTGGATCCACATCTTCAAGCGATTGCAGAAAATCAACCCCGCGAACGCTGTTCCAAAACTGAATACCATGGAGATGAATTCCCCACAACCACTCACGTTCTGTACCAAAGTCGTGTGTGAGTTGTTTGGAATCGACATAGCCGACCATATCGTAGTTAAAAACGACATACCCTTGGCGGGCCAGGTTGATGGCTCTGCCCGGCACGGAACCGCGTTCTTCATCGGCGAGCCGGCCGCCGCTCCAATGCCCGTGCGGAGAGAGAATGCCGGGAAACGGGCCTTCTTTCCCCAAAGGCCGGTAGAGGTTTCCGGTAACGTAATAACCGGGATAACTCTCGAAGTAGACTTTTTCAACCGAGTAGCCCTCCCGTTCGATGCGGTCGAATATTTTCGCGTGCAAGGGTGTACGCGGGGGCATGGGCTGCACGCCCATCGTGGTGCGGATGTGGTCACGGAGTTCCATCTTGCGTTCAAGCCATTCGCGTTTGCTGTCGAATGAAGGAAAGTGGTAGTAATGATCACGGGTCGTACGAATAATGCCGGTGCGTTTGTCGTGTACATGTTGGGTGGGATCGTCAAAGATCTTAGCGTAGCGGGTATAGCCTTCGGGGCTCCATTCTTCATCCGCTGCCAGCGCGATGTATCCCGCTGGCAGGTCAGACGTTTCGGATTGGATATCGATTTTCAGGTTGGATTTTTCTTCAACTTTTATCTTCCCTGCGTTACGCCAGGCAAAAGAGTCTTGCTCTTCAGCAATTTTTAATTCCTGCCCGGCGATTTGCAGTGTACATGAGGATTTTCCATACACCCAAACATGATAGATGTTGGGCGCAACGGATGCGATGCCGCCCGCAAAATCTTTGGCGGGAAGAATGTAAGCCGCATTCGCAAAGAATGTTTGTAGTAAACCAAGCGTAATGGTCAAAAGAAAAATAGATCGTTTCATAATGGTATCCCCTTACTAGAATAGAACAGTATAACATCCCATATTGATGTTGTTGAGTATGGATCGCAGATAATTGCTTTAAAGTTGTTATCTGTTTGAAACGGGAATAAAGTATATTTCAAACTTTAACCTAAAGGAATTCCGTGATGGTGAAATGGATTCAGGCCATTGCGTTTTGTTTGCTATTCGTATCTGTCAGAGGATATAAAGAATCAACGGGTATATCTGCTGATACAATCCTTCTTGCTCAGCTGCCGACTCCCACGAATGCACCGGCACCAAGCAATACTCCCCCATCGATTATTTCGGTTAGTGATTATGCGTCGATTATTGCGATCAACACACCGCTTACTATCCGTGTGTTTGTACAGGATAACGAGGATGATCCACTGGAATTGGATTTACCGGAAGATGCGCCGGTTACTTCTACTCAATTCAACGGCAGCCAGGGGTTGTGGATTGCGGAACTTACTATTGATACATCCACCGCGGGGATTTTTGTGTTCATCATCACCGTCTCCGACGGCAGCGGAACCGTCACAAGAGATTTCAACTTCCGGATTGTTGATCCAAGTCAATTCACTCCAACGCCATCGAATACGGTTTCTCCATCCCCTACACCCACTGCTATGTTTACGCCAACATCCACTCCTACCCCTACAGCAACCGCGATGCCAACCGCGACCCCTACAGCAACCGCGACCCCTACACCAACGGTTACCAATACACCCAACCGAACGCCGTTTGATGAACTCATTCTTACGCAAGGCGAAGGCGGAGAAAACTTGATTCATGTACGCAATCTCGCGATGGGGATTTCAATTCCGCGCAACGCGATCATCCGCCAATACCGGGCATTAAGAGCAAGCTTTTTGAAGATCATTGGCGGCGGAAACAGCCGGGCAACGTTTCTGTCATTCGGGGATTTGGATCACGATGGCCAAACGGATGTAGCACATTCATTCGGGCCGGTCATCGATGAAGCGACCTACCCGAATATCGTTCTTCCCTTGCAATTTGGTTTACGCCGTGTGCTTGGGAGTTCATTTCAAGCCTTTCCTACCGGGGACAGCAATCCGGTACAATACAATCATGGCGAGTTACGAACGGCCATCGGTGATTTTATTGAAGACGGCACCGATGTCCTGGCGGTGGCGCAAGGAACCGGCAGCGAGTTAGGGTTGGTGCGGCTATTTGAATTCAACCAAAATGCGGCGGGCAGACCGTGGCGTGTTATTGCACAGTTTCAACCGCTGGACGATTTGCCGACACTGCGCAATAGCAACGGAGGCGTTACCTTGTCAGCAGGCGATTTAGACCGTGACGGCAGGGATGAACTCTTTGTTGGGCAAACCAACAGTTCCACTTCTCTTACACAATTTACCGTGATCGATGTCGATCATCCCCACAATCCCATCCGGCATAATTTTGCTGGAATGCCGCCGGGCTTTCGCGGCAGGGGCGGTGTTGAAGTTGTGATGGCGGATCTAAACGGTGACGGGATACAAGAAATAATCGCTGCCTCGAAAGGGAGCGGAGGGACGGATGTCGGGAATGTCATCAGCGTAATACGCCATGTCGTCATTTTGCAAGAGATACAAGGATTCAGACGGCCCGCGAACTCCGTGCTCAAAGTGGTGAGCGACAACCTGAATCCCGGCGGCGCGTTAAACATCGCGGCGGGTGAGTTTGACGGCAATCATGATAATGGCGATGAAATTGCACTGTCCAGCGGTAGGGGGGCTAAGCAATCATTCTTCCGTACACTCAAGATTCATTACGATCCCGAAGAAGGAAAAACGGGAACGGTGCAAGGATTTACGTTCTTAACCGGTCCCGCCAAGGGGATTGATTTTGTGCATAAGGCATTTGAGAATGGATTGAATCCAACCGGCGGCGAAGCAATCATACAAGCGGCGGATGTTGTCCCAAATGCGCCGTAATCCAAGACAGAAGATTTTTCTCCACCCGTTTTTCTTTTCAATTATTCCGGCCTGTATGTTCGGATTCTATCTTGATGCACAATCCAAAGCTTTCCTGAAATTTCATCATTTTCCAAGGCCCGAATCAAAATTTTACAAAAATGCCGGATATCTTTCCACGTGGGATGAACAGGCAGCCTTAATACTGCGATTCCATAATAGTTGGAGGGGTTAAAAATCAGCGTATTGCTAACTCACGTTACGCACTACATTATGATATACTCTTTTTTCTAATCGTTCGCTGAAACTATCGCCCTCGCCCACTGGGAGAGGGACGGGGTGAGGGTTCGGGAGGAATAAACCTCTCATTACGCGACTGCGTCATGGGGAGCAATCGCTTTCATCACCCTCATCTCTTATCTTCTCCCAAAGGGAGAAGACGATAGACCTTGCGTTTGATTTAGAAAATTTGGTCTTTAACAAACCCCTTTTTTAGCAATATTAGATCATCAGTTGCGTAACATCAGTTACTAAAATCCATATCCAGGGTCACTAAACATCTTTGTTCGCTTTGACAAAACGCGATTAACCGATGATCGTCATAACCGGAAAGATGTTCTTGCCGAACCGTTTCGACATCATAACCGGCATTGATGAACAATTGCGCTGTCGATGCCCCTAAATTTTCATCCAGCTTTATCTTCATGTTTCAATCGAAATAGGAATGAACCGGTCGCGGGACATCTCGGCGCCATAGGCAATGCAGGCGCGGATGTCTTCTTCCGTCAGATCATACTCTTTCATGATTTCGGCATAACTCATTCCATCCGCAAGAAAATCAAGAATCAGTGAAACCCAAATGCGCCTGCCGCGAATGCAGGGTTTACCGAAACACACGTTTGGGTTTATGGAAATTCGTTCTGTCAGTTGCTCTCTTGTCATGCCCATGATCAATCTCCAAATTGCATCACTTTACGTTCCTGCAAATGATTATACCTGAAAAATGGCTATTCTCTCAAGAATCGGTTGATATCAAAATGCGTGTCTCCGCAATCCTTTCTTCCCGTAAAATCTTATCGTAAAATACATTCTTTATCCCACTGGCGAGGTACGATTATGAAAGCGTTATGTTCTACTTTTTTCTGGTTAACAGTCACAATAATGTCTTATTCCGCTGAACCGCATCCATCCGTTGTAAAGCAAGGGTTTATTTATGAAACCGCTCCCTTCCCTTCCTGCCATGCATCGACCATTGAGCAGACCGAATCCGGCGCGTTGGTTGCCGCATGGTTTGGCGGAACGGATGAAGGCAATCCCGATGTGGGGATTTGGTTGTCCCGCAATGAAAACGGCACTTGGACGAAACCGGTTGAAGTAGCCGCCGCTGAGCGGGTGCCTTGTTGGAATCCGGTTTTTATCAACATGCCGGACAACGAGTTGGTACTTTATTATAAAGCAGGTGAGTCGCCGCGCGCTTGGTCAGGGCTGCTAAAGCGTTCGCGGGATGAAGGGAAAACATGGTCAGAACCGGAACTGCTGCCCGCAGGGATACTCGGTCCCATCAAAAATAAACCGGTCCTCCTGCCGGATCACTCACTGCTTTGCGGGTCATCGGTAGAGAGCTGGAAATCGTGGGTATCCTGGGCGGAAATCACCACAGACAGCGGCAAAACCTGGAACAAATACGGCCCCATCCTGCCGCCGCCGGTTGAAGGAATTCCGGAAAGCACCTACGGAATTATCCAACCAACTTTATTCATCGCGGATAATGGAGATATCCACAGCCTCCACCGCGCCACCCGCAACATCGGGAATATCTGCCATTCGGTCTCGAAAGACGGCGGCAAGACATGGTCGGTTGCCAAACCAATCGCGCTACCCAATCCCAGCGCCGGCTTTGACTGCGTCAAAATCAAGGATGGCCGCGTTGTCCTGGTTTACAATCATACAAATCGGGGTAGACATTTATTGAATATCGCGGTATCGAAAGATGACGGCAAAACCTGGGAGATGAAGTTCGCGCTTGAAGATGAGCCTGGAGAGTTTTCATATCCGGCAATTATTGAAACCAAAGACGGTATGATTCACACTACCTATACGTGGAAACGCGAACGCATCAAACACGTCATTCTGGATCCCGCGAAATTCTAATCCGTATAGTACTTGGATCTGAATAGGGATAATGTATGAGCGGTTCATCTTATAAAGACACCGGCGTGGATACCCATGCCGCGGCGGTATCAATCTCCAAATTCAGTGATCTGGTTCGCGGCACATTTGCCTTCCATCAAAACGTAGGGAGAGTTTGCCTGGATTTAGGCTACTTTGCCAACGTCATCGATGTGGGCAACAATTTGGGGATTGCTATTTCCACCGACGGCGTCGGTACCAAAATCTTGGTTGCTCAGGCAATGGATAAATACGATACAATCGGTATCGATTGTGTTGCCATGAATGTAAACGACTTGCTTTGCGTGGGAGCCACTCCATTAGCCCTGGTAGACTATATGGCGGTTGAATCGGCAAATCCTGAATTCATTTATGAACTAATGAGTGGGATTTATGAAGGGTGCAGGCAGGCCAATGTTTCCATCCCCGCGGGGGAAATCGCGCAGGTCAAAGAACTGATCCATGGCAGCCGTGAGGGGAAATCGTTTGATTTGGTGGCGTCCACCATCGGTACGGTACCGCTGGATAAAATTATGATCGGGCAGGATATTCAACCCGGCGATGTGGTCATCGGTATCCGCAGCAGCGGCCTGCACAGCAACGGATACACCATGGCACGGCGCGTATTGTTGCAAGATATGAACTTATCCCTCAACGATTCTCCCCCCGAATTAAACCGCTCTGTTGGGAAAGAATTGTTGGAGCCCACCCACATCTATGTCAAACCCGTGCTGGAATTATTCAACCAAAACCGAAACATCAAAGCATTGATTAACATCACAGGCGATGGACTGTTTAATTTGATAAGGGTTGATTCGAATACCGGGTATGTGATCGATCATTTGCCCGAACCTCACCCCATATTCAAACTCATTCAAAACGGCGGAAAAATTTCTACCGAAGAAATGTACACCACGTTTAATATGGGGATTGGCTTTTGCATCGTCATTCATCCCGAAGATGCCCAATCATGCTTAGGAATAATAGAGGAAAACGGTTTTGAACCGTTCATCATGGGACACGCCATTCGGGATGAACATAAGCACATTCATCTAACATCATTGAATTTAGAAGGGAAAAATGGCGTTTGGAAATCCGTTTAAAATAGTTGAACAATCCCACCCGCTTTACTCCATTGCCTCGGCAAAGTCGTATACATTTAACTGCCGCAATAACCGGCGTTTATCCCTCCGGTAAAAGGTACGCAACACGTACTGTAAAATCTCTTGCTGCACCTCTTCACGGGATTTTTCCGCCCGGTAATAATACGTATTGCTTCGGTTTTGATGAGAAACTAGATTTTTTTGTTCCAGATTTCGTAAGACTGAAGCCACAGAAGTATATGCGCCGGCTTGATTTTTGCCTAACGTTTCCCAAATCCTGTATATACTTGCTTCTTCCAGTTCCCACACTGCATTCATGACCTCGTATTCGCGTTGCGTTAATATTTCTGAAGGTTTTCTTGGCATGAATCAACTCCTCACCTCACTACAGCGTTTGACAAATCATGTTCAGATTGAAATGCAATTTTCCCGCACCGATTCAAAGCCATCGCTCGCAAAACAACCTGACCTATGACGGCTTCACGTAAAATGACCGGGTTGGTATGAATAATCCCTAGTACATAACAGGGTTATACCAAACGTGCCTTTGAGAAAATCTGAATTTCATACTGGACTTACCAAGTTCTATAACAAATTCAGTACCAATCTAAAATCGGCTGAAATTTGTAAAATGGAGGGTGGGCAATAGCATAAACCCGTATCATTTCCATTGATTTATATGCAAATACACTTTTTTTTCGTAACATTCTTTACTTTACAGTTCACCTTTATCTTTATGTCAACCGCCCATTTTCAGGCACCGCCCGTTTATGGGCAGTTTAAACTTTGTTTTTGCATGGAGTTCGGCGGCATGTAAAAATTCTAAGAGGGTAAAAAATCCATAAAAACGGATCTATTGATTCGATGCAATCATTATTTAAACGGAGGCTTAATACCGTCTTGAAGACAGA
>CAYVAZ010000099.1:0-15317 GCA_964449065.1 uncultured bacterium
TCATCTCTTATCTTCTCCCAAAGGGAGAAGACGATAGACACTGCGTTTGACTTAGTATAGTTTGCTCACAATAAAAACCATTTTTCAAGCAATCGTCAATCATGGATTGCGTAACATCAGTTAGATAGTACAAATGCTATCTTCTGTCTTGGAAAAAAACAGCGTCTTAATAGAACATATACAATTTCTGTCGAATATGAATCCGTTGATCACCCTTACCCAAGTTTGCGCCAGGCTGGAATAGCAAATGAGTATGAAAATCTCTGAATCAATTTTCATTATGGTGGGATTCTTTCACTCGTTCTTCCAGTTGAGTAGGAACGTAGCGGAATGCGGGCAATTGGATGAGGGGTTGGTTCATCCAAGCGCGCAGGTGGGTGTGATAATTGAGAAACTCACTGACATAGATTTGTAGGACGAATGTCAGCCAGAACATAAAGATGAGTATCATGCACAACGCGGCTTTCAATTTTGTGCCCAACCATCTGCCAATCTGTACCAGAATAGAGGATTCATCGAGTTCGGCGTTTTGATCGGCACCCGTTGCTTTGATGACAGTTCGCTCAAATGGGCTTAGGGATTCCAACGGGAATTGGTTGTGATGCAAAGCGCTCATCAATGCGGATACATACACTCGAACCGCGAAGAGGTGGACGATAACGTAACCGGCAAAGCAGATGAACCCCGTCCAAAAATAGTAGCGGTTAAGGAATTGCAGGATTTCCGCATCGCCGGCATTCATCCAATGTTCTGCATGGCCGATGAAACCGGGTGCGATTTTGATGATGGTGATGGGCAAAGAGATCAGGCTAAACAATGCGATGAGTATGGTGTAGTAGAGCCAGCTGGATTGAATGAGCCGCCAATTGGCGCGGAAGTGGTAGAATGAACGCCACTCTCCGGTGACCGCTTGACGGGCCTGCGCCATGGGGACATAAAACATGATGAGGCAGAAGAGGATGATTCCGGTCACGCCAGTGGTTGCGCCGACGAAGGATTGCTCATACACCTTGTTAAACGAGTTGTTCCACCCGGCATGCCAGGCGAATTGCCATAACAGGCAGGGAACCAGCGTAAAGACATAGGTGTTGAACACGGCTTGAATCCCGATTTTGAAGTTCAGCCAGACAGAGTGCAGTGGGAATCTGAAAAGCGCCTTTATGGATTGCCAGAGAGTATCGGCATTGTGCCACTGCTCGTTAAAGGTAGTTTTGGCGTTTTGCTGGAAAAACCAGTTGGGTGGAGATTGCAGATATTGCAGTTCGGGATGAGTGCGGGTGAGTTTGCTAAATGCCAGGGTTGCGTGTTTTTTGTTTTGGCTTTTGACCAAACAGTAAACCGCATAACGCTGCATCAGGCGGTAGGTCCATCCCACGACCATAACGCAGAGTATGATGGACTGACAAAACACAACGCCAATAAACCAGCGCCAGAGAAAAGCCAGAATGGAAGCGACCCGGCTAACGAATGACTTCGAAACAGGATGATCGATATTGGAATCAAACGATTGGGTATAGGGCATGGCGCACATTAGGCAAATACCTCATCAAGAACGGGGCCTTCGGTGAATTCGGTGGGCATGTTCATGATCTGCCCGATAGTGGAAGCGATGCTGCTTTGATCGGTCTTGAAGTCGATTACTTTTCCTTGATCGATACCCGGTCCCATGAATAACGCGAAGATTTCATGAGCCGATTTTGAGTTAAAGTGATGCTGGAAGGGCACATCCATCATGCGGTTGGTATCGCGTCCGCAGTCGGGAACGATGACGAAGACGGTGTTATCCCGGTATTCTTCGTCGGCTTCAACGGCGTTGACGAGTTGTTCGATGCCGCGGTCAATGATAGCGATGCCGCGGGTGTAGTGCTGCGGATTTCCCCAATGCACGTAATCGGGGTCGCTGTAGTTGATCATCATCAACTTTGGCCGCAATTGCTTAAGAGCGCGAAGAGCTAATTCCGTGAGTAAACGGTCGCCGCGGGGATTCACCAAGCCGGAATCGCCATAGAATGCCCGCCAGTCATCCCAGAATTGTTCGATGTGGGGATCGAAACCCTTGCCGGAACGGATGCGGTAATCGATGGATTCCAATTCTTGTAATTGCTTTTTGAGATGTTGGTGTACGTTTTCTTCTCCATCGAATTGGTCTAATTTTTCGCGTAAGAGATAGGTCTTAAAGCGGTGCAGGCTGAGAGTGTTGGAGCGGTAATTTACTCCAAACAGATGATGGTTGCTGAAGTTATAGAATTCTTCATCGGTGCGGTCTTCTCCATTGATGATGATCGTTTGATGTTCGGGGACATCGTAGGCTTTGCGGAGATATTCAAAGACGGTGGGGACTTGCGCTTCAAACCGTGATCCGAGAAATTTGTAGGGGATGTTTTCGTATTGCTCACCAACATCTTTGTAGCGTTCGTATTTTCCGGTGAGGATGTAGAGGGTGCCTTGGCCATGGCTGGTTTCGATTTGGTCACCCTCTTCGTTCAGCTGGGCGAGTTCCATGTTATTGAGCAGAGTGCCGCGTTTGGTGAGTTCCCGGCAGAAGAAAGGGCTGTAGGTGTGTTCCGGTTCAATACACTCGCGGCGGCGGACACCTCCGCCAAAGCGGATGATAACGACGTTGGGGCCGGAATACGGTATTCGCGGCGGTTTGGGATAAGGTTGGCCTAGAACCGGTAACGCGGAAAGTGAACCTACGGCGGCGGCGCTGGTTTGTAGAAACTGGCGGCGGGTTGTGCTCATGAAATCCCTCGATCCGTAAAATGATTTGCGAACTCGTTTTTTTTCGGATAATCTGTAATTATACTTTTAAAAACAAAGGATATATTGAATGTTCCAATCGTTACAGTTTCCAATTGCCAATAGAACAGTTCATTTATGGAATACTACGGTTACACCGCTGCAGATATTTATTGGATTAATTCTTTTTTTGGGACTTTATCTGCAAGGGTGTGCCGCCACCAAGATGGTCGCGGTGCCGACGGAAGAGGCGCAAGTCACACCAAACCGAACCTTCGCGATGGTTGGCAAAGAGGGCGTTAATCTCAGCGTTACACACACCAAAACCCCTTATTCGATTGATGAGATAACGACGTTTCAGGTTCAGGTATACAATACGCTCAATTCGTCAGTCGAATTTATTCCCAAATCGTATTTGCTGTTCGATCTAAACGGGGCACAGTATCAAGCGTTGGGTCCGAACGCGCTGGCGGAAGCATCCTCTTCTGGATCCTATCACCGAAATTATTATCATTTTGGGTTTGGCTATGGCTACCCGTATCGTTACCACCACTCATTGCACTTCCATCATGGATTTGGCCATCATTTTTATACACCATACTCTTATGGAAGACGGTATAAAGGAATGATTGCCAAAGCGCTGCCGCTGCACCCGGTTACAGTACATGCCAAATCGCGTGTGGCAGGGAATATTTACTTTCCGGTGAACCCGAAGCATTTGGACCGGGTAGAAGTGCTGATTGTACGGTTGAATGAAATGCCGAAAGACGGGCAGCCGCAACCAAGAGAGATTGAGTACCGGTTTGCGTTTGATGTGGTGAAGTAGAAAAAACAAACAAGCACCAAGTATCATTGAATTCCCAGGAACGCGGCCATAATGCCCTCAGTTTGAGCTTATAGCACTAGTGTTGTGTCAAAGATTTAATCACGGAGATCGATCCCCTGAAGAACCCCCTTAACAAGGGGGGACAACGGGTAGCCAGCCGTCATTTTTTGATTGACAAAGTACTAGGTTAGGTGAGAAAGCATGTATTTTAAGGCGGGCGTGAGCCTTGCCCTCCCTTGCCGCATTCACTAGTCCGGCAATGCGAACGCGTGAATATAATCCCCACGCTTCGTCCCCGGTTTGGCGCCGCCGCCCGCGCAGATAACTACGTATTGCCTGCCGTCTTTTCCGGTATAGGTGACCGGAGCCGCGAAGCCTGACGCGCCCAATTGGGCTTCCCAAAGTTCCATGCCGTCATCGATGGAAAACGCGCGGATTTTCGAATCCATCGTGGAAGCAATCAAGACGATGTCACCCGCGGTAACGGTGGCACCTCCGAAGTTTTCGGTGCCGGTGATGGGAATGCCGCGTTCCGTCAATTCTTCAAACTCACCCAGTGGCACACGCCATAAGATATCTCCTTTGTTCAAATCAATCTTGATCAGTTCTCCCCACGGCGGTGCAACGGTGGGGTAGCCGTTTTTGTCGCGCCAAAAAATGTTTCCCTTGATGCGGTAGCGGAACGGACTTCCCTGCAGTTCTTCCAAACGGATAATAAAGGCGAGTTCGGTGGTGTTGATGTACATCATGCCATCGGGCGAGACCGTAGCGCCCGACCAATTGGCCCCGCCGTGCAATCCGGGATAGACGATGCTTCCTTGCAGCGATGGCGGGGTGAAGATTCCATCATACCGCAGCGAGCGGAACGTTTTTAGATTCTCTTGATAGGTTTCTTCATCGATGCGGGCCAACCCCTCTTCGGTTAACGCATGCCTCGTGAGAGCGGGCGGTTTAGAAGGGAACGGCTGGGTTTTGGAAAGATGTTCTCCCGGCACGCCGTCTTGCGGGACTGGTTTTTCTTCGATGGGGAAAATCGGTTTACCGGTGAGGCGGTTGAGGACATAGACCATCCCGGTTTTGCCTGCCTGTACCACCGCGGGGACAGTGCGGCCGTTGATAGTAAGATCAATCAGGTTGGGCTGGGCGGCTAAGTCGTAATCCCACAAATCGTGATGGACGGTTTGGTAATGCCAGACGCGTTCGCCGGTGTTGGCATTCAACGCGACAACGGCATCTGTAAACAGGTTATCGCCGGGACGCTCGCCCCCAAAAAAATCCCAATTGGGTGTGCTAATGGGCAAAAAAAGCATCTCCCGCTCATGGTCAATGCTCATGATGGACCAAACATTACCGCCGCCGCGGTTTTTCCATGCATCGTTTCCCCAGGTATCCGCTCCGGTTTCATCTCCATCGGGAATGGTGTTAAAATGCCAAACTTCTTTGCCGGTACGGACATCAAACGCGCGCAGCGGCACTTTATCCGCGGGGCGGTTGGCATCGTTGATGCCAAAGCCTTGGATGACTAAATCTTTGAAGATGGCGGGCGGCGAACTGATGAAGAGGTAATAGCCATTTTGCGGCAGCCCATCGCGCAGATTGATGTGCCCGCCTTTGCCGAAGTGAGGATCGGGTTTGCGGGTGTTGAGATCAATGGAGTAGAGCCTGCCATCGCGTACAGGCAGGAAAATGCGTTCATCACTGCCAGACTTCCAATACGATACCCCGCGGCTGGCAAGCCCTCCCGCGCCGGTTTCACTTTTGTCGAGCGGTGGGTCGGGACTATAATCCCAAAGCAGTTTTCCGGTGGTGGGTTCGATTGCCAGCAGGCGTGAGAACATGGAGATGACATAAAGCGTATCATCAATCATCAAGGGTGTGCATTCAAAGTAGTGGCCTTGTTCCGCGTATTCGCCCGTGCGGAATGTCCATGCGGGTTCGAGTGAATTGACGTTTTCTTGATGAATTTGATCGAGCGGTGAGTAACGATTGCCGTCAAAGGCGCGGGAATAATAATGCCATTCGTCACCTGGGACTTGGGTATAACCTGCGATTGTAAAAAGTAGAATCAATAACGTGTTAACGAATTTCATAATCCACCCCATCATAATACGTCAAAAAATCATTGCCCCCATTTTCCAGTCAAGAACACACCTCATATTAACATTCACTTGACCCATGCGTGAGACGAAACAGAGGTCTCAGCCCTGCCGGGAAAAGGGATAATCCATGCCAAAGATAATACGATAGAGACGGGTTCATGGCAATGGTTTGGAGCCAACGGCTCCAGCGGATTTTACGTTGCAATGAAGCAGTCCAATCCTGTCGCCATGCCGCGGCGATTTGAGGGATGTGCTCCGCATCCAGATTGTGTGAATACGGTTGGAGAATCTTCGCCAGTTGAAATGCCGATTGCAGCGCGAAGGTTTGGCCGTTGCCGCAGAGGGGTGATGTCATCCCGGCGGCATCACCAATGAAGAGGATGTTGTCCCTTACGCATTCTTTGTTCACGAAGGGAATTTGCGCGGTTGCTAATAAAGGTGAATCGCTGGGGGTGAATGATTGCAGCCGTTCATCCAAAGCGGGATTCATCCCTAGCAATCCTTCGCGCAGCGTTTGCCATGTTACCGGCTTGGCTACCGATTGCAGCACGTGTTGATGCAGCAGCATGCATACATTTGAAAGCCCATTCTCTACCCGGCATATCCCGCAGTAGCCGCCGGGGAAGACATACATTTCAACCGCATCATCATACTCATCTGGATTTGTGAATACGCCGTGCTGTTTGCATCCGGTGAAGGGCTGGCGTTTGTTGAGAAAGGGGCGTTGGAGTTCCCGGTCCAGATGGCCCCGCTTGCCGTGGGCTAATACTACCAGTTTGGTTTCCAACCGCTCTTCATTGCGGTTGGACTTGATGTGAACGCGCTTTCCTGCAGGCATATCTTCTATGGATAGCGCTTGGGTGTTGTCAAACACATCACACCCCGATTCACAGGCCTTTTGAAATAGAAGCGCGTCCAAACTGCGGCGGCTGATGCCGATTCCAGCCCGTGGCAAATCAAACCGCACACGTGTTTTGGACGGCGTGACAAATTGGGCACGGGTGATGGGGACGGCTCCCTGCTCTGTCACTGCATCATACGTATTGAGATGGTGAAGCAAAGGTATAGCGTGAGGAGATAAGAACTCGCCGCAGAGTTTATCGCGCGGGTAGGCGCCTTGTTCGAGCACGGCGGTTCGCAGGTTGGTTTGAGAAAGCAGAACAGCCAACGCGCTGCCCGCGAGACCGCCGCCTATGATTATCATGTCATACATCATATTGGTTTGGTCGCTGCCAGTTCCGGCTGTAAGACCGGTTCTTTCACTTTGACTTCAGACCTTTTGGGGATAATCACCAGCCAGCGGAACGCCCAGTGCCAGGTGATATTGGGCAGCGGCAATCCGGCTTTGCTGACGATATCGTACAGTTCATAGAGTTGAAACGCGTTGAGTACGGAGACCGGGGCATCGTGGCGGATCATCGGGCTGCGCGAACCGATTTGGGTGAACCATTTGATGGAGTAATAAGAGAGCGGATGGCGGTGGATGTCGTTGATGACGACCCCGTATTTGCAAAGCTCGTACATTTTTTTGACGGCTTTGATCGCGCGAATATCATGAAAGTGATGCAGGCAGAGGGACGAATGGACTATATCCGCGCCGTCATGGGCTTCGAGATTGAACAGGTCTTCGCATAAAAATTCGGTGTTGGGTACACGGTGGTTTTTTTGGCGGGCATATTCAATGATACGGGGGTTGCAATCGATACCGATGTAATGCAGGTTCATTTTTTTGCGCCGTGCCCAGCGCTGCAAAAAGCGCGAGATCTCTCCGCCACCGCAGCCGGGGTCGAGAATTTTGCAGTCCATCAGGTGTTTGGGTAAAAGCGTTTGAATGCCGTGCATACTCACCGCGTACCCGCCCAGCCACTCGTTGATGAGGTGCAGCTCATCCAGCGTGCGCGTCATCTGTTTCGGGTCGCATTCGGGCAGATCCATCCACTCTTCTATGGCGTGCCGTTCGCTAAAATCAACCATTCCTTACTCAATTCACTTTGAACACCGCACCCTCAATCACTAATCCGGGACCGAATCCCATCGCGGTGATGTATCCGCTTCTCAGACCGGTTTGGCGCAGCCGATCCACCACAAAAAATAAGGTCGCACTCGACATGTTGCCGTAGTTGCGTAATACATGATAGGAGCATTCTGTATCTTGTGGATGGAGAGCGAGCGCTTCTTCTACCGATTCGACTATCTTTTTGCCGCCGGGATGAACCGCCCAGGCGGCCATGTCATCTTGAGATATACCTGCCTGTTTCCAAAGCGCTCCCAAAAAATTTCGTGTTTCTCGCCGGATGGTTTTGGGAACAGCGGCATCCAGCGTCATGATAAAGCCGGTGTCGTGGATCCGCCATGTCATTTGATCTTCACAATCGGGAATTACCACCGACTGCGTTTCCATGATTTCTATTCCATGATTGAATCGATGATTTCCACCATAAACAACGACGGAACAGCCGTCAGCAAAGAGGCTGTTTGCGATGATGGTTTGCCGGCTTACATCTTTTTGGAAATGAAGCGAGCAGAGTTCGATGTTGATGTGCAATACGACTGCATCCGGATGGGAATCGATAATATGTTTGGCGGAGCGCATGCCGTGAAACCCGGCGCAGCATCCCATAAAGCCGATGATTAAACGTTGTGTATTGGGGTTTAAATCAAGGCGCTTCATCAATGCCACATCCGGGCCGGGAGCAAAGAAGCCGGTGCAGGTATTGATGATGAGATGCGTGATATCCGCCGCTGCGATTCCTGCGTCTTGGATTGCTTTTTGGGCGGCAATGAATGCCAGTTCTACGCTTTCGTGTTCGTAAATTTCCATGCGTTTTGATGTTGGTGGAAAGGGTTCCAGCGCCCAGTTTTTGGGGAAGAAGATGAATTCATCCGGATTCAGCGTCATGTAGTCCTGAATGACACCATGGCGTCTTTCGATGCCGCTGTGGGCGTAAATTTGCTCCATAAATTTCAGGTAGCGGTCTACATTTGTTTCCGGATGGCTGGCCTTCAGCACACGCGACATAAATTCGTAAACTTGCGGCTGTGGCGCTTGTCCCGGAGGTACGGCGGTACCGATTCCTATGATAGATGCAGTCATAAACTCTTCGCGCAACGGAAAGATTGTCGAAGAAAGGATACTTGAAGATGGAGTAAATACCTAGTGAATGAATTGAGTGGCGCACCACGAAAAAAGCACCGGAATACGTCCGGGGCTTTTTTCGTGATTTTATCTGAACAATACTTACTGCACATCAACCGGTATGGGTTGGTTATCCATATCAGTCAACTTCGCGCTATAAGCCCATTCGCTGCTACCTTGTGAGACTTTCATTAGCAGGGTGTTCTTGCCTTTTTTGGCTTGCACTTTATGCACGTTCGAATCGGCGGCCCAATCGCGGTCTTCATCCCAACGGCCGATGTATTCACCATTGAACCAGGCTTTGAAACCGTCGTCGCTGCCGATTTTGACCAAGATTTCCTGCGCTTCGTCCATCTCAAATTCTTTGTAGGCATAAACGGATACATAACGGTTTTTCTCAAAGATTTGCTCGCAGTCGACCTTGCCGGATTCAGTGATGTATTCAATCCAGTTGATGGTTACGCCTTCTTCTTCAAAAGACTTGGATACGTCTACGGATGTGGGATCAATCGCGTCGTAATCCAAATCGTCTTCAAATGAACTCACACCCATTTTGCGGGCGATCGGTTCGGTCATTGTCCAGCGGGTGATAAAGCCTTTTTCGGCGGCATCTTCATCAATCGCGACACCCAACTCCTGCAAGGCTAACGCGATCTCATTTCGCGCTTCCATCGTCGGAGCACTGGTTACAGCATTGCGATACATCTTAATCGCCTGTTCCGGATCGTCTTCCTTGAGACGGTCCGCAATGGCCAAGTAGACATCTTGTGCCGCCGAGATAACTTCTTTCGTCGGCACTCTATAATCCCAAAGGATGAGATCGTTCACTTCACGAAACTTTGCGATACGATCCAGTGAAGAGGGGTGCGCGATTTGCGCCATTCCTTCTAATGCGGTCATCTGCACGGCATAATCCCTGCTGGAATCAAACATGTGGTGATAGAGCCCCAGGGCTTTTTCGTGTTCTTGGGTGCGTAAGGCTTGCTCGGCTTTTGCAACCAATTCATCCATGTTTTGGTTATCATAGGCTAACTGAGCCGGGTTTTGAGTTGCTTCTACTTCTTCTTCGACATTAGCTTCCAAATAATTGATGACAGGCAATTGAGCTTCGGTGGGGTTTTCGGCTTTCGGAACAAATTTGAGTTCCAAGTTGTTTTTCACCAAGATGCCATCGAAGGATTTAACAACGGCGCGGTTTATACCGCCTGCTTCTTTTATGACATCAAAGTCTTTCAAAACACGACGGCCTTGCAGGTATACATCAAACACACGCTGGCCGGGTCTATCTCCCTTAACCGGAGCAAAACCGATCTCAACAGTATAGGTACGCGGTTCTTCACCCCAAGTATCGTCCACCAGTGGGATTTCAAGGCTTTGGGTACCGATGGTGCCGTTGGTCAACAGCCAGGTGCGGTCAAAGTTTTCAAACGCGGCGCCTTTGAAGTCGTAAGCAAAGTGATCCGCACCCGGAAAAGACGCTTCATTTAGATCAAACTTCACTCCATACCCCACATGCGGGCGTGGATAGCCGAACCACATGGATCCATCATCGCCGCGCATGTCGCCGGGAGCGCCAAAGTTGATCGCCATGCGCTTGGCCGGGGTCATCGAGCCGTGGGTGATGAACACAGTCCAATCACGCGGACGCTTGGGGCGGCGGTGCTTCATAACAACAGTGCTGCGCAATGGGAACGAGCAGGTGCAGCCGGAACTGGATTCGGGAACCATTAACAAACCGTTCGCGGGGATAAAGTTCACCCAGCAGCCGGTACGGATACCACCGAAGTAAGACAAGCCGCGGTCTTCTGCCAAGTCATAATAAGCATTGTTGTAAGAGCGGAAGAAGATGCACTCGGCGGCGGCGGAGGTTACGCTGCAACTGTGGCCGGGGCGGTAGAATTCCCATGGCACATCTTCGCCGGTGACCGGGTGCTTGCGGGTCATGATTTCGCCATTGAAGATACTGCAAGCGCGCGGTTCAATGATGATGTTATCCTGCACAATCAACGGACGTCGCAGGTAATTGAGCGGTTTTGACCAAATCAACTCACCGGTTTTGGTATCGATGGCGGTAATACGGCGCCAGGTGAGTTCGTTGTTTCGGAACTGGCGGCCGTCGTGGTTGCTGAAGTGTCCAAAGAAAACCAATATACCGTCGCGGTGATAGGCGGAACCCATGCGGTGGCCGCCGCAGCCGGAAAAGTCGGCAACGGTTTCCCACAAAACTTCGCCGGTTTCGTAATCCAAGGCGGCAAGTTTGCGGACATCCATTTCGTGCGGTTCCAGCGTATCTTCGGCACCCATTTCATACAAACCGCGGTTGATCCACTCTTGACGTCTATTCAGCGCTTCCGCACGCTCTTCTTCCGTGACTTCGGCGTCGTACACAAAAATTTCTCCATCGCCCACCGTTGGCGCGATATTGGCGATCTTGTTGCCTGCATATACCCATTTCGGCAGGCCGGT
The DNA here is from genome assembly GCA_964449065.1 of uncultured bacterium. Lineage (GTDB taxonomy): Bacteria > Hinthialibacterota > Hinthialibacteria > Hinthialibacterales > Hinthialibacteraceae > CAYVAZ01. Next base: position 11,267 of record CAYVAZ010000099.1, read on the forward strand.
ATCAATATCGAGCGCAAACACGGCATCACCGTAGATCATGCGTTGTTGCATGGAATCTTGCGGGGTAAATTCACTGAGCCAATCGGGATATTCATCCATCGAACGCCAGTGGATTCCCATTTCTCTAAATTTAGTCCGTGCGTCTTGGTTGGGTTCGGGGAATTTGCGCATCAGTTCGGCAAAGTATCTCATGTAACGGGTGCCGTCGGGAAGCAACGTAACGATTTCTTCCAACGGTTTCCAGTGTTCACCGGATTCATCCACCATGCTATCCCATAGCGCCGCATAATTCATTTGCTGCGGAATCGCGGAAGAGCCGATTAGTGAATTGCCCAGAGACATGACATAACCCCAGCGGCGGGCGCCATCCGGGGTGTAGGCGGATTCGCCGATCGGCAAAGAGTATTCCTGCATGGTTTCGCCGCTATCAAGATCAAGGCGGTAGGTTTTGTCCTTGGCGGCTACATAAAGGCTGCCCTTGTTGAGAGACAGGTTGCTGCCGTCAACATCCACACGAACGCGCACAGCGCCATCGATTTCGCGGCGCCACAATTCGGTGCCGTTGTAGGCATCGTGGCACATGATGAGACCGGCACCCTGCACAACCAGTTTGCCATTGTATGCGAGCGGGCCGGCGGCACGGCCATGACGATCAATGATGAATTCACTACCGGGTTCACCGTACCACAATATGCCCAGCGGCGCTTTAACCAATTGGTCTTCGGAACAGTTGGTATTTTGGGGATTCCCGTAAAGAGAAGTCCAGTTACCGGCACCTTCAAGCGCCGGGCGGCTGTGGACCAGCCATTTTTTATTGAACTTGTTGTCGGCAATTTCAATGTCAGAAAAGTATTGGTTCCATTGCTCTTCGTATTCGGATTTGGTGAAGTTGATTGCATTGCCTTCATAGGCGAAGACCGCTTTTCCGCCATAGGGCTTCAACACGCGGTAGAGTTCTTCTGGCGCGTAACTTAACTCACCGGATGTGATTAATTTTTCGGAAACGATCACGTTGGCGAAGTAATCGGGCAGATCAAATAAGTCATACGGAAGAACATGAATACGTTCGCCGTACAATCCTGCCCTATTTAATTTTTGCCGGATTTTTTGTACTTTGTCTTCGTCCGATTCCAACAATACGATTTCAAAATCGGTTTGCCGGGTGAGTTCGTAAGCCAGTTGACCTTCTTCGGAATCAAGCACCAAGGCCCAGCCTTTCTTGGTATTGGCCAGGTTGGCAACCCATTCCCCGGCTTCTTGTAGCAACCGGGCTTTTTCACCGCTTCCGTAAAGCGTTTCAACTACACGCGGTTTGATGACGGTTGCCGGTTTGTCGGTTTCCGCGCCGAAGCAGTAGGTGTTGCCGTTTTTGGTGCTAACGATGATTTTGCCTTGCGCGGCACTGATGCCCATCACCGTGCCGTCAACTTCATGCTGCCATAAAAGATCGCCTGTGGTGGCATGAAGCGCGAGAATGGTGTTGTCTCCACCGACATACACAGTGCTGCCCGCGAGGATCAAGCAGTTGAGGTGTTTGTTCTTGTATTCCCAATTGAGGGTGTGGGATTTGAGTTGTTTTTCTTCTTTGCCCAGTTCAAACAACTTTTGGGTGGCTTCATCAATTTGTTTTTGTTTTTCTTGTTTTTCTTCGCCTTCCAAATCCTCCAATTCTTTGCGGAGAGTCATGACCCGGGTTAAGGTTTCGGATTTTTCATCATCGACCTTAGCCAAACGGACGCTGGTATCGGGGTATTCGTCACGGTTGATCGCATACACACCATCGGTCGTTAGTGCATACGAAAAGGTTGGGGTTACCACCAAATCGTGACCGGGGAAGAAAGCATATTTATCTCCAAGAGCCTGTCCGGTTTCTGCATCATAGGCAACCTTGGCTGGAACCGATTGACGCTCCATCCCGGCAATCAATTCGCCGTCACTCAAAAGGGCAAAGGTACCGCCGACTTTTCCGGTGGGAGACATCGCGAATTTAAAGTCGCCGGTTTCACGGTCAAAGGCATACGGCATCGCTCGTCCGGACGGAACATAGATCATGGTTTCGGACACAATCAAATAACTCTGCGGAGATATCCCGCCGTAGCGCAACTCATGCGCGTAATCGCCCATGGTGCTGTTGACCCAGTTTTCGGAACCGTCTTCTGCATTCAAACTACAGATGTAAACGCTCTCATGCGGAAACACACCGGCACTGAAGAAAACTTCGCCGTTATCAACCGCGACACTGGTGCGGATTGGCCATATCGAGATCATCCGGCCATTGCCGATCACCCGCTCGTTGGAAGGGCTGGGGCGGAATTTCCAAATCAAATCACCGGTATCGGCTTGAACGCAGTAGACATAACCATCATCGGAACCGAAGAAGAGTCTGCCATCATCATACGTCGGGGCGAACCGTACCGGGCCTCCGGTAAAATATGTCCATTGGATTTGACCGGTTTCTTGGTCGAGCGCATATACTTGGTCATCAACGGAAGAGCCGAAGAAGACGAAATCTTCGCTCATGGTGGCGTGATAAGCGCTATCGAAGTGGATGCGGGGGCGTTCTTCACCCGGCTGCGGCCATGCGGGTTTGGGGCCGTGGGTGGGAATGAATTCCCAATGGAGTGAAAGCGGCGCGGGTATATTTTCTTTCGTCACGCCTAGGCGGGCGTTATCGGCACGGTAGGTCGGCCAATTGCCTGCCAATGTTGGGATGGATACGGATACAACCAAAAGAGCAGCAAAAAAAAATGCTTTAAAACTGGATTGTTTAGAATTCATAATCAACCTCTCTTAGATTTGGTGGTGACGTATTATCGTAGAGAATGACAGTCAACTTCAAGTAGGTAATCGAGAATTAACTATAAAGTAACAATGTTAGGAATTTGATAACAGGTCAGCGATATGAAGTGCATATTCAAAAAATCGAACAGATTTTCTCATTCCTCCCCCAATGCAATGGGGGAGGCTAGGTGGGGGTTAAACGCTCAGTGCTTCAAACCCTCCCCTAACCCCTCTCACCTTGGAATTTCTCTTCAAGCGGCTGACCTATTACGGAATTTGTTTTATCGAGAATTTAAGGGAATTAAATGGAGCGGTTATTGATTGCGGTTATTGATAAAAAAGCAATCGTATTTCTTCATGACTTTTTGATTGTCTCGGATCGATTCAAGAAGCAGTTCAAGTTTTTTAAACTGCTTCTGCTTTGGGAATAATATTATGGAAATAGGCTTTTTCCAATAATCCCAGCGATACCCGATACCACCAATCCTTTTGATCGAGCGAATCGTCTTCCTTTTGCTTCTTCAAGTAAAATTGTAGTGCTTAACTCATGAGCCAATGAAATTGCTTCTTTTTCACCCTCATCAAGTGTTTCGTTTTCTACAGATTTAAGTATTTTTGAAACTACTCCTAAGAAACACTTTTGTAAGTCTAGTCGTATGAGCATCTTGCTAAATCACTCAATTTCAGGCTGGAAGCCTGTGCTACAAGATTCCAAGTGTTTCATTTTCGGTCTATCCCTCAAGGCTTTTTTGAGGGTTCGGTGCTTGTATCTGAATAAAATTTCCAAATCTGAAACGATCTCGATACTCTTCAAAAGAGGAATACTTCCCAGAGATTTCTTCAGCAATGTTTGTAGGAATTATGATTTGACTATACAACTTTTGAATGAACGAAAACCCTCAATTTAAATTTTCCAGAGATATTAATAAGCCTGTATTGCTCACCATCAGCTTTGACATGCTTTAATCTCAATCTCAACGTCATCATTGGTTCCACCAATCATGGATCAGCCAAACTTGGGGATGATTTCCTCTTCAAACTCACGGCGGGTTTTCCCAATCATAATACGGGGTTCTTTTTCGCTGAGTTTCTCATTGTAATACAAAACCGCGGCTCATGCTTCTTTCACGAATGCCGGGTCTATTTCATGAAGAATATCCAGATTGATGTGCTTTACCGTATAGTTATCAATAAGATTTTAATAACAACAACATCATAACTCACGTTACGCACTACATTATGATATGCCCGTTTTTCTCATCGTTCGCTG
>CAYVAZ010000100.1:0-15242 GCA_964449065.1 uncultured bacterium
AACAACTTCAAACTGCCGCCTGATGACGGCCGTCACCAACTTTTGGGCATAGCTCCAGTCTTGCATCGCCCCGTGGCTGGTTTTTGCTCCGCCCCGGGCACCTTGCAACCGATTGCAACAGCTGCATCCATAGAATCTGTAAGAAAATTGTGTGTGTTTGCGTGCCTTCACAAAACCTTCGTTTGACGCGCATGCTGTCGAGGATAGACCCCGCGATGGCGTCAATGGTGCGGCGCAGCATCACGGGATCCATCATGATAATTCGCACACTCACTGCGACCGCTGTCGCGGCGCTCGGAACGTCCCTTCAACTGTCCGCCCTCGCACAGTCAGATGAACCGGACGCCCGCCGTCTGGACGTCGTTACTGTGACGACTCAGAAACAGGAACAGTCAATTATCGAGGTGCCGATTAATATTTCGGTCGCGGATCAGGCCCTTATCGACCTCTTGTCCGCTGACGATCTGGAAGACCTCGGAAATTTCGTTCCCGGACTGCAGGTTCAGGCGCAGAGCCTGAATGCGCCAAGCTATTCACTGCGCGGCGTCGTTTCTGACAGCGGCGGCACGCCACGTGTCGCGCTGTTTCAGAATGGTGTGGCGATCGGTAATCCTGGTTTTGCAACCAATCTCGCAATCTACGACATGGAACGAGTCGAGGTCGTCAAAGGACCCCAGGCCACGTTGTTTGGTCAGGGTGCGCTTGTGGGTGGCATCAATTTCATTAACAATCGGGCGTCAACTGCCGGCAATTCGGGCAAGCTCACACTCGAAGCCGGAGACTACAGTTCTTTTCGCGCGGAGGGTTTCTATAATTACGCTGTGAATGAAACGCTGGCCTTCCGCTTGGCCGGTCAGGTCAAGACAATGGACGGCTATGTGCCGAACACGGCCAATTCTCCCGATCTGATGGGACAGGACACGACAGCCCTTCGCGGTGCCATGCACTGGGAGCCAGCATCCAATGTCACGGCAGATCTTTTCGTGAACTATCAGGAAGATGACTCGACTGGAACACAGTTTACATCGGCTTTTTTCCCAGTGAACGGCAAAGTCGACCCATACGGCCTGACCGCCATGAATATCAATGACGATCAGGTACGTGGAAAACTGGGCAATGACCGTGAGTTGTTTTATGCCACGGCGAATGTCGAGGTCGAACTCAATGATGCCTGGACACTGACCTCGCTGAGCGACTATCGGGACCTCAATTCCGAAGAGGCATGGGATTCTGATGGGGCCGGGTTCAATCTCTTACAATTCTACCAGACACAGAAAGCAGAGACTTTCAGCCAGGAACTCCGCCTGAACTATGATGCCGGCGGCAGACTTTCGGCTTTCTTCGGCGGGAATTTCTTTACCATTGATGGCGAAGATGTGTTGTTTTTCTCAACCGATGAAGCGTATGCGCAGTCGCTTTTTGCGCCTGACATCGCTGCCGGTGCCGGCCTGACGGTCGCTCAGGCCGGGGGCTTGCTTGTGTCAACCGGCGTTCCGGGGGGGGAGAATTTTGGCAGTTTCGAGACCCCGCTGCAGTTTTCAGCACTTGGCGTGCTGCTTGAGGGACAGCTGATCCCTTTGTTCGATGAACAATTGGAAAGCTTGCTGACGACCTCTGGTCGCGACACGTATGACGTGTTTGGCGATGTATCGTACGATGTTACAGATCGTCTGTCGCTCACGGGCGGTATTCGGTATACAGAGGAAACGCTGGAAAGCAGCTCGCTCGGACGTGTCCTGAAAGCAAATCCGGCTCTTGGCGGAACGCTCAACGCGGTTCTGTTTACGCCGGGCTTTCTTATTAACGCAGGCACTCTCGATAACGAGGTTTCGGCAAGTGAAGAAACGGACGGTGCCTTTACCTGGCGCTTCAATGCGTCATACCGCGTATCTGACAGCGTGAATGCATGGCTGGCTTATGGCCGGGGGCGTCGTCCCGAAGTTCTTTCTGCGTCTGGCGCAGAATTCGAACTCATTGACGCAGAAACCCTCGACAATATCGAAGCGGGTATGTTCGGCCGATTCTTTGACGACCGTTTGCAGATGACCACATCGGTTTACTACGGTCAGTACAAGGACTTCCAGACAACACGTTTTGACCCGCTTCAGGGTATCTTCATCACCGAAAACTCCGGTAATGCGACTCAGTATGGTTTCGAATTTGATGGCCAGGCCCTTCTGACAGACACACTGCGTGTTTTCGCGACATACGCGTATACCTTCTCAGAGTATGATGACGAGGATGACGACGGAAATCCGCTCCAGTTTGCAGGCAATAAATTCCGTATAAGTCCAGAAAACAGCTTTTCGCTCGCGGCAGAATACACACTGCCTGTGCCCTATGGCGAATTCTCCATCGCACCAAGCTATGTCTGGAAGGACAGCCACTTCTTTGAGGACGACAACGGGTTTGATTATGTCGCCAACGATAATGGTGGCTTTGACCGCATTCGCGAAACGCTTCCAAACGGTGTCGCCGTCGATGAAAGCCAGGATGCCTATGGTGTTGCCAATCTCCGTCTCGGGTTCGACAGCGCGGATGAGCGCTGGGGCCTCTATGCGGTCGGTGAGAACCTGTTTGACGAGGAATATCTGATTGATGTCGGCAATACCGGCGGCGCCTTCGGACTTCACACCCTTATTCGCGGGAAACCGCGAATGGTGAAAGCAGGCGCTTATATAAAGTTCTAATCGGTGTTGTCGCGTGTGGGTGGCCCCGGTTCTGCAAGAAGTGGCTCGGTTCGTTTGAACAGTTATCGGTCACTTGCTAAGTGCAATTCTGCCCCCCCCCCCGCGAGAGCTCGTCTGGCAATGCTGCATCATAGGCGGCTTATGGCGATGAATTGTCCGATCCTGTTTGGTTGAGAACAGCAGCAATAGTCGCCAATGCTGCCGAGAGGCTTCGCGACAGATCGGAGCATTCAAGGCTTGTGGCGACCATTGGAACAGACGCGGGCGAGGGGCGGATTATTTTTAGAGCGGCCGCTGGGCGCCGCTCGTCAGGCGCGGCGTTCCGGATGATAACGATGCCGCCCCTGGGAAGAATTTCCTGATAAGGCAACGCGTTTGAAGATTTCGTGACATCCACTCGCCCTATCTGGACTAGACCAGTTAAGACAGGTACCTCTATTTGCGTTGGCACTGGAGGGGGTCCCCATGAAAGCGATCACGCGTGCAGTGGAACGCGCAGGCGCCTACTGGCTTGGCGCCTACGCACTCGCAGCGGCCTTTTCCACTTACTTTTCCATGTATGCGTTCCGCAAGCCCTTTACGGTTGCGACCTATGAGGGCGTCGAGGGCTGGGGCCTTGTCATCGATTTCAAGATTGCGATCGTGATCGCGCAGGTGCTCGGTTATGCCCTTTCCAAGCTGATCGGCGTGAAAGTCGTGTCCGAGGCCGCGCCGAACCGGCGCGCCGTCATGATCCTTGCTTTCATCATGACAGCATGGATCGCCCTTGTCCTGTTTGCGGTGTTGCCGGCCAACTGGAAAATCCTGGCGATTTTCATGAACGGGCTGCCGCTTGGCATGATCTGGGGACTCGTCTTCGCCTACATGGAAGGCCGGCGGATCAGCGAGATCATCGGAGCGGGCCTTTGCGCGAGTTTCATCGTGTCCTCGGGCGTCGTGAAATCTGTCGGGCGCTGGCTCATCGTCGATCACAATGTGCCCGATTTCTGGATGCCCGCGCTGACCGGGCTCCTCTTCATGCCGATCCTCGCTGTATCAGTGTACTTCCTTTCGCTGACGCCGCCGCCCAACGCCGCCGACCAGGCCGCACGCAAACCGCGTGTCCCCATGTATGGCGCCGAGCGCAAGGCCTTTTTCTGGAACAATGCCCTCGGGCTGACCTTGCTGATTGTTGCCTATATTGTGCTGACAGCCCTTCGTGATTTCCGGGACAATTTCGCCGTCGAGATCTGGGACGCAGTTGGCTATGCTGACACGCCGGAGATATTCGCGCTTTCGGAAATCCCGGTTGCAGTCATTGTGCTGGCCTTCATGGCTTCGACCATCGTGATCCGCTCGAACCGCAATGCGGTTCTGACCCATCACTGGATCATCTTCGCAGGCGCCGCCATCGTTGCGCTGGCCACGATCGGCTTCCAGTCCGGGACCATCGGGCCAGTTGCGTGGATGATCGCCGTCGGCGCCGGGATCTACATGGGCTATGTGCCCTACAACTGCATACTTGTCGACCGGATGACGGCAGCACTGAAAACGCCCGGAAATGCGGCCTTCTTCATGTATCTGGCCGATGCCAGCGGCTACGCTGGCAGCGTTGGCCTCATGCTCTATAAGAATTTCGGCACGCCGGAACTGAACTGGCTGAATTTCTTCACTGGACTTTGCTATATTGGCTCGCTGGTCGTGGCGCTGAGCACTGTGGCATCCTTCTTTTATTTCCGGCGCGGCCATCTCAGCGACGTTGTAACCGTTACGGCGACGCCGACCGGCGCCAGAGCGGCCGCATCTGCCTGACACGCACGTACCACACTCGACCTGCCAAAGAGGATTTCAGCCATGCGCATCGGTTTTCTCGCAATTGCCTTCGGGTTGCTCGCGGCCTGTACAACCAAGCCAATGGCGGTGGCGCCCGCGTCACCGTTCGCTGTTGAAGAGGCTGCGCCGGGCGCAACCCGAATTGCCCTTCTCGGCTGCATCAAGCAGGAGCAGCCAGCTCCGGCCCTGCAGTCCTACGCCGCTTCGTCGCCGGATGTGTCCCTCTGGGTGGGCGACAATGTCTATATCGACACCCAGGATAAGCCTGAAGCCATATATCAGGGCTATCGCGATCTTGCCGCCCAGCCTGGCTTTGCGGCCCTGCGTGGCACCGGCGTCCATCTCGCCACATGGGACGACCATGACTATGGCGACAATAATGAGGACCGCACCTACAGGCTGAAAGAATCTGGCCGGGCGGCCTTCATGCAATTCTGGGATGATGCGGGCCGGCCTGCAGACCCGGCCAAGGGCATCTATCATGCCCGCCTGATCGAGACCGAAGGCAGGCGCCTGCATATTATCCTGCTGGATGTGCGCTGGAACCGGGATGCGCCCGACACCGGCGGTGACATACTTGGCGAAGCCCAATGGGCCTGGCTGGAGGACCAGTTAAACGTCGAGGCTGACCTGACACTGATCGTGTCCGGCACGCAGATCCTCCTGCCGAAGGAGGCCGGTTCGGAAACCTGGGACAATTATCCAGGCGCTGCCGATCGCCTTTTCCGATTGGTGCGTCGGTCAGCGGGCGAAAGGGTGGTCCTGATTACCGGAGATCAGCATTATGGCGAAGTGGCGCGCCGGCGCGGCCTTCTCGACTTCGACGCCGTCGAACTGCAGTTTGCAGGCGTCAACCAGATCGAGGGGCCGGCCTTCAACCCGTGGCGTGTTTCCGCAGTGAATGCGGGACGCAACTCGATGGCGCTGATTGACGTGCAGTGGGAAGATGACAGCGAAAACCACGCTCACCTGCTCTACAGGGTCTTTGATACCGAGAGTGGCCAGACGGAGTCGATCTACCGGGTCAATTTCAGCGAACTGGAATTTTCCCTGCCCATGACGGAACGCGGCTTGTTCGAACAGGTCCAACGCGTGGAAATGGCATCTCAGTTCCCGGCCCTCGACATCCGCTACACGCTGGACGCCAACGCGCCGACACCTTCGTCACCCATCTACGCCGGGCCGATCCGGATCACGGACACGACCACGGTCACGGCTGCATATTTTGCGCCCGAAGGCTTCAGGCGTTCGGGTGATTTCTCGCGGACCTTTACGCGGGCTGTGCCGCTTCCGGCTGCAAGTGGCGTGGCAGGGGTGCCAGGTCTCGCCTGGAGCTATTGGGAGGGTGATTTCATGAACGTTCCGGACTTTACCGCGCTGGACGCGCCGCTGGCCGGCGGTGTAAGCGAGGACCTCGATATTACGGCCATCGAACGGCGTGCAGATCATTACGCGATACGTTTTGATGGCTTTGTCCGCGTGCCCGAGACCGGGCTGTACCGGGTTGCGACACGGTCTGATGACGGATCACTGGTCGATATCGCCGGGACGAGAGTGGTCGACAATGACGGCTCGCACAGTCCCCGCAAGCGCGTCGGTTACATCTCCCTTGAGGCAGGACATCATCCCATCGCGATAGGCTATTTCGAGGACCATGGTGGGGTCTTGCTCGAACTGGAATTCGAGCGCCTGAGCGATGATGGCACCGCCCGGGATGTGGAAATCGAACTCAGCCACACGCCCTAGCGCGCCCTGTCCCTCACATTCATCACGAGTTTCAGCGCATTATAGTGCCAGAAATTCTGGTTGTACTCGGTGACATAGCCATCATCGCAGCGGCAAATGCGGGAAATGAAGAGTGACGGCGTGCCCTGGGACACGTTGAGTTCCTGCGCAACGGGACCGGAAAGGATCGAAGGGTACATCGTGACCTGCGCCTGCGTGGTCTGTACCTTGTAGTGATCGCGCAGGAGAGCGCTGAGCGAACCATCCAGATCATGTTCGATCATCCCCGGAAAGCGCTGCGGGTCCACATAGATGTGTTCGAGCAGGACTGGCCGGTCATCGATGCAACGCCGGCGGAGGACCAGGAAGATCGGATCGTTCCGGCCAAGGCCGAAAACGCTTGCGGCTTCGGCATTGACAGGGACAAGACGCTTGGAAATCGTATGGGTCGTTGGCTTGCGACCCTGCGCACTGACGAAAGTGTGAAAGCCCTCCAGCGTGGTCGGGTCGTAGCGTATACGTGGAGAAGACACGAACCATCCCCGCCGGTCGAGCCTGTGAATTGTGCCTTCTGCCTCCAACAGCGTCAGCGCATCGCGGAGTGTGCCGCGCGCAACGCCGAGCATTTCGTGCAGCGTGCGTTCCGATGGAAGTCGCGTGCCCGTCTCCAGTTCACCGGCCTCGATGAGTTCAGCGATAAGATTGCGCACTTCGATATAGCTTCGGCTGGCCTTTGCCGGCTCCGATCGCTCCAGCCCGCGCACGATTGTCGCCATAACACGCTCGGCGTCACTCACGTCTTCCTCCACATCTGCTCGACTTGGCAGGAATAGACCAATTCGCCGCCGAGTTGAATGATGAGACGTCTGGGATTTTGTATAAGATCAAAGGCTGTCGAGGCATTCGAGCAGGTCCGCCACGCTGTCGCACCCCGCATTGGCAAAACGTGCCACCTGCCCGGCACTGATCGGATTGCCTGACCCGGTAACCGCGATCGTGACACAACCCGCAGCCTGTCCCGCAATCAGGCCTGAAACCGTGTCATCCACCTTCACCACCGTCGCCGGGTCATCTATGCCAAAAGCGGCAAGACAGGCGAAGACCTGGCCGGGGCCGGGTCTCGGATCGACAACCTCTTCAGCGCAGATGACAATCTCAGGATCGATGCGACATGCTGCGGCGAGCGGTAGGATCACGCCCATGACTGCGCGCGGATAACCCGTCGTTGAGCCAATACGTGCACCGCGCTCGCGCAGATCGGCCAGAGTTTTCGCGGCGCCCGGAACGGGATCTGCGGTAGCGGTTGCGGCATCTGACATTGCTGCGCTGACGGCGAAGTAAAGGACATCGACATCCTTCTCGTTCGGGGCGCGAGCGTGTCGGTCCAGAAACTGAGAAATGACAGTGTTTTCTGATAACAGCCTTTCCGTGTGGGCGCGTTTGCCAAGCCCCATGTCGCGGCGCACCAGTGCCTCATCCATCTGGATGCCATGATCACGAAACGCGGCCTGAAAAGCGCGCACCGGTGCCCGGCAGCCCGGATCAATGAGCGTGCCCGCCCAGTCGAAGATGACCGCCTTCGGGCTCATGCAATTGCGCCTGTCTCGAGGCCCAGACGCTGCAAGACCATCTCGGCAAAGCCAAAGCTCAGCGTCATGCCCTTGCCGCCCAGCACGCCAGCAAACCAGACGCCGGGTTCGGTCTGTTCGACCAGCCAGTCGGCACCATCAGCCTTGGGGTAGGCGCCAGTCCAGCGTTCCACGACGTCTGCGCCCTCGAGGTCGATGAACCGGCCGGCCGCTTCAAGGATTCGCTGGTCCACATCTGCCGGCTGGAACGGGTCGGCGGTGTCGCCAAGGCAGTCGTGGTGGCTGTCGCCCAGGGTGATGGTTCCATCCGCGTTGCGCACGGCGATCACGTGAATGCCATCGGCGAGCATCTCGGGGTCTGTTTCGATCAGCCGGGACTTCAGTTCCCCGGCCTCGGGCAAGTCGGCAAAACCGGGATACCGGGCAAGTGTGAGGTCGCTGACAAGCGGGGCACTGAGTTCGCCCGCGTCATCCCGAGGCCGGACACGCAACATGTGCAGTTTCGTACATCCGGGAAACGCGCGCGATAGCTCTGTCGGTGCCAGTCGCCCCAGCTGCGCGCCGGTGCAGACCAGTATTTGCTGTGCAGCCACCACTTCGCCGGAAAACAGCCGGACCATGCCGGAGCCGACCGCGGACACAGGCGCGCCGAGACGTACGTCCACGCCCAGATTGTGGGCATAAGCCTTCAGGGAGGGCAGTGCCTGTCTGGGATCGACGCGCAATTCGCGGGGGCTCCAAGCGGCCGTTTGAATCTTGACGGCGCGCAGGGCCGGTACCCGGGCTGCCGCCTCATGGACGGACAGTTCTATGCAATCAGCCCCCATTTCAGTGGCCAGAAATCCCGTTAAAACCTGAGAAGCCTCGGCAGATTGTGCAGCGATCATCATGCCACGCTGCAGGATCGGCAAACCCGCCTCGCGCGCGACCACCTCCCAGATATCCCGGCTGCGACCGCTTAGTCGCCAGACTTCGCCGCGAGACTGACCGCTGATGGTGATCAGGCCAAAATTCCTGACGGAGGCACCCCGGGCGGCGGTGTCGGCTTCCAGCAGGACGACCCGCGCTCCGGCGCGTGCCGCCAGGATGGATGCCGCGAGGCCGACAATGCCGCCACCCACGACAGCAAGGTCATGGTGCGGCTTGGATCGACTGCGGCGCGACATGCCAACTCCTCGACTTTTGGTCTGAACCAATTTAAATCTGCGCTCAGAATAATCCTGTCAAACTACCCAAGAGAAAGAGACTTGTCTTGTCAAACGTGAACGAAAAACCGGACGAGGCCAATTATCCTGCGCACCAGGCTGTCAGCGAAATTGTATCCTGCTTCGCAGATTTTGGTGACCGGATGTATGGCGAGGACGTCACCGAGTTGTCCCATGCCCTACAATGCGCCGAGGCCGCGAGCCAGCGCGGTGCACGGGACGCATTGGTGATCGCCTGCCTCCTGCATGATATCGGCCACCTCCTGCACAATCGGGGAGAAGACATCGCCGAACGTGGCGTTGACATGCGCCATGAAATCATTGGCGAAAAATTCCTCCGCAAGTTCTTCCCGCCGGAAGTTTCCCGCCCGGTGGGCCTGCATGTGGCCGCCAAGCGCTATCTCTGCACGGTCGAAACGGGCTATCTGGAGAGCCTCAGCCCGGCCTCACAACGCAGCCTCGGCCTGCAGGGCGGCCCGATGTCCGATGAAGAGATTGCCCGGTTTGAGGCCGATCCCTTCCACGAGGATGCCGTGCTGGTGCGTCGTTGCGATGAAGGGGGAAAGGAGACGCGCGTTAAGCCAGCGGACCTGGATACCTACATCCCGATGATGCTGCGCCTGATGCGGCATGCGGACTGAGGCCCGACGGGAAGGCTCTCAATTTTTCTTCAAGGAAGTGTCATACGCATGTCATGATGATCCTCCACTGGTCTGGACCAGAAGATTGGCCAGCATGAGAGGAAATCATGGCTTATTTCAAACGCACGCTCCTGACGGCTGCCTCTTTGGCGGCCATAGTTCAGACCGCCCATGCCGGCGTACTCACCGGCAGGGTTTCAGGCGCAGCCGATGGCAATGCCCTGCCAGGTGCGCTGGTCCGTGTGATCGAAACCGGTCAGGAGGCCTCGACGGGCACAAGCGGTGAGTTTCGCATCGCCGACCTGCCGGCGGGCACCTACACGATCGAGGTGCAGTATCTCGGCTACCAGACAGCGCAACAGGATGTGACGGTCTCCGAAACCGGGATGGTCAATGCTGATATCCGCCTTGGCCAGCAGGGCGCGATGACGCTCGACACGGTTGTTGTCCGCGGCACCGCACTCGGCCTCAACAAGGCCCTTAACGAACAGCGAACCGGGGACACGATCACCAACATCGTCTCGGCTGACCTGATCGGGAAGTTCCCGGACAATAATGTCGCCGAAAGTGTTTCGCGCCTGCCGGGTATCACCCTGGTGCGCGACCAGCAGACCGGCGAAGGTGCCTTTGTCACCATTCGCGGCCTCGACTCGCGGCTTAACGCCTACTCGCTGAATGGCGTGCGGATCGCGACCTCGGACCAGAACAATCGCGCCATCAACCTCGCCCAGCTTCCGGCCGATGGCCTGTCCTCGGTGAAAGTTTCCAAGACGGTGACCCCGGATATGGACGCTGATGCCATCGGCGGCACGGTGGATTTCCGCACCCCCAGCGCCTTCGACTTTGACGGTCGGTCGGGCAGCCTGTCATTCACGGGTAACTATAATGACCGGGCCGAGGATGGCGGATATGATATTTCCGGCTCGTTCAGCGACTTCCTGATCGACGACAGGGTCGGTCTCTATGTCACCGCCTACTATCAGGAAAAGAACTCGATTGGCCAGGAATCGGAGAATGAGGGTGACTGGCTGCCCTTCAATCGACCACGCGACGACGAAGATACCAGCGTCGATCCGGCCTCCTTCCAGATGCAGGGCCTTGGCCTCGACCTGTTCGAAAACGACCTGGAACGATTTGGCGGCAATTTCACGCTGGATTACAAGTTTGATAATGGCTCGAAGGTCTATTTTCGCGGCCAGTATTCCGAGTATACCGACCGCGAGGATCACCACTCTGTCGACGTGCAGAATGACGATGAGGTCTCGACGCTGAACCAGGTCGCCCCCTCCGACGCCACACTGTCGCAGCCCTTTGAGTCCATCATCGGCTTCGACCCGGCGCTCGGCAATATCTACAGCTACACCCCGGCCCAGATCGTCGATGCCGATGGCGACGGCGTGATTACTGATTTTGACCGTGATGAGGCCGACGAGGACGATGACGGCTTCTACACGCTCGGTGGCCAGTCCGGCATTTGGAGCCCAGGTCGGGTGATCTTCCAGCGCGGGGCAGACTTCAAGGAAGAGACCTCGTCGCTCTGGTCCCTCTCCACCGGAGGCGAGCATTTCCGCAATGACTGGACACTCGACTGGGACGTGGCCTACTCCTACGGCGAATTTGACCGTCCTTATGATTACGGCTTTGATTTCGACGATACCGGCGCACAGGGTGGCCCGCCTTTCACCGGCATTGCCAATCCGAACGGCGAAGACCCGCTGCCCGGCACCGGTGTGACGTTCGCCTTTCCGAAACCGGAATATCCCCAGTGGCAGCTCACTCCGGCTCAGCGGGCGGCCTATTTCGATCCGGCGACCTACACCTTTGACGGGGCCGGCGGCGATGTGGAGAACCATACCGACGAGAACATCCTGCTGCAGGCCAATATTCGCCGCGATTTCTCCGATTTCGGCCCGCTCACATATGTGAAGTTCGGCGCGAAATACCGCAGGAAAACGCACGAGACCAATGAGGACGAATTATTCGACAGCGACGAGCAGGACATCACGCTCGCCGACGTCCCACAGGTCGTGGCCTCGGAAACCTATGGCGACTTCCTGTCCGGCCAGTATTCCGGAAACGACGATTTTGGCTTCGTCTTCGACCGTAACGCGGCGCTCGCCGCCATCCGTGATTGCGACCCGGTCTTCTTTGAGGAATGTTCCGGATTTTCCGAAGAGATCAGCTCCGACACTGTGTCTGAAGAGGCGATCACCGCAGCCTATGCCATGGTTGGGGCCGAATGGGGCAAGCTGGAAGTCATCGCCGGCCTGCGCGTCGAGGGCACCCAGGTCGACAATGAATATAACAGCTTCACCGAATTCGAAGCCGAACTCGCAGATGGCACGGAATTTGGCGATATCGAATTTGTCGAGCCAGGCTCGGACAGCGCCTCGTATACCAGTGTTCTTCCGAGTATCCACTTCAACTATCGCCAATCTGACCGCTTGGTCTATCGCGGCGCGATCTGGACCTCGATCGCCCGGCCTTCCTATGAGGACATATCAGCAGAAGAAAATATCGAAGCTGAAGTGATCGTCGATGCGAACGGCAACATCCTGTCCTTTGTTGATGACACGATCTCGATCGAACGCGGCAATCCGGGGCTGGAACCGGCAGAAGCGTTGAATTTCGATCTCGGCGCGGAATTTTATTCGCCAAATGGCGGGCTTGCCTCGATCAACTTCTTCTACAAGGACATCACCAATTTCATCTTCTCCGATTTCGCCAATGAGGGCGATGTGCCAACCGTGTTCGAGGGTCAATCGGTAAGCTTCGGGGCTATCAAGAATGGCGGGGATGCCAATATCTACGGCATTGAACTCGGCCTTATCCAGCAGCTGACGGCGCTTCCAGCACCGTTCGATGGCTTCGGCTTCTCGGGCAATATCACGCTGCAGCGTTCGGAAGCCGCGCCAGGTGATGACTGGCGTTCGGAAACCGACTTCATCAACGCCCCGGAGACGCAGTTAAACGGCCAGCTCTTTTATGAGAAATACGGCTTCGAAGGCCGGCTGTCCTACCAATACACCGACCGCTTCATCGAAGACCTGCGCGACTTTGGCATCAACAAATGGATCCATGACTGGGACCGCCTCGACGCCCAGGTGCGTTACACTTTTGATAGCGGCGCCACACTGCGCGGTGAGGTGCAGAACATTCTCGACGGCCACAATTACTGGGCGATACGCGGCAAGAACGGGGACAGCTTCCAGAAGGACTATGTCGAGAACGGCCGGACCTTTTATGTCGGTGTCGACTATCGCTTCTGATCAGGCCCCCTCGAACCTGTGACGAAGCCTATGACCGCCGCCCCAACCCCTCGGGGCGGCGGTCAGCCTTCCCGATAGGAGATTCCGCCATGGGCGCTCGCATCAACACACTTTTTGCCATTTTTCTGGGCCTGTTCCTGCCTCTGGCCGGTGCCTGTGCGCATGAGGCCGGCGCGCCGCATGATCACGACCCGTCCCTGATCGCGAATTGGCATTTTCAGCCCGAGTACAGCCTGCCGGGCAATGCCGCTGTCAGCCCGCCGCGCCATCCAAATCCCGCGCCTGAACGGATCGTGATGCAGGGCGAAACGGTGCCGCAGGTCTTTCTCGGTGCACGTGAGACGGGCCGCTACAGTGATCTGCTCACCAGTGAAACGCTTCCGCAGGATGCTTTCACGATTGAGCTCTGGCTCCTTGAGCACGTCAACACTGATGTCGGCGCCCTTGCAGGCACATTCTCCGGCCCCGGAAAGCGCAACGGTCACTGGGCGCTCGGGCTCCACGGGAAGACGCTGGTCTTCGGCGCTCTCACCGATGGCGGCAAGGCGATCACGCTTGATGTGCCGGAGGCCGATCTCGATGCCTATAAGGGACGCTGGATACAGCTCGTTGGCAGCTGGGATGGCGAGATGTTTCGGCTCTACCATAATGGCCGTCTGGTCGGCGCAAAGGCGCCCGGGGACTTGCCGCAGTTGCCGGCAGATGCCCGGTTTGACCTGGTGAGTTTCACCGGGAATGAGCCCTTTATGCAATTCGAGAACCTGGTCCAGGGCGCGAGGGTTTATGATCGTGCGCTTTCTGGAAACGAGATCGAAGACTTGTTCGAAGTCCGTATCTCTGACATGGACGAGGGCTTCGTTCACCCGGGGCTCTTCCACTTTACCGCAGGCCCCTACCTTAACGCGCCGACCAAAAACTCCATGTCAATGATTGTCGAGACGGACCGTGAGGCCCGGCTGGAGGTGCGGTACGGCACCGATCCGAAGACGATGTCGGTCATCAACTCATCGCTCGCGAGGCTGCACGACATCACGCTGGAAGGGCTGGCGGCCGACACACCCTATTTCTACGAGGTGATTGCGCGCGATGGCGCCGGGCAGGGGATATCTTCCGGCCTGCTGACCTTCCAGACAGCCGTTTCACAAGGCCAGCCCTTCAGGTTCGCGATCATCGGCGACACTGAAGCGCGACCCTTTGTCAACGATGCCGTAGCGAAAGGGGTCTGGGATGCGCGTCCGCATTTCGGCGTCCTGCTCGGGGATCTCACCGATGGCGGTTTCCAGGACCGCCGTTTTGAATGGACCCATGAGTTCTTTGCCGGCATGGGGCCTCTCGCGGCGCGCGTGCCGATGATCGCTGCGCCCGGTAATGGCGAAGCCGATCTGGTCTGGTACCGACATTATCACGCGCTGCCAGGCGAAGAGAATTTCTACAGCTGGTCCTATGGCGACGTGGAATTCTTCGTCCTCGACAGCAATCTCGGTGACCGGGAAGAAGAGGAGCCTGGCTTCCGTGCGCGCCAGCGCGCCTGGCTCGAAGATGCACTGTCCAGTTCGGATGCGAAGTGGAAGATCGCTGTTCACCACCATCCGGTGTATACATCCGACGAGAACGATTATGGTAACAGCTGGCGCGAAGATGGCAGGGACATTGGCGACGCGCGCGTGCGCAACGACTTCATGGACCTTTACGATCGCTTTGGTGTCGACATGGTCCTTTATGGCCACATGCATGTCTACGAGCGCTCCCACCCCATGCGCGAAGGATTGGTCGATGTCCTTGATGGCGTGATCTATGTCGGCGCGGGCGGCGGTGGCGGCAACCCTGAGGACTTCACGCCGACACGCCAAGGCTACAGCGCCTCGACCTATCGCGGCTACCATTTTGGAATAATAGACGTGTCGGGCAACACAATCAGATACGAATTGCGCGACACTGAAGGCCGGTTGCGCGACACGCTCACGCTTGTCAAAACCGGAGCCGGACGGGCCACCCTCATCGAACAGGCTGTCGCCACCAGCACCTACGATTGACCAAGCCAAGGCGGGTGCCTCATGACCCGCGTCAGGCAAAATTGAATTGCTGCTTTTTCGCCGTTGTGGCGCGTGTCCAGCATCAAAAACTGGGCTGGGACACGATTTTTTTTGAGACATGTCCGAACAACAATTAACATTCCCGGCCAATGTCTCCTCCCGCGATCATCCAGCTCAAGCCCCCCGCCCCGTTTTGCGGTGCGTCAAACTTTCCGGATGCGCGGTCTTTCTGAGTTTGTGGACGTTGCCCGCGAGCAGGGGCGGCGGATGTTTGGCGG
>CAYVAZ010000101.1:0-15234 GCA_964449065.1 uncultured bacterium
TGCGTGAACAAATTTGGCGTGGTATTGAGAAAAAACGCGGTATCAAAGCTGGTATCGCGGTGGGCGTGAATCCAGGCGACGCGGTGGATGAAGCGGTAGAGCGGATCACGCCAATGCAACCGTTTGGCATTATACCCCATTGCCTGGACGGCTTTGCAGCAGGCATCTTGCAGGTAATTGTGTCCAGCGGTCATGAAACGGATTTGCTTAGGAAACGGCAACGATATGTTGCGGTTTGATTTTGCGTAATCCATGAACGTGTGGATAAGACGGGTTTGAATATCCAGCATTGTTTGATGAATCGCATGACAAGTTTGGTTGGGAAGCATAGGATTGCCTTTGTGGACTTGAAGCGGAGCGGCCGAGATTTCGGGATATTGTTTCAACAAACTTTGTAGGGCATCCTGCCATGAGTTATGGACTAAAAACAGGCAGCGTTCGGATTGCAGCCAGTTGCGTATATCGTGGGTTTCCAGCCAGCCGCGAAAGAGTTCGACACGGTCTTCGATGAGAAGCAAGCGGCGGTTTTTGTTGTCGCGCAGGTTGGCAAGGCTGATGAATTTGTCGATTTCGTAAAGCGCGGGTGAATTGGAGACTTGATACAAGACATGCAATTCGGCGGTTTCATTGAGTTCTATTGGTACCGGTTTGGGTTGGATTTCACCTGTCCACGGTGAGATGGTTTGGATGAGTTTGGCAATGCCGGGGTAAACGGATTGCAGCGCGGCTTGATTTTGCTGGAAGAGATCGGTACCCACCGGAGAATGTGCTCCTTATCTATTGAAACATTTTTCTGACTATTGGGTAACAGGATAACGGTGAATGTCTTTCTCTGCCACAGCGGCACAAAGATCAAAGAGGTTATACCAATTTCATTTGGGATGGTTCAGAAAGAAAACCGCTATGTTCTTCTTTCGCTGAGGCTTATCGCCGCGCTTACTCTACAATACAAATTGGAAACGGTATTATTCATGTGAAGAAATGTATTCTTTTAATGCCTCGTTCATACGGAATCGCCATCCTTCACCGCCAGACTTGAAATATTCAATCACTTCGGAATCTAGTGGAATAGAGATAAGTTCTTTGTTTGAATGACCTTGAATTTCACTTTCTTCGCGTGCGCGTTGGCTGAGGTCAACTAAGTCATTATAAATCTCAGGGGGCAAGACTTCACGTGCGGGACGTAATTGTTTTAACTCCTCATCCGTTAGTTCACGGGTATCAGGGTCTTCCGCAATTCCCCGGTTGATTTCTTCTTCTTCCTTTTTTGTGGGGATATGTAAGTTATGCTTTTTCATATTCAACCACTTCTCGACGATTCGCCTTACGAAAACTGATAATGCGAATGGTGTCTCCACGAACCGTATAAACCAGGCAATGTAACCGGTTTCCTATGGGAGCATACGCAATCTTGCGAGGCTCACCATAATCACGCCGATCATCGTCCTGAATGACCGCATATTCCCATTCTAAAAATTCCGCGTTTTTAAAATCGGTATCGTGCTTTTCAATATTTTGCTGTCGTTTCTGTTTGTCCCATTCGTATTTTATCATTTCATTCTATTAATAAAAACAAAAAATATCAAATAGGTTTACGAAACAATCCCCAAACCAATGCCGTCGAGACATGACGTGCCGAGTTTGCCTTCGTTGACATTAAAGATAGTTGGGAAGCGGTCGCGCCAGCCTTCGTTTGCTGCGGGACAGTATTGCCTGCCGTTGCCTTCAATCGCTGCGATGCCGGGAATGTGTACCGCAAGGCTGACCGAATGTAGAAACGAAGCGCCGGGGCAGGTTAGATCCTGCACACATAAGAACATGTTGTATTTTTGCGCGGCGGCTGCCATGAGCAGCGATTGGCTTTGGCCTTTGCAGGCTTTGAGGGCAACTCCGGAATAGCCCTGCTCACGCGCCAGCAATAGGGTTTCAAAATCTTCCAGCGATTCATCGATGACCACCGGTTTAATCTCGGCGGCTTTGTGCATTTTGTTACCGGGATGGGCGCGCAAGTCGCGGGCGGTGGGCTGCTCGATATACTGCACCCGTTCGGTGGCTTTGGGGGCTTTCTCTTTGATTTGATTGAGGAACTCGATCAGGTATTCAACATTTTCGCAGCGTTCATTGAAATCCAAGCTGTAGTGCCAGGTATCGACCCCGCGGATGGATTGGGTTTCTTCGGTCACGCGGTCGATTTCGGCTATCCGGTTCACATCCCACTCTAAATTGCCGCCGTTGAGTTTTATTTTGAGATGGGTCAGACCGTCGGTTGTGATCCATTCGGGCAGCGTTTCGGGCAGACCGTCGTTAATGCGGTTTTGGATGTCTTCATCGGTAAGGGGATCAAGCGCGCCCACCAGATGATAGAGCGGAATATCCGGAATGGCGGTTTTGGAGACGTATTGATCAAGATATTCTCCGGCAAATTCTTCATTCAGGTAATGAGATAAGTCGTTTGTCATGTGTTCCGGCGAATATGTGCTGAAACAATTTAATCCAAGCAATTTGCCGTAGGCATCGTGAATGGCAGCATCGAAAGGGCTTGCTGTAACCAATGTACAGAGTTTGGGGATATCTTGTTTCAATTCTTTTTCCCATGAAAGGGATTTGGCCATTTTCAGATAGATTGGTTCCAACTCATGGTTGATATCGATGGGATGTCCGTATCCGTCATACGATTCGGTCACGTGCTGAATTTCTTTCGCCAAATCCAGCATAACTTGCCGGGTTTCATCGAACGATAAAACCTTCGAAGGAAATGCCCAGAGGTTGCTCATAGGCATTGAGCCAAAGCCCTGCGCCTCTTTGCCGGAACGGTCTTTTACGCGAACCGTAACATTCAAGTCAATCATGTCCTCAACAACCACACCGCCGAATTTAAGCGGGGCACGGAAATTGTAGGGCACGAATTCAATTTCTACGGATGTGATGGTGATATCGGTGTCTTTCATAAGTCTTCGCCTATTTTTTAGTATTCTAGTACAGCGTTACACATGAATCGATGGCAGCCTCGCCTTTGTTGCCCTCCTTATTTAAGGGGGGATCGAAACACGCTTTCAACTACGCAAAATCCCCCGGAGCCTATGGCTCCACCCCCTTATGCAAGGGGGTACAACACTGCGCTAACGCTTGTGAATGACTGATCCCACTCATTTCATGCGGATGGGTAAGCATTCACCCATCATGTCAGCCTTGATGAACTACTAGTAACCATTTTTTATAACGTTCTACTTGATCATGCACTACCTTGTCCCAATCGTAAACCCGTTCGATCAGTTTCCGGGCGTTTTGGCGGAGATGATTTCGCTTTTCGCTGTTTCCCAGTAATTCGATTATAGACGTCGTGAAATCATCCGGCATATCGCTGATCATCAAGTGTTCTTGGTGTTGGCCGTCCAAGCCTTCGCAGCCGGTGGAGGTGCTGACGATGGCCCGACCGCTGGCCATGGCTTCTAAGATTTTAAGCCGGATTCCTCCGCCCACCCGCAGAGGGACTATATAAACGTTTGCTTGCTCAATATACGGCTGGATATCCGGGACTCTCCCTGTCACAACGATGCCGTCTTTTTCATGATACTGATGAATCGAATCGGGCGGGCTTGATCCAACCACATAAAATTGCGCGTTGGGGATTCGGTTTCGAATCTTCGGCCAGCAATGGCGCAGAAAATATAACACTCCATCCGCGTTAGGATAATAGGATAAGGTGCCGGTAAAGACCACAATGGGTTCGTTGCCGGTCTCTTCCATATAGGGGTAGGCGGTTAACTCCACGCCGGGGCGTTGGTGCATGACTTGGAGTGTGGAATCCAATTGATTCAATCCATCGCGGTCGAGTGGGGAAATGGAGAGAACCTTATCGAATTTGCGGCAGGCATTTAGCTCGAAGTTTCTGGTTCGCAAACCTTCCAGAAAGAAAGCCATTTTTTTCAGGGGATTCCGGTTGGCTTTGCCGTAGCGCAGCAAGATATTGCCTTCGATATTTTCTTTGTAATGAATTTTCAGCACATCCCAATTGGGATTGACATATTTGGTGGTGTAAAAATTTTGGGCGTGAACGATATCAATGTTTTGGCGTTGGATTACCCGTTCAATGTATCCTGCCATTTGGTGATTGTAGAACCGGTGCGCTTTGTAGGGCTGGGTAGAAACCAAACAGCGCAGCAATGGGTAAAGCGACCATTTGCCGTAAGCCGGAAAGGCGGCAACTTCTTCACAATGCTCTTTCATCACATCCAAAGCATCGAGTTCCGAGGGGTGATGATACAAACAAACCACACTCACGCGGTTGGTGTTGGCAAAGCGTTTGATGGTGTTCCAGGTGACGATGCGTCCTCCGCTGTGGGGCGGAAAGGGGATTTGAGGCGTGATAAACAAAATATTCATAGCGGATCGTTATACAATGCGGGATACCAGCGACAGGCATTGCAAGGTGGTTTGGCGAACCGATTCGGTTTTGTCGCGTTCGCTGAATTCGGGATGGATGTAGGGATTGCGCAAATGTTGGAGATAGATGAGCTGATTCGAGAGTTCGATCGTTTTCGGATTATCCAGCCCTTTGACACCCAGGGGATTTTTGATTTCGATTTTTCCTTTGCGGTTGGGCACGGTATGGGTTTGTCCCCAGCAATATAAGATGACGCCCAGCGCTTTGAGGCCGTCCGGTTTGTATTTGGATTCATGCTGAATAATTCGTTCCAATACCTGCCGGGTGATATCGGCGTTGATTTCCAGGTGTTCATTCTGGGCGGTGCGGATTAAATGCTGTCCGAAGAAAATATCCAAATTGTGGATGGAAATATCGTAGAGATCATCGGCAAGTTTTTTGATGTGTTTTGACGATAAAAATTTAGTCACCTTTTTCCCAATGCGGATTTTCACTTCATTTTCGACGGCGAAGGAATAGGAGAAGCCGATATTGCGTTCCACCGAGGCTGCCGAATCGGAATGATACATTTGTTCGGCTACACCCAGCATGGATTGGGTTTCGTCATCGAGTTGATCGACTTCGGGCAGATCTTGTTGGACGGTTGCCAGGGCTTTGTCGATATCCCAAGTTTGATCGACGGCCGGCGCGTTGGAACTTAGGCGTTCTACCAGTTCAAGCATTTCGTAGACTTCACCTTTGATGGCGGCATCGACGTTTGGGTCCTGCAACCAGCGGTTGCATTCTTCGCGGAGGGCAACGGTATCCTGCGGTGAACCGCCGGAAAGAGCATCGATTTTTCGTTTCAGTTCCTCCAACTGCCGCGCTTGGTTGTATACTTGATCCAATTTTTGATAAAGCGTTTCAATTTCCTGTTCGATGCGCGATTTGCTGAGGACGCAGGCGGCGCCATACTGCTGCGCCAAGGCGCCTTCGTCGAACGTACCCACGGCGGAAATCATGATGATGGGCAAAGAAGGATATACACTTTTTACTTGCTTAATAAACCGCAATCCCTCGTCGTGGGTCCGCATATCCAAATCGGTGATGACCACGTGGGGGGCGGCCGACTGGAGTTGCTCCATACCTTGGTCGGAATCTTCCGCTTCGCTGACGGTATAACCGGCGAGTGTAAGATTTCGCACCACGGAACCGCGGTATTGAGGATTGTCATCGACGACAAGAACGCGTTTTTCACTCATTGGAATTGGGGAATCCTTTATGACGAGAACGGTAATGAAACCGGTTCGCCGGTTTCAATGGAGCGGTACGCACCGAGTGCGACCTCCATTGCTTTTAATCCGTCGTAGCCTGTGACCGGGGCTTCTTTGCCTTCGCGTATCATCTTGGTGAACGAACGGATCAGGCCCAAATCAATGTTGTCCGTCCAAGATGCCCATTCGGCTTTTACGGTTTTGTTATTGTAGATTGCCACGTGCTGTTTGAAAGCGTCTACGGATATGGACCCTTGATCGCCGGTAATTTCCATCGTCACATCTCCCCAGGTTGGAAAGGATGCATTGGGGCGCGACCAGGAGGTATCCAAGGTTGCAAAGGTGCCGCCTTCAAATTCCAGCGAGAGCAGGCCGGTGTCTTCAACATGGATATCGCTGTAAAAATTTTGTGCGGCTTCCGCGTAGACGGAGACCACTTCTTTCCCCAACATCCAGCGCCAGACATCAACAACATGGACGGTATGGTCGAGCACCGCCCCGCCGCCGGAGAGTTCTGTTTGGATAAACCATCCGCCCGGCATGGTGCCGCGATTGGTGCCGGCCATCCCGAATATATTGCCCAATTTGCCTTTGGAAACAATGAAATGAACCCGGTTGATTACCGTGCTGTAACGGCAGGGGAAAGCAATCATAAGTTGCACGCCCTGCTGTTTGCAGTGATCGATCATCTCATTGGCATCGGCGATGTTGGTCGCGATGGGTTTTTCGCATAGGATGTGTTTTTGGGCATCCGCGGCCATGAGGGTGTATTTTTTGTGATGAATGTTTTCCGTGCAGATCACAACCCCCTGGATATCTTGCTGTAAAAGCGCGCCGCAATCGGTAAAGGCTTGTGTGTGGAATTGTTTTGCGGCTTCGTTGGCGCGGTTTTCATCTTCATCAAACACACCGGCTAATTCAACACCTTCCAATTGTGTAATACAGTCAGCATAGCTGTAGGCATGCATGTGGGCGAATGAGATGATTCCTAAACGTATGGTCATGGTTTCAATCTCCCTTTATGACACCGCAACCGGTTTGTGTGATTGCATGGATTCTATTGCCGCCAGCGAACAGCGAACCGCTGCCAAGCCGTCTTGCGGCGGGATGGGATTTTCAATTTTACCGTTGACGGCATCTAAAAATCCCTTGAATGCAAGATACTGTGCCGGATAGATGACCGGGCTTTCGGTGAAGTAGCTTCTGCCGTCTGTCTCCACGCTTAGCAGCGAAACCTCCAGCGGGACGGACTCTTGATTTTTGTAATGAATCAACCCGTCATTGCCGGCGACTTCAACCGCCAAGTTATACTGCCCGCGGTGGCTCCAGCTGGATTCGATGTGAGCGATGGCTCCGTTTTGCATCCGTACGGAAGCGAGGGCGTAATCCATCGCATCGGTTTGCGTTCGCCCCAACATGCCTTGGCAAAAGATTCGCTGCACACCGCCAAAGCACCATAAGAGGAAATCAAACTCATGGCACATGGCATCTAGCACCACGCCGCCGCTGCTTTCGAAATTGCTATACCATTTTTTGGGATGCGGCGTTTGGCGGCTGAGGCGGATCATCCCCGGTTTGCCGGCGGAACCGCCGGATGCGCGCTGTTTGATGAGGGTGTATTCACGGTAAAAGCGCAGAAGATGATCGACAGTGATGACAAGATTTTTTTCTTTCGCCAGTTGGATGAGTTCTTCGCCTTCGTTCACATTTCGGACAAACGGCATTTCTATGAACACGTGCTTTCCATGTTCTAAAGCGTCTTTGGCGTGAGCGTAATGAAATAGCGTAGGGGTGGCAACGATTACGGCTTGGATTTCCGGATGACTCACCACCGCTTCGATGGAATCGGCTGCCGCACCGCCGAATTTGCCGGTCAGTTCCTGCGCGGCGGCGGGATTGGTATCCATCACCGCGATGAGTTGAGCGTCCGGCAACTGGGTTAACGATTCGGCATGGGCGTTGCCCATTGTGCCCGCACCGATCATTCCAACACCAATCATATCCCTCAATCCTTTCTGTATACGCTGTGCATACCTTGCCAGGATTTTGAATTAAATCAATGAAAACCCGCGTTAAAATTCTATCTGCGGAAATTTGGACGCACAGAAAGCAGGCCGAAAGCCTGCGCCAACCTGTTTACATGCGTTCGGGCGCGTTGAGTTTCAACAGCCGCAAGCCGTTGCGCATCACTTGGCGGACCGCCAGCACCAGATGAAAGCGCGCCAGGCTGCCTGCTTTGTCACTTTCATCCAATACCTTTTGCACTTGATAATAGTGGTGAAAGGTTTTGGCAAGATCTTCAAGATAGGCCGGCACCAAATGCGATTCGCGTTTTTCGGCGGCCTCCATCACCACGGATGGGTAGAAAAAGAGTTTTAATAAAATCTCACGTTCCAGTTTACTTTCGTAGATTGAATGATCGACATCAAGCGATTCGGAAAATTCGAAGCCGCGTTCCAGCGCTTTGGCTTCCATGCTGCAAGCGCGCGCGTGAACGTATTGCAGGTAATACACCGGGTTTTCCATGGATTGTTCTTTCGCAAGGTCCCAATCAAAGACCATTTGCGCGCTGTAGCTGCGCTGGGTGAAGAAATAGCGGGTGACATCCGCTCCCAGCTCATCCACCATATCGCTGAGGGTCATAAAATCGCCGGAGCGGGTTGATAGTTTGATTTTTTCGCCTCCACGCGAGATGCTGACCATTTGATTGAGGAGGTATTCTAACTTATTCAGGTCATACCCAAACATGCCGAGGGCGATTTTGACGCGCTCGACCTGGCTGTGGTGGTCGTGCCCCATGACGTTAACCATGAGGTCGACCCCGCGGTTGTATTTATCGCGGTGATAGGCGATATCCGGGGTAACGTAGGTGGGTTCGCCGTCGCGTTTGACCAAGACGCGGTCTTTTTCATCACCATGATCGGTGGTTCTAAGCCAGACCGCATCTTCTTTTTTATAGGTTGCCCCTTTTTCCGCTAGTTCATCTAGTGTTGCCTTGACTGCACCTGAGGTATGGAGTGAATTTTCGCTGAAGGTGGTATCAAACTTCACGCGCAGTTTGCGCAGGTCATCCATGATTAACACCATGATGACTCCGGAGGCAAAATCGGTGAACGGTTTCCAACTATCTTCATTCACCAGCGAATCGCCTTTAACATGGCGTAAAGCGGCCGCAATGGTGCGGATGTAATCCCCACGATAGCCGTTTTCCGGCAGGGGGGAATCGATGTCAAACAACTGGCGGTAACGGGCGCGGACAGAGAGCCCCAGCATCTGCATTTGAACACCGGCATCGTTGTAATAGTATTCGCGGGTGACGTCATATCCCACCGCTTGCAGGATTTCAGCCGCCATATCGCCTACGACAGCCCCGCGAACGTGGCCGACATGTAAGGGGCCGGTGGGATTGGCGCTGACGTATTCGACCAACGCGCGCCGGCCTTTGTATTTTTCGGAACGGCCGTATTGCTCTTTGGTTTGCAGGATGGATTTCATCATCCCGGTGAAGACGGTGTTGTGGAGGCGTACATTGATAAAGCCCGGTCCGGCAACATTAACTGATGCGACCAATCCGCTGTCTTCCAGCGGCTTTTTGAGTTCTTCCGCCAATTCGCGGGGATTTTTTTTGAGCGGTTTGGCCAGCTGCATGGCGGCGTTAGAGGCTAAATCGCCATGCTGAAAATCGCGCGCGGCGGTAAAATACACCTCCGGCGCATCATCCGTAAGCGCGTTGACCGCATGTTGCAGACATTTGTTCAGTTGAGTTACGGTTTCAAAATACATATGTTTCTCATTGATTCCTAAGTAGTAGACTGGGAAAGCACTCAGTATAATTATGAATTGAATCTTGCCAATCGTTGCAGAAAATCAACACGCATGTTTGGTTTGGTGTTGAGAGAGATTCAGCATGTAGAGCGTTAGAAAAAACACCATCCCCACTAGCAGAAAAAAGAGAGGAATTTCTTCAAACGTTTTAGCCAGAATGAATGAGATAAAAAAAATAACGATACCCAACCCCAAATGATTCGTGTATTTAGGATTTCCGTACAACGCCTCCGCTCCAATCCAATAAACCGGCGGGATGAGCAGAACCAAGTGATGCTTTTCGGAGACCGGCATCATCCACAAACTCGCCAGCAGGTAAACGCTCCATGCTAGTATCCTATTGCGTTCGGTTTCATGCTTTTGGACCCAAACGAGATCCAACAATAGAATAGCAAGCAGCAATACGGCATTGAGAATTTCCCGGGCGGCAAGCGTTCGCCATGCAAATATATAGGCCGAAAAATCATACAGTGTCGTTTGAATTTGATGGGTGCCTTTTGGGAAATTCTCAGCGGGGAGCACGTTGAACATGGTATCGAAGTATAGTTGATAGGCTGAAAACAGGGCATTGCCCATCGTGAAGTACGGCAGAAGAAATAATGCTGCCATCAACAGGATTGCCGCCCCGATCATCCGCCATGCCCGGCGGATAAGAAAATAAAAAAGAATCAATATTGGCAGCGGTTTTATCGATAAGGCGAGAGCCAATGCTATCGCAGAGAACAGCCGGTTGTTCCAAGCATATTGGTGCAGTGAGATCATGCAAAGGAACAACACGATGAGATTCACTTGCCCGTTTTTAAGCTCATTTTGGATGGGAACATACATTATAAGGATCAACAGAAATACCGGGAGAGTGCATGACCATGAGATAGAGGGGAATTTTTTTGTTTGCCGAAATGATTCCGCCAGGTAGAGAATCCCGAAGAGGGAAACGAGGCTTAATCCATACCAAATGATGCCGTTAAACGGAAAGGGAACCCACGTGAGAGGAATGGCAAGAAACGCGAGAACGGGTGGATAGAGATAACTGCTATAGGGGGATTCATGCATACCTTGATACGGGGAATTTCCGGAAACAACCTGCTTGGCGGCTTGTATAAACAACTGAAAATCCAGGCCGCTTTTGGACAGGGTAAGATCGAAGGTTTGGAAAAATAAATACACCAAAGCGCCGAACAAAAGAAATGCCGAAACAATTTGGCCGGTCTGATTTTCTGAAATCTTACGGATCCAATTGCGGAGTGGATTCAAATTATCACCTTCATCTAAATTTGTTTATTCCCAGCAACCGGCAGCCGCATGATGAGGCCGTCTTCTTGGGGGCTGGTGTAGTAATTTTTGCGGCGTCCCACCACTTCAAAGCCAAAGCGTTCGTACATGGCAATGGCAGGCCGGTTCGATTCGCGCACTTCCAAGATGACGGATATACATTGGTTTTGCTTGGCGGTATTGATGGCTTTTTCCATCAACAAGGCGCCGATTCCCCGTCTACGAGTATCGATATGAACAGCGATATTCGAAAGAGTCAAATCAACCCCTTTCCAGCCCCAGCAAAAACAATAGCCTACGATCTTGTTTTTTACAGTATGTTCTGCCACAAAGTGGTGATGGTATTTTGTGTTTTGAAACTCTCCCCGCAGCAGTTCGTATTTCCATGGATCGGGATGCGCCAGCAGTTCAATGGCGTGGACCTCATTCAAGTCGGCTTCTTGCATCGGGCGTACAATGATTTCTTTTTTCATCATTAAACCGTTATCGCTGACAAGTGGGCTGTTTTCCATAAATTCCATCAAGATGTTCTGATTGCAATGCAATGCCAACCGTACCGGCTGGAAGCCGGCGCTCCCCGAAACGCATTAGGTTCGTGACATTATTTTTGATGCAGCCGTTTCCAATTAATTTCGGCCTGTGAGGCTCCCAAATAATGCGGCTGCATTTCATGGGGCCGCAACGCATTGCCATTTTCCAGGGTTTGAAAGGCCAATTGAGTCAAACAATCCGCCCGCGGTAGATCATAGGTTGATGGGATGAGAATGCAATCATCCCGCAGCATACCTTGCAGCGGTTGAATAAACGGAGACAGACCGGGGCCGAAGAATACGGTCGGTTCGGTGATGTGTGAAATGAGTTCTTCCGGCTGGACGTATAATTCTTGGGTTACGGGATCGGGTTGTTTTTGATCCCATGAAAACACCTGCGCGTACATCCAGCCTTTGCGCGCGGCAATGATGGGGCATAGATGATACCGGCAATGGGGAAGGCTCCAAGCTAACACTTCGAGCGAGGAGAACGCGAAACCCGGAAGTTGGCGGCCGAAGGCCAGGCCTTGCGCGGTGGCGATGCCGATGCGAAGGCCGGTGTATGAGCCTGGCCCTTTGACGCACGCGATGGCGGTTAGGTCATCCACCCGTTTGTGGGTGCGTTCCAGCAATCTGTCGATTGCGGGCATCAGTCCTTCGCTGTGAGTTAAATCGACACTAACGGTCAACAAGCCGCGGATGCCTTGTTGATTGCGCAGTGCAACCGAACCAATCGAAGACGACGTATCAATTCCCAATATTAACATCGCCCCACCTCGTGCAGGTGGTTTTGACCGCGAAAAGCGGTGAAGAGTGTCCAGGTTCTGGATTCTTCTCCTGTTTGTTCTCCATAAAGATGAACGGTGTTCGAAGGCAGCAAGTCTCCGATACGTTCCGCCCATTCAATGACAATACAACCATCGGGATTGGTTAGCGCTTCGTGCCAAAACTCATGGTCTTCTTTTTGCAGTTCATCGATACGGTAGCAATCGATATGGCGCAAGAACGGCTCACCTTCGTATTCGTGAATGAAAACATACGTGGGGCTGGAGACGGTTTGCTTCGCGTTACAGGCGTTTGCCAACCCTTTCACGAATTCCGTTTTCCCTGTGCCTAAATTACCGTGAAGGGCGATAACAGGTTCGTTTAGCAATCCCTTTGCTGCCAAATTTTGAGCGAACGATTGGGTTTCGGCGGGTGAATGGGTACGGTGTTCGCTCCATGTTGGCGTGATGATATTGGTGTGATGCATTTTGTCGGTGACGACTCTATCCAATGGAATATCATGCGGTTCGGTTTTGATAGCGTGGAGCAGTTGCATGTCATATCCCACCCCGATAGTGACCGCGTCTTCACGCTTTTGCTGTAAAAAACGGTCATAGTATCCGCCGCCATAACCAATGCGGTAACCGAAGACATCAAACGCGACTGCCGGAACAATAAAGAGATCAATCTCTTGCGGCTGTATCAGCGGGCATTGAGCGTCATCCGGTTCTAAAATGCCAAATGCGCCGGTTTGTTGATATACATTGACATCCGAAACATGATAAAAGTCGATGGCTTTTTGTTTGATCTTGGGTAAGACCACACGCTTGTTTTGTGCCAGACAATTTCCAATAAAATGAGAGACATCCACTTCATTACGGAAACCGTTATAACAAGCGATGGTTTGCGCGGATATAATTTCAGGAAGATGGGCAAGAATTTGATTGATGATTGCGTTTTTATAAGCGACCGCTTTGGGTGCCAGTTGGGCGCGTTCTGCAATGAGAACTGGGCGCAGAGTGGTTTTGTTTTGAGCAGAGTCGTCCCAAAATGCTTGCTTTCGTTCCGCGTGCTGAAACGGATTTTTCATTTTGGACCAGTGCGTAAAGTTGAATTCGGTTTAGTTAATCGGTTCTGCCGCTTCGGCTTCCAGCCATTCGATGCGCTGGCGCGCTTGGGAAAACCAGCTGGAAGTCGAATCGATGCCTTGATAGGCTTCTAAGGCGTTTTCATCCTGGCCTAGGTCTTCGTAGCAGGCGCCTTCGAGATAGCGGAGTTGATTCTTCAGTTCGTCAGAATGTGCCTTTGGCAGTTGCTCCTGAACAATTGCCAATGCCTCGCTGGATTGATCCAAACTGCGAAGAGATTGAATCACCCCAACTTGGGCTAAGAACGCATCGGCGCCATTCAGTTTTGATAACGCGGTTTGGTATTCGCTTAATGCCGTTTCATAATCGCCTTGCTGAAAGAGGCTGTCTGCACGCAGCAAGCGGGCAACCGGAGAGATATCCGCATCGGGAAAATCTTGCAGCAGCACACCAAACTGCTGGGCGGCTTCCTCAAAGTTTTCTTGCTGGATGAGCGTATTGGCGACAGCAAATTGTTCTTGTACCGCAACAAAATCCGATTGCGATTTTTGCTGATATAAGTAGTAGGCAACATAGGCCAGGGCAATCACACCGATTACCATCAGGATCATACCGCCATGCTGCTCATAGCTGTGTTTGATTTTCGAAGTCAGTTCCCCGAACATGACTGCAACTTCGTCTTCTTTGAGGCGCTTTTGCAGTTCTTTATGATCAATTTTGGAGGCCATGTTTCTTCCTTGTTCCACATTTGTTCTATGCCGCGTAAACGGTAAATTGTACAGCAGGGTAATGCGGAGTCAACTCAGGTGGATGGGACGGGTCTGATGGAAGAGGAGTTTTTCCCTCTACAGAATGGTATCCAAACTCTCTGCGATGTTCTATACTTAGAAATCAATTGTGAATAAGCCAGTGGGGGAGATGGTGAAATGAAACAGATACCGGTCATTGCTTTCGTTGGATATATGACTATCACTCTATCGCTGCACGCGAACGACTTAGAGTCCATCCAATGGGAAAAGATTGTGATTAATGAGAATTCCAGTTTTGAGGCTGCGGGAATCGGCGATATCGATTTGGACGGCCACAATGACATTATGTGCGGTTCGTATTGGTATGCCGGTCCGGATTTTAACGAACGCTACTTCATTACGGAAATTGAAAAGCCCAATACCTATTACAACGATTTCGCCAACGAGTTGATGGACGTGGACGGCGACGGGGATTTGGATGCCATCTCGGCGACGTGGTTCAGCCGCAGTGTATTGTGGCGGGAAAATCCCGGTGAGAAGGGCAAACCGTGGACGGAGCACACCATCGATAAACCCGGCAACTGCGAAACCGCTTTGTTGGTAGATATCAATAACGACGGCGTGCTGGATATATTGCCCAATATGGTACGCGGTGTGGTTTGGTATGAGAAACTCGGTAAAGACAAAGCCGAATGGAAGAAGCACGATTTCGGCACAAAAGGCGCCGGGCACGGACAGGGTGCTGGGGATATAAACGGCGACGGAATCTTAGATATTATCTGCAA
Organism: uncultured bacterium; assembly: GCA_964449065.1. Classification (GTDB taxonomy): domain Bacteria; phylum Hinthialibacterota; class Hinthialibacteria; order Hinthialibacterales; family Hinthialibacteraceae; genus CAYVAZ01. The sequence goes on from CAYVAZ010000101.1 coordinate 14,652, forward strand.
CACCGGGTGGTATGAAAGTAGTCAAAATGGGGATGAGATTATCTGGACCTTTCGGGACGAATGGAATTTGGGGACGGCCAGCATTCCGATATTGGTGTATGACGTGAACAATGACGGCCAACAGGATATCGTTTGGGGTATGGGACACAACTACGGGCTCTATTGGCTGGAACAAGCGGAAGAACACGGCAAACGAATGTGGTGGCGGCACACGATTGACGAAAGTTGGTCGCAAGCACACTATATTTTCGCGGCAGATATTGCCGGGGATGAAGATTTAGAACTCATCGCCGGTAAACGGGTCTTTGCGCATGACGGCAAAGACCCCGGCGGACATGATCCTCTGGTGAATTATGTCTATCAATACAACCGGGAAAGCAGCGAATGGAAACGGCATTCCATTCATAAAGGCGGCAATGCAGGGTTTGGATTGAACCCCGGTATTGGGGATATCGACAAAGACGGCGATTTGGATCTTGTCTGTCCCGGAAAAAAAGGGTTGTATTTGTTTAAGCAAAACTAGTACAGTGTCAACGATTAAATGACGGGTGTCGATCCCCCCCTCCCCCCTTATCAAGGGGGG
>CAYVAZ010000102.1:0-8681 GCA_964449065.1 uncultured bacterium
AACCCTCACCCCGGCCCTCTCCCGGTGGGCGAGGGCGATAGATTCAGCGAACGATTAGAAAAACGGGCATATCATAATGTAGTGCGTAACATGAATTAATAATAAGGATAAGTCTATGGATATACTTTTGGGGTTAGCCGGGATTTTGGTGTTAGGCATCATGGCGCAGTGGCTGGCGTGGATGTGGAGGATTCCATCGATTCTGCTGCTGCTGTTGTTCGGCATATTGACCGGGCCGGTGTTTGGATTTTTGCAGCCGGATTTGCTGTTCGGCGATTTGCTGCTGCCGCTGGTTTCGTTATCGGTCGCCATCATTTTGTTTGAGGGTGGACTGACGCTGCATTATTCGGAACTGAAAGAAACCGGCGCGGTGATGGGGAAGTTGATTTCAATCGGCGCCCTGGTGACCTGGCTGCTATGTTCGTATTTTGCCTACCTTTGTTTTGGGCTTGATTTAAAACTATCGTTTTTGCTGGGCGCGATCTTGATTGTCAGCGGGCCGACGGTGATCGGGCCGTTGCTCATGCAGGTACGTCCCAACAGCCGGATGCGTTCAATTCTAAAGTGGGAAGGAATTTTGATCGACCCCATCGGCGCGCTGGTTTCGGTGTTAATGTTCGAGATTATTGTGGAAACCGGGTATGGGTCTACAGCAGGGTTTGTGGCGTTCGCCGTCGCCAAAACGATTGGAGTCGGTCTTGTACTGGGCATCGGGGGCGCGTTGTTGATGATTATTCTATTTCAACGGTATTGGGTACCGGATCATTTGCACAACCCGTTTTCGCTGGCCATGGTGTCTATCGTGTTTGTGCTCTCCAATCAAATCATGCATGAATCGGGGCTGCTGTCCGTCACGATAATGGGAATTGTGCTGGCCAATCAAAAGCAGATTACCGTGCAGCATCTGCTGGCGTTTAAAGAAGATTTGCGGGTGCTGTTGATCTCGGCCTTGTTTGTCATTTTGGTGGCGCGCCTGCAATGGGAACACATCCAGCAAATGAATATGCAGGCGTTGATCTTTTTGCTGTTAGTGATTTTGGTGGTGCGTCCCGCGGCAGTGATTTTATCGACGCTGGGCAGTCAGATCCCCTGGAATGAACGTTTGTTTCTGTCGTGGGTGGCACCGCGCGGGATTGTGGCGGCGGCGATTGCGTCTGTGTTTTCGCTAACCCTGTTGGAAGAAGGATATGCCGGGGCGGAACAAATTATCGCGGTGACCTTTTTTGTGATTATCGGAACGGTGTTGATCTATGGGTTTACCGCGCTGCCGTTGGCGAAGTTGTTGAAGGTAAGTGAAGCCCATGCAAAGGGTTTGTTGTTTGTCGGGGCGCATCCGTGGGTGCAGGGGCTGGCAAAGCTGCTGCAAGACGAGAAGTTTCCGGTGATGATGATTGACACCAATCGTGGATACATCAAAAAAGCTAGATTGGATGGGCTGCGGGCGTATCCGCAAAACGTGTTTTCGGAATTTGAGTATTTGGGCGGCATTCGCCGGGTATTAGCAATGACCCCGAACGATGAACTTAATTCATTGGTATGCGTTCACTTCTTGGAATGGTTTGACCGCAAAGAAATTTATCAGTTGCAGCCCGAAGATATGAGCGAGGAAGACCATGAGAATCAACCCGGGCATTTGCACGGCCGCTTTTTGTTCCGCAAGCATATCACCTATGCCGATTTACATCACAAGTATTTTTTGGGCAACAAGTTTAAAAAAACCAAACTAACGGAAGAGTTTGGGTATGAAGAGTTTCAGGAATACTACAACAACAAAGCGCTGCCTCTTTTTATTATTAACGAGAAACGCGAATTGACAGTTCTCACATTGGATCAGGAATTGATGCCAAAGGCGGGGCAGACATTAATTTCATTGGTGCCGAAAGTTGAAGAAAAATCGTAAATTGTTATACGGTTTCAATTTAATTTTGTGTGATGCGAATTTCCCTTTCAAGACCGGGGAGGTTTAGGATTGGATTGACCGTTCGATCATCACCCCCCCCTCTAACTCCCCCCAATCTTGTGGGGAGAAAATTGAGGCCTTCGAAAGATACATTAGCCACGTATCAAACTTTATTTTTTGTAAAGGTATTATTTGTCATAGATACGAAAGTCATCCGCGAGGATATGCCCCCAGGCACCCGCGGCGTAATCGGCAACGGTGATCCGCGCGGTTTGTCCCAGCCAGGGTGTAAGGTCCCACTCCACTCTGCGAAGCGTTTCGGATTGATCTCCGGTTTCGCGAAACACCGTTTGCCCATTTATTTTTAGTGAAACATAGACTGTGTTTTGATCGCTGCCTCCACCGATTAAAAAATCCATGTGATTGAAATCCAGTGTAAATTCCGGTGAGATTAGTGTTCCAAGATAGCGGTCTTTGCCGTCGAAGTAACTGTTGATGAAGTAGTTGCCTTCAAAGCCGGTGACCGGCAGTTGCTCTCCGATGCTCCTGAATGAAGGCTGGGTCCCAAACGCTTCGCCTTCGGTGATCCAACCTTCGTAGGTTCCGTTTTCGAAGTTCCAGTAATAGCCGGGGGGGCGGTCGGTTTGGATGATGTGATCGATTGCCATCCACGACTGGCGGTCGCGGTCGGCGGCCAGCCACACAGCCTGCTTGTTTTTCCACGGCGCCATCGACCAGGATATTTGCTGCCATCCCGATGTTTCGCCGCCGTGCAAAACACGCGCAACCTGCCAGCCGTATATGCCGTCTTGCTCGTAATGCAGTTCTTCCGGTTTGAGGTAAAACTTTGTTTCTCCCACCAGCGGTTCGTTGGGAAGATGATCGAATATGTGTTTTACGCTGGGAGGATTGGATGGATTTCGATCCGCGATTTTCTGTTTGACTGCAAGGCAAAAAACGGTGGGCGATGCGTCTTTGGGCATGTTGGCAAAGAAGTGAAGGTCATCGCCCTGAATGATAAAAGGTTCGGATTGAAGGGTTCCCATAAAGCGCTGGTTTGCGCCTGTGCCCGAAACGGCCGCGCCGGAACCGACGACGCTCAGGCTTCGATTGGGGAATGATCCGAACGCAAAGCCGACGGATTCGGTATGGGAGTAGGCGGTTTCAAACTCCCAGGTCATGCGGTCGGGGTCTTCTGGCAGAGGAATACGTTGGATGATTAACCCCTTTTTATCGGATTTGGTCAGTGTCCATGAGGAAAAGGATGGCCGCAGCAATTCTTGAATCGGCTGTTCAGGAATCGGGCGGGATTGCTTTTGATAATAGGTAATTTGTTGTTGTTTATAGGTATCATAATTCCCAAGCAGTAAGTTTTGAATGGGTGAAATAAGGGAAAACGACAACGGTGTCTGGTCATGATGCCATAGTTCTTTGGGCAATTCAAAGATGATTTCCGGACAGAGTTGAAACGCTTGAATGGCGGTGACGCGGATGCCGTTGAGGCTTTGCCGCATGAGGGGGATTTCATTTTGGATAGCCAAGTTGAGGGGGATAACGGTTTGGTCTTGCGGGAGGTTGGCATATAGAGTGGGATGAAACGGGATGGCAACCGTTTGATTTTTGTTTCGGGTTTGGGTGTCAAGGATGGTGTGGATATTTTGGCTGATATCTTGCAGTAACTTCGCTTGGGAGATGGAGCGCTGCCAGACGGTGGGTTGATCAAACCAGCCCAGAAAGAGGATGAGCAATGCGGCAGCGCCGGCGGCTTCATGGCGGAGAGACGGGAGGGAATACGCCAGAAGCAAAAGGCCTTGGGCGGCGTAGGGAATAAGAAGTATCAACAATACCAGAGCGTATTGGGTGTGATGAAGAGTATCGAGCGGCACGATGAAAAAAAACGACGCAAGCAGGGATAACAGCGTAAATAAAAATGCAATCGGTATCCAACCGGATTGATACTGCTGGATCAGTCCGGCTAACACAACCATACCGAATAGCGGCAGGGGAACCCACCACTGCGCTCCGCCGTTGCCCATCCATACAAGAAAGTGTCTGAGATTTTCATGCGCTTGGAATGAGAGCCATGGAAACGTGCCCCATGCAATCAAAGGGGACGGCATGGATACAAGATACCCCCCGCCTAAGGTCTGAGCGTTAATGCTTTGGATCAGGTAAAACAGCACAGCCGGTAAGACGGCTATCCAAGAAAGCAGGAAAACGGATTCGGTTTTCTTTGCGTGCCATACCGAATGAATGGTTGTTGCTATTGCGATGACAATAGAGGCAATAAAGCCCATGCTGCCGCAAAAACTGATTGCAAGAAGAATAAAATAAGAGACGGGGTTGCTTGCGTTCTTTTGCAGGAGCCATTCGATAACCAACCAAGCCAGGATAACTTGTGAAGGCATAAAAAACATAGAGTACCATAGAAGAGGATTGCCAAAAAATAACAAATAAGCGGTCAATGAAAACGTTGTTTTGTTCTCTTGCCTAAGCCAACGGGCCGCGCGGAAAATCAGTAATGTGTTGAATGCGGACTGCCATAGCCAGAGTGTGGAATACGGCGGCAGATGCAGCCATTCGGCAAACCAAATCAAAAGCGTAACGATGATGTTGATATTTTGATAGCAGTCTGTTACCTGTTCGCTTAACACGAAGTGAAGGGTTCCGTTCAGGATTCTGGCGAACAGCAGGTTGATGACTTCGGATTGGGGATAGAGATAGAGAATGTAATCGCAAAACATGAGCGCGCCAGCCAGTATCATGGCCGCGAGGGTTGATACGATGGCGGGGATCCAAAATTCAGTCAATACGGGATGGATTGGTTTTGCACTCATTATGATGCGATTGTATAAGGCATTTGATTTGCGGCAATCTCTAGAGCGTTTCAAAGTTGAATAGCCGGGTAGCACCGGCTTCTAGCCGGTACATGTATGTACACTCTGCACCTCTGCGCAAACCTGAATTGCTCTAATGCGCACTCATTTTTCGGCTAGCGATTTAATCCATTGAATCGAAGTCTCTTCTGCCGGTTTCAGAATGGTCAGGCTTTCCGATTCTGCGGCAGTGCAGAGGCGGTTGTCGTCCGAGATGAAGATGAGGTCTTGTATGTTCTGTACGGTCATTTATAATGCCGCTGAAAGGTGTAGTGCATCCGCAGCTTTCAAGGAATGTTTTCTTACCATATCTATGCTTCGATAAAAGATGCTATCATTCAAGTTGATAAAGGATAAAGCATTTGTGCTTTCAAATAGAAAGGTAGTTACATATCCATTAGCCTCTTCTTTTGTGAATTGATTTTCACGCATCAACCGCATAGCAACGGAGGCGAATTCTGATATAGTGTGTTTAGCTGTATACAAATTTATATTGTCTTTTTGTTTTAGACGATAAAGATGATTCATGAAATCGGTACCGGTTTCACTCCAGTACCGTTTTATTAATGCGGAAGTATCTATATAAAAGTGGATATCCCGCATTCGCTTTACCAGCCTGCTTCACGTTCTTCCATAATGATATCGGATACTTTTCTACCTTTTAGTTTTTGTTGAGAGAGTGCCTGGCACTCTTCAACAGACATTTTTTTATAGGGGCCTATTGTAGACATGATTTTTTCAATATCATCGTTTTTTAATGTGCTGGTTGTTGGTTGGGTTTTAGTTTCTTGTTCTGTAGTTTCACGCATAATTGATACGATCCTTTAAAGCTCTCTTATTTGTTTTCATTCATTGTAACACATATTAACCATTAGAAATGTAGAATTCATTCCAAATAATACATTTTATATTGAAAGAAACTGAACTTTTGGTTAGCGGAAGCCTCGCCCTTCCCAAATTCGAACAGATTTTGATATCTACTCTAATTGTCTGAAAGCGATTTGATAAATGGAATCGAATTGTCTTTTGCCGGTTTCAGAATGGTCAGACTTTCCGATTCTGCGGCAGTGCAAAGGCGGTTGTCATCTGAAATAAATATGAGGTCTTGTACTTCTTCTTGTAATTCCAATGCACATGCGAGGTGAAGGGCGTCTGCAGCTTTTAGGGGATGTTGGAATACCAGATCGATTGAACGGTCGGTAATTTCATCACTGATTTCAATAAAATTGATGGTAGAAGTGCTTTCCACTAGAAAGTCTTGTACATAAGACCGCGCCAAATTAGCCGTAAATTTTCCCTCTCGTGCTAAACGGGAAGCCGCGGAAGCGAGTTCGGTTGTTGTTTGATTGAGTGTGATTAGTTTTTGATTATAGTTTGTTACATATACGAATAATGCCTGCACGAAATCCGTTCCTAATTCTCTCCAATACCTCTTAACTAAAGATGAAGTGTCAATGTAGAACTCGGGCATTAATATCCCTCATCACGTTCCTCACGAATAATATCGGATACTTTTCTGCCTTGTAACTTCTCTTCAGAAAGTTTTAGCAGTTCCTCATGAGTCAGGTCTTCGCATGGCCCTAATCTAGCCATGATTCTATCGACATCTTCTAGGGTTAAGTTTCTAATTTTCAACTTGGATTTTGTGGCGGTCGTGTTCTTGTTCTCTATTTTTTTGCTCATTGGGTTAATCCTATTTTTGCCTTTATTTCACTATTCATTATAACACAAAATCATAACGGATATGGAAAAATTTATCCGGTGGGCTTCCGGAGGGAGATTGAGAAAGTATCAAAGACAATACCCCGCGATTTCATTATTGCGCCGCAACCCCATCTATTTTCAACCATCCGGTATTAAGCAAAAAGGGCTTCGATGGGTTTGCCGTGGCCGTCTGGGGTGACAAAGAAGGGGCGCTCTTCCACGGTGTAGAACAGGTCCGGTGGAATGCCCAGCGCGCTGTAGATGGTGGCGTGAAAGTCCATGACCTCAACCGGATTTTCGATGGTGTCGCAGGGGCGTTCGACGGCGGTTTTGCCATAGAGAAATCCCTCTTTAAAGCCGCCGCCAAAGAGCAGGGCGGAATGCGCGCCGGTGAAGTGGCGGTGCATGCCGTAGTGTTTTTCTTCTTCGATGATTTCGGGAACATCGACTTGATCTTTGACGGGCTCATCGGGTTTGCCTTCCGTAATCATATCACGGCCGAACTCAGAGGCGACCATAACGATGGTGCGGTCTAACAGTCCACGCTCTTTTAAATCGTTAATGAGTTGCGAGATGGGGGCATCGATATCTTTTTTCAGCTGCACCATGCGCGAGTGGCCGTTTTCATGCGTGTCGAATCCTAAGAAAGGAATGTATTCGTAGCTCACTTCAATAAAGCGAACGCCGGCTTCAACCAGTCGGCGCGCCAGCAGGCAGCCCAAACCAAAGCGGCCGGTGTTGTAGATGTTGTAAGATTCTTCCGGCTCAAGGGAAAGATCAAACGCCTTGGCGGCATCAGACTGCATGAGTTCATGCGCCCCGGCAAGCGCTTCTTTGAACTGGCGTTTGGCGGTGTGTTCGTTGGCGGTGCCTTTTTGGGCGTCGACAAAGGCTTTGTAGCGTTCCCACCGTTGGTTGAACCGTTTTTCGGACATCCCGGCAGGAGGCTGAACCACCGAAACGGCTTGCGCCGGTTCGGGGACAAAGATAGGGCCGTATTGCGACCCTAAAAAGCCGGCGGTGTGATAGGCTTTGACTTCGAAATCTTCGCCGCCGACATCAAAACGCTGGCCGATATCGACAAACGCGGGCACCCCTTTTTCACGCTGGCCTAATGTGCGGGACACAATCGCTCCCATGGCGGGAGCATGTACCGTTTGAGGCGGTACGTATCCGGTATGAAAATGGTATTGATGGCGCGAATGAAGTATAAAACCTAAATCGGCAGAACGCATCGAGCGGATAAGGCTTCCATATTTCATGACATCGGCGATTTTTTCTAAGCCTTGCGATATCTCGATTCCATCCACGCTGGTGGGGATGGATGGGAATGTCGAAAGCACCTTTTGCGATGGCAGGCCCTTTTCAAACGGGGTATAACGTTTGGGATCAAAGGTTTCGGTTTGGGCCATGCCGCCCGCGAGCCACAGGAAGATGATGGAGTCAGCGGTGCCTTTGGGTTTGTGCGCCTCGACCGCTTGGATGGCTTTGGGGCCGAGGACGGGCGAGGCCATCATGGCTCCCGCCAAGCTGGTTTTGAGCATATCGCGGCGGTTTATGGTATTGGCTTGGACTGTTTTTGTCATCATCTCACCTCGGTGTTCTCTGAGCCTCTGTGGTGCAAACGATCAATGAATGAATTGAAATTCAGGATTCATGAATATGATCCACAAAAAGTCTTCGATGTTTTGTTTTTGCTCTTTTTCGGATGGTTTGGGCGGTTTGCGGAACGCGTCGGAGATGCCGAACATTTCAAGCGCCAGTTTGGTTTCGGTTTTGTTGGGTTGCCGGCAATAGGCGCGTTGATAGATTTGCTGAATAAAACGCTTCTTATCCGCCGCAAAGATTTCGTCGTTTTCGTAGATATGTTCCGCGGCATTGGTTAGGCGGTCGGCGAAGTCGTCTCCGTTAACCATTTCGAGCATCTGCAGGATGGTGGCCTGCTGGTCACGGGCGGAGACCACCTGTTCGCGGTTGGGTCTTCCCAATGCTATGGAAAGCTGTCCCGGTTTTTTATAGCGCCAGGCGCGGATAATGGGATTGTTAATTTGAATGTGGAACAACCCGTCTACTTCCGGATAATAATGGGTAACGATAGCGATATTGTCGAGCAGGTGTTCGCTGGTCATCCGGCGCGGGGATGGATTGGCGTATTCCGGCGTGTAGGGCACGCGCTTTTTGGATACCGACTGCATGGAGTA
>CAYVAZ010000102.1:8781-15203 GCA_964449065.1 uncultured bacterium
TCTTCCCCGCCCGGCAGGGGAAATTGGGCGTGGGCGATTTCTCCGGTGAGCTTATCACAGCGGTAAATTTCAAGTTTCTCTTCGGCAAAGAAGGATGCGAGGCCATAGGTGTCTTGCAGGGTATACGGCTTGGTAAAGTGGTTGTGGCAGGACGCGCATTTCAGCGTGGTTGCCAAAAAGACCTGCCCCACGTTTTGCGCGGCTTGGATAACGGGACGCTGGCTGGCGTTGATTCGCCCGCGCCAGTTGATGCCCTTCAGAAAGCCGGTGGCTTCGCGGTCACTGGGGTTAAGCAGCTGCGCGACCATGATATCGTACGCGCGGTTTTCTTTCAGCGATTCATACAACCATTCGGTCACCGAGCCGCGCAGGTTATCGATGTTGGTTTGCTCATCATTGCGCAGCAGGTCATTCCAAAACGTCATCCAGTGTTCGGCGTACATTTCATTGGCTGATAGAAGCGAGTCGATCAACTCTGCGCGTTTGGTTTCATCATTGCTTGCAAAAAATTCTCTCTGCTGGTCAATCGGGGGCAAAAGGCCGATGACATCCAAATAAGCTTTGCGGAGGAAAAGGTAATCGGGAGAACGTCCGCCGGTTTCTTGTTCTTCTTCTTTTACCCATTTATCGATGTACCAGTCGATGGGGTTGCCGTCGTAATCGGTAGGCAGCGTGTTGGGCTTTTCGATATCTTTCACTTTTCGCTTTTGTTCTCTCCGCCACTCCTGCCAGTCGGGTTCGGAGGGGGTGGTGGTGATGTTGACTTTAACCTTGCCTACACCGGTGTCATCAGGGGGACGCACGGCAAGAAGCGTTAGAACAATGATCAAACTGCAAAGCAAAACCAGTTGAATTCGTAATGGTGTTTTCATACTTTCCATCCACAAAGCAAATTGAATTGTTTTGATTTAATTATAAAACATTCGCGGAATCTCTACAACGGTAAAGTGGGATATCCGGACGGGATTTTTGAGAACGAACGGCCTGTTTGATCTCCACGCCCCTCACAAATAAGGAGAACAACGGCAGATTTCGTCTGTCCAACTCTGAGACGCTCCAATGCCATGTCAATGCCTCTTTTCTTGTACTATACATATATGGCTTCAACTCACCTTCTTGGTATACTGTGTGTCACCATACATCACTCATCATTCAGGAGCCCGCATCATGATCCGCATCCATCTCTTAATCCTATCCGCTATCTTTGTATCAAATCCCGTGCAATCCGCTGAGATGATTCCGTTTGAATTGCCGTGGGATGACGATTCGGAGAGCATCACCAACGTCAGCCATCTGTTGGAAAAACCTGCTGGTAAACATGGTTTCATCCGTGCGGAAGGCGACCGGCTGGTAGACGGTGCAGGCAAGCCGTTCCGCATATTGGGGGTGAACACCGCCTTCTCCGGCAACTTCCCCACGCATGAGCAGGCCGAAAAGATCGCCGCCCGCATGGCGAAGTTTGGCATCAACGCGGTGCGCGTCCATCACCTGGATACCGCCCGCTCTCCGAACGGTATATGGAAAGCGGATACAGCGGACAAGCAGGATTTTGATAGGGAGAGGCTCGACCGCTTGGATTACTTCATTGCCGCGTTAAAAAAGAACGGCATCTACACCAACATTAATTTAAAAGTCGGACGCAAAACCGTAGAGGCCGACGGCGTCCCCCACGCGGATGAACTGCCGACTTATGACAAAGGCCCCGATCACTTTTATCCGCGTTTGATTGAGATCCAAAAGAACTATGCCCGCGATTTGCTCACGCATGTGAACCCATACACCGGCAACAATTATCTAAATGAGCCTGCCATTGTCACCATCGAAATTAACAATGAGAGCGGGCTTATCTGGCAATGGGCCAACCGTTCGCTCGATTCCATGCCGCAAGAATATTGGGATGTGCTGCAATCCGATTGGAATAAATTCTTAGCGGATCAGTATGATTCCACTGAAGAACTTAGAAGGGTGTGGACACCCGAATCCAAAGGCGATGGCAGCGAAATGCTTGCTGAGGATTTGGGGCATTGGGTGTTCCAAACCATCGACCAAGCCGAGGGAAAAGTGATTTCCCGTACGAACCACTATCAGGGGCAGCCTGCCGCCGGGATGGATATCACCCGAACAAGCGGTCAGTCCTGGCATGTGCAGATGTTCTATCCGCAACTGGTGGTTGCAAAGGGTGAGTTCTATCAGGTGAACTTGCACATGAAGGCCAATCCGCCGCGCACCGTGAGTGTCGGTTTGCAGCAGGATCATGACCCCTGGCAGCGGTTGGATGAGCCGGTTAAGATTGATCTTACCAACGCATGGCAGGAAGTTAACTTATCATTCTCTCCCAACGCCGGCGATGACAAAGCGCGGCTGATTATATCCGAAATGGCGAATCAAACGGGCAAGGTGTGGCTCTCGCAGCCGTCGATGGTAAACAAAGCCCCGGAGGTGTTGGGTGATGATGAAGCGCTGGAAGACGGCAGCATCCATGCCGTAACGCGCAAGGACTACGGCGCCAAAACCTATGCTTGCCAGCGCGATTGGATGGCGTTCTTGGTCCGCCGTGAAACCCAATACAACCAAGTGATGTATGGCTATCTGCGGGATGAACTCAATGCCAAGCCGATGATCACCGGAACGCAGATCGGGTTTGCGCCCTACACCTCACAACTGGTACATGATCTCATCGATACGCACGGCTACTTCAATCATCCCCACTTTCCCAACCGGCAGTGGGATATGAGCGATTGGTATGTGGAAAACGAATCGATCATCAACCAAGAAAACAATGTGCTGTTTCGCCTGATGGAGCGGCAGGTAAAAGGCAAACCCTTCACGGTATCCGAATACAACCACCCCGCGCCGATGCCGTTTGCATCCGAAGGAATCCCCCTTCCCGCCGCTTATGGCGCCTTTCAAGGCTGGGACGGTATCTACTATTTCGCTTACAGCCACAGCAATGATTATGAAGACAAATCGATCAACAGTTTTTTTGACATCGCCGGGCATACACCAAAGATGCTTTGTATGCCTGCCGCCGCGAATATGTTTTTGCGGGGGGATATCCAAGTTTCTCCCATGACGGTCTCGTCGCGTCATACGTTGGATAGTCTCGTCAATTTCTTAACAGACCAGAACGGCGGATTGTGGGGCTTAAACCATCTTCATACGTTTCCGGGTGAAAATATCACCACCCATGTACGAACCGTTGTGGATATTGCAAGCGAACAACCGGAAGCAAAGGAGTACGGTCTGCGCAATCCACAAGAGAGTTCGACCCATGAGTTGTATTGGGTGCAGTCATCAACAGCCTCTCCAAATCCTGAAGATGTGTATGTCTTGATTCAATCCCCCAAAACCAAAGGGTTCATCGGTTTTCATGGAGATCAACAGTATTCTTTACATGACGGAATTCAATTAAAAATTGGAGAGACAGAAGAAGGCTGGGCGAATGTGCTGCTCACGTGGATGAAGTCATCGGACGAAGGAGAGCATTGGCTGTTGACCGCGACGGGATATTCGGAAAACCAAGGGATGCAGTGGATCCGCGAAGAAAAAACCAGCGTCGGACGCAATTGGGGAGACGGGCCGCCTCTGGTTGAGCCCATCGGTTTGCAACTTTGGATGGAAACGATGTCTTCCGAACCAGGTGTCGCATATCCATTGGATGTACGGGGACAACGCATCTCCAGTCAATTCATTCAATGGAAACGAGAGGAAAGCTGGGACATGCTGCGGTTGGATGAAAACCAAAAATCATTATGGTATGAAATAGTGATGCCCAAATCGCCGTAATGTACCGGTGTAAGAATAGCAGAAGTTGTGAGGCGCAATCCTTGACAACGGCCGCTTTTCTTAAGAGCATTCTCTGTATGAGCATTCTACTTATGAAACAATATTTATTTTGTTATCTGAAAAGATAAAAGGAGCGTATCATGCCTGGATTTATCGCCGATGGATCGGTCGTCTTTCTGTTAATACTCATCATTATATTTTTGGCGTTTTTCTTTTACTTTATTCCGTTTCGTTTGTACATTGCGGCCTTTACATCTGGGGTGTCGGTTTCGATGCTTTCGCTCATCGGGATGCGTCTTCGCCGTGTGCCGCCCAGCATGGTGGTGAACCCGCTGATCAACGCGACCAAAGCGGGGCTGACGTTGACCACCAACGAACTGGAAGCCCACTATTTGGCTGGCGGAAACGTCTATCAAGTCGTGCAGGCGTTGATCTCGGCCGACAAAGCGAACATTCCCCTCGCGTTTGAGCGCGCCGCCGCGATTGACCTGGCCGGGCGCGATGTGTTTGAAGCGGTGCAGATGTCCGTCCGCCCCAAGGTGATTGACTGTCCAGATCCTGGAAAAGGGATGGATAAAGTGGCCGCGGTGGCGATGGATGGGATTCAACTGCGCGCCAACGCCCGTGTAACCGTGAAAGCCAACCTGGACCGGTTGGTGGGTGGAGCGACAGAAGAAACCATTGTTGCCCGTGTGGGTGAGGGGATTGTCACCACCATTGGTTCCGCGGAATCGCACAAAAAGGTGCTGGAAAACCCCGATATGATCTCGCGGAACGTGCTCTCAAAGGGCTTGGATTCCGGGACAGGGTTTGAGATTCTCTCCATTGATATTTCCGATATCGACGTCGGCGAAAACATCGGCGCGAAGCTGCAGATCGACCAGGCTGAGGCTGACAAGAAGATCGCGCAGGCTAAGGCCGAAGAACGCAAGGCGATGGCCATCGCGCAAGAGCAAGAGATGAAAGCACGTGTTGAAGAAATGCGTGCCCGCGTGGTCGAAGCCGAGGCACAGGTTCCGCTGGCCATGGCCGAAGCTTTCCGCCAAGGCAACCTCGGTGTGATGGATTATTACAACATGAAGAATGTGGTTGCGGATACATCCATGCGTGAGTCGATCGCCAAGCCGCCGGAAGAAAGCCAATACGAAGATAATCAGTAAACGGCGAATCGTGAAATACGATTAACGAAAAAAGTAAGGCTTGGGGAATGTGGAAATCTCAGCAATCCTTTCGCTTGCACGGAGTGGGGTTGAACTATTGATGTTCACCCCCTTCTTTTATTCTTTTGTTTTGTGAGGTAAATGTTTCCTCTCGAACATTGTTTTTTATACGGATTCAAATAAATTTTGTGTGATTCCTCCATAAAAGGGGTGCATCGGCTTCCAGCCGGTACCGCGCACCGCATATTATTTCATTGAAGCGGTATTATATGGTTTCTTCTGACGGCTGAAATAGTTCCTTGTCAAATTGTTCCTGGGACGGCCTGGATGACGGCTCGCAGGAGCTTTCTTTTCACACCTAAAATATTTTGCTTGTTTCGGTTAAGTTCGGTTGCTTCATACCGATACTATCTTGTGTATCAGTGACTGTAATTCTATCGCTAAGTTTTTTTTGCTCCGTGCTTTGCGATGGTTATGCACTTTCTGGATTGCGAATGGCAATCGGGTTGAGGACTTTGATGATTTGCTTTGGATATGGATGTCTTAACAAAAAAGTATGATGGGCACCCTCTGTCATTACGGCATCTTCCGGCAAATCACGCACCCAACAGAAGAACCGAGGGGGAAGTCCGATGTCACAAGTACAAGAATACGCCAAAGAAAAGGTGGCCTGTAAACTGTGCGGGAAACCGTCTATCACTGTGATTTGCATGCACTGCTTTTTAAATTACAACTACAAAATGTACGCGCAGACAGATGAAGATATGATAGATTTTCAGGCTAAAGAAGAAAAGGAAGAGTTGGCCGAGGGATTGGAAAAATTGGTAACGATTGCAAAAGGGAATGACGTGATGGATTGTCAAGAAGATCGTTCAAGACATGACCACCGAAAAAATGGAACAGATGACCACGATGTGTTTCATCACTTTTCGTTGAAATCGATTATGGAGCGGCTGCCGAAGTTTGAGTAACGTTCTTTTTCACAGATAGATCATCGGTAGACCCGATAATTGATAGAGAAGCCCCCTGTATTCGGGGCTTTTCTTCTGTGCGCGGCCTTTCAATTTAATTTTGTTTGATTCTCCCTACAAGAAACATGGTTCGTCAAAGTTGAAATCACCAACCCATTAATACCACCCAGCCTCCTCCATTCCATTGGGGGAGGCGTATTGTTTAATCATCATTTATTTGAATTCGTATTAGAAAGAACATTTTTCCTGCAACTTGGTAGAAGTTTAAGATCGCTAAATCAATGACAGTGGGGAAGGGTGGATTAAAGGTAACATTCCGTACCATATCTTTCTAGAGCATTTCTGGTTTGCGAAGATAGAAAGAGATCGTCTTTGATCCCCCCTACCCCAATGCCATTGTCTTAAAGAACCTACTCATTTCTTAGACCCTTTCAGGGTCAGATTTTCTCGCACATTTCCAGGGGCGGCGTTCCCTTCGGTCACTCTGCCCCTGGCTATCATCTGT
>CAYVAZ010000103.1:0-8679 GCA_964449065.1 uncultured bacterium
CATTTCCTGTTTATCCAACCTTGAATTGCTCTAATTCCTTAAGTCAATGACATTGCCACCTAGCCTCCCCCATTGCATTGGGGGAGGAATGAGAAAATCGATTCGATTTTTTGACTATGCAATTCATATCGCTAACCTGTTACCAAACTTTTAATGCAAACACTAGACAGAAAATCAAGTTATGATTTAGTTTGTATTGAATCGTGATTATTCTGCAACTTAATCGATCAAGATATGTACAAATAATTCGCGAAAAAAAGAGTTGTTCATGAATTCACCCAATCGTCCTTATCGTGAAATTACCCTTCAGGCGATGGTGCTTGGCGTGCTCATCGGTGTAATGCTGAGCGCTTGCTTTACTTATGCGGGGCTTTTGATTGGCTTTACCATCGGCGGATCTGCTGTGGCGGCTATATTGGGATTTGGGATTCTGCGCGGCATTCTGCGCAACTGCTCCATCGTCGAAAACAACATCAACCAAACCATTGCTTCCTCCATCAATATTACTACTTCCGGCATCATTTTCACCATCCCCGCGTTTTACTTGATGGGCGTGGATTTCAATCCGGTGTTGGTGGGACTGTCAGCCATTGCCGGGGCGCTCTTGGGCATCTTTTTTATTATCCCGATCCGCAAACAGCTGATCGATCTTGACCGGCTGCGTTTCCCCACTGGAACCGCGGTGGCAACGGTGTTGAAGTCGCCCGGAGCAGGGATTCAAAAATCAATCATTCTTGCAGTAGGGATGATCATCAGTGCGTTGGTGTATTTCTTCAGCCAATTTCCGGTCCGGCTTTTTAACGATACTTTATTGTTCGGTATCGATTTTACCGTGATTCCTCATGAAATTGATTTTGGCCCCTTCGATCCATTTCCACCGGATGTGGTAAATGTTTGGGCCATTAGCATGTTTTCTCTTGGAGCAGGGTTTATTTCCGGTAGGCCCGGCTTGGTCGTTCTTATAGGCGGTATTCTCGCGTATTGGATCATTACCCCCTATGTCACTTTTATGGATTGGCTTCCCAATGAAATATCGGAGGCATATCATCAGTCCAAACGGGATGGTGATACTGAAGTGTATGTTCAGTATGGTAAAGAAATCAGCGGATGGGTGCACGGCGCGATTAACCGTCCGCTGGGTATTGGGATGCTAATTGGCGGAGCCTTAACGGGAATCGCCCTGTCGCTACCGTCAATAAAGGCTTCGTTCGCCAGCTTAAAACGAATTGAGTTAAAGAACACCAGTCCGGAAGAAATGCCGTTGAAGTATTTGTATTATGGAATCGCGGCCGCGTTTGTTCTGCTATTCATCGCCACCTATTACACCGCTCCGGTTGGGGTTTGGCGCGCTCTTTTGGTGGCGGTCTTTGGCACGTTATGGTTGGGATTTGCGGGAGTGGTGGTGGCGCAGGCAACGGGGATGACCGACTGGTCTCCCATCAGCGGGATGGCTTTGTTGGGTGTGGTGATTGTTTTGATGATGACCAACCATTCGGTGGAGGCGGCTATTGTTGTCGGTGCTGCAATTGCTGTGGCAACCAGTATGTGCGCGGATATGATGCAGGATTTAAAAACCGGTTATCTTGTTGGTGCCACCCCCATTCGCCAGCAGTTTATGGAATTGTGCTTTGTAGCAATCGGCCCGGTTGTCAGCCTTACCGTACTTGCATTGCTATGGAACAGCTTCGGTTTTGGGCCGGGGAAAGATCTCACCGCACCGCAAGGCCAGGCGCTGCAAGCGGCGATTGAAGGGATACAAGGCGGCAATGTACCGTGGCCCAAATACCTGAGCGGCGCCATAATCGGGGCAGCGGTATCGTTTACCGGCATTCCGGGGATTGGTGTGCTGATCGGGCTTTCTATGTATCTGCCCATTCAATATATTCTGCCCTACGGATTGGGGTGTTTGGTCAATATGTTGTGTCTAAAGAGTGCAGGGAAACATTGGGTCAATGAAAAAGGTATACCCTTTGCCGCCGGTTTGTTGGTGGGTGAGCCGTTGGTTGTCGTCGGTCAGTCATTGTTAATCATAAGCGGCGTAATTCTGCCGCCGGGTGGATGAGATGAACAAACAGGTTTCATACGTTTTGATGATCGCAGGGACAGTCGGCGCGTCGATTACCGCTGCCCGTACTCTTCCGAACGAACCGGGGTGGGAAAGCACGTGGCAAATCAATACAGGCTTCTTTGTGTTTTCTTTGGCTGTATTGACCGTGGGTGTCATGATCAGCAGAATAAAAGACAAACCGTTGTTGGATGTTGATTCCGAAACCCAAGAGGATTCTTCCATTCCCGATAGGTTTTTATTGGATGCAAAATCCGAACTGCAATCGCTGTTTCAGCAAAGCGGAGAGTTATCGACTCATGAACTGTATCAAAAACTCGGCACCATCATGCAAAATCATTTGCAGCCGTTTGAAGAAAACCGGCAGCACATCATCGATAAATACGGAATGGGAAAATACGCATTGGTTATGACCCCGTTTGCCGAGGCTGAACGTTACCTCAACCGGGCTTGGAGCGCCGCGGTTGATGAACACAAAGAAGAATCTGTAACCTACATCGAACGCGCCGTTCCATCGCTGCAAGAGGCGTATGAAGAAATGGATAAACTCCAACAGGATTCATCCCGAGGCCAATCGCAAACGGCATATACCGTGCATCCATGAAGTGGGCTGTCACCGGGGCACTCTATCGAGGCCGTGCCTGGAATCGGGAAGACAAGAATTAATCTATCTTCCCTATCCAGAACCCTTTTATCGTTCCGCACGAAAAAACGATCTCTAAATTTTAAAACTCGGCACCATTGTCGCGCCGTATTGCTTCATCAATGAATTAAGGTGCTGCTGCAAGTCCTGCCGCAATTCATAACTGGATGCGTCGCTGATCAAGTTGTTCATCTCTTTGGGATCATTGGATAAATCATACACTTCATCCAAATCAAACACGCCGTGATAGTGCATGAACTTTTCGTTTTCCGTACGCACGCCCATCACTGTCGGGGTTTGCGGAAAGGCGGCTTCCCAGAAGTATTCATACAGCATGGCTTCCCGCCAGTTTACATCTTCCCCGCGCAGAATCGGCAAGAACGATTCTCCCTGCACGCTTTCTGGAATTGGCGCGCCCGCGGCATCCAAGATGGTTGGGCAGATGTCAATATTTAAACCGATGCGGTCTGTCTCTTGATTGGGTTTGATCATCTCCGGGCAATGGGCGATCAGCGGAACGCGGATGGATTCTTCATACATACAGCGTTTGTCGATGAGGCCATGCTCGCCGTGCAAAAAGCCGTTGTCACTCATAAACAGGACCAAGGTGTCTTCCAACTGCCCGGTTTCTTCCAGCGTATCCAGCACGCGGCCGACGCTGTCATCCACCGCCAGCATGGTGCGGTTGTAATCCAGAATGAATTGATCGAAGTAGGTAAAGTCATGGTACATATAATCCACACCGTGCCAGCTGTGGCGTTGGCGGCGTACCCAGTTCGGTTTGCCTTCGTAGTTTTCTTTGGTGTCCGCCATGGAATCCGGAAATTGAATTTCGACATCCGAGTATTTGTCTTTATGCCGTTCCGCCGGGAAAAACTCGGCATGAACCGCTTTATGGGATAGACACATATAATAAGGCTTGGTGTGGTCGCGTTTGATGTAATCCACCGCGTAGTCGGTCAGCATATCGGTGGTGTAGCCTTCATAATCATTGCGCTCACCGTTGATGTTTAACGTTGGATTGTAGTAACGCCCCTGCCCGCGGAAACTAACCCAATGGTCGAAGCCGGGACGCGGGTCATCCGAACTGCCGCCCATGTGCCATTTGCCTATGTAGGCGGTTTCATACCCGTTTTTCTGCAATTCCACCGGGAAGGTGGGTGTCCCTGCCGGCACGGGAGTTGAGTTGTTCATGACACCATGAACATGGGCATATTGCCCGGTTAAAACGCTGGCGCGGCTGGGGGAACACAACGATGTGGTTACAAACGCGTTGTTGAACTTCATGCCATTGGCGGCCAGGCGGTCTAGGTTCGGGGTTTCCAAAAACGGGTGATTCATATTGCTCATCGAATCAAAGCGCATGTCGTCGATGAAGATAAAGATGATATTGCGCTTTTTCTGCTGCGCCTGCGCGTCTGGTGTGTTGATGGTATTTACAAATGGAAAGGCTGCCGCGGCGGCCGCCCCGGTTTTCACAAAATCTCTCCGGCTGATTTGGCCGTTTTCTTTGGTGTATTGTTCTATTTTCATGGTTCTCTCCCCTAAATAATTCTTTCTGATTCTAAGGGAAAATATTGGTAAAATAAAGAGGTTTGGGATAGATATTCAACTGACAAGCAAATAATTTTGGTGCATGTTGTAACTTCTCTATACCGCGAAAGATAAACCAACTCAATCCTAAAACGCTTAAACTTGCCCGCAACCCATCTTATGAAACCATCCAATGATTGGGGTGAATTAAAATATTTATGGACTTAAAAAAATTATACCGACAAACATATAAATATGTGTATGTATCATATATGCATATAAATGAGTATGTTATGGAATATTTATTATTATTGTATATATATGATAAATTCAGTTATGTTAATAATTTAATGTAATGCTATTAAATTATTAACATAATTTTTTTAAAAAAAACTTGACAGTAAATGAGGGGGGGGGGCTAATCTATATAAATAATACGTTTTAAAAAAAAGTTAGGAGGAAAAACATGAAGAGATTTTTGGTTGTAAGTGGTTTTTTAAGTATCTTAACTGTTTATTTGTTGGTTTCAACGGGTGCAGCCTCATCAATGCGTGCATTGTCATTTGATGAGATGGAGAATTTGACAGGCGGGCAGACAACACCATGTACCTATTGTACGGATTACAGTTGGAGAGTTAAAGGTGCAACACTTTGCGAAACGAATGGATATACCATAGTGTATGATGCCTTATGTCACCCTATCGGCGGCGATGATTGCGTTAACCTTGATGAACTTGTGGATTGTAGTACCTGCATAAAAGAAGTGAAATATAAAAAAAACTCAGCTATTGATGGTGGAACTTCAGCAACGGTGCGTTCATTTTGCTGGGCCGGCACTCTTTATGATTGGAATTGCTCAGGAGGAGTAGAAATCGAAAGTACAATTATTGGAAGATTGACTTGCCCTTAAAAGTAAAATTGTAAATGAATAAAAAAACCAATAACGAGAGGAAATAAACATGTTTGGAGTAATTAAAAAAACGACAATATATCTGGCAATATTCTTAACAACTGTCATATCAGTACAAGCACAATCCGAAACGGTTAAAGAACTCTTCCAAGCGGTAGATCAATCCATTTCCGGGGTAAAAATAACTACGCGGTCTACCACGATCACTCCGAAAGAACGATATAATGATATGGCGGCAATGAATCGAAACAATGCATTAATTAGACAAAGACAAACAAAAGAAAGAGTCGCACGAAGAAGTGAGAAAGTTGAGTTTAATTTTCCGGATGTGGAAGAAAGTTACCCCATGGCAACAGAAGATGTGTATAAAATAACTGAAAAAGAACTCATCTATGCGAATGGAGAAATACAAATGACAGCCGAAATCTCCCCGGATTCGGCTGGAGGCAGTCAATTTATTCGACAAACGGTTTTGTTGGGATTAACGGAAGACATAACAATTATCTTTCACAAGGTGTCGAATGATACACTGGACCCGGCAATCGAACCTTTTGCTAGGATAGAGAAAAAACCAATCCCGACCAAGTTGTTTTCAAGAGGGGCACACGCATATGGCAGAGGCTTATCCTCTTTTTCGGGAACCAACATGGTTATGTCCAAAGATACAGAGTCAGCGAACGAAGATAAATACATCATTTCCATTGAGGCTGGAAGTAATGAGCCGGAATTTACACATGCGGTTATTCATGTGGATAAATCCAAAGGATTTTGTTGGACGGATGCGTATTTTTATAATCAAGAAGTCTTGAAAGAGGAGCTTCATGCGTCTGATTTTCGATTGGTTGATGGGTACTGGTTCCCGTTTCACATGGAAAGCACTTTTTATCTTCCGGAAAGTGATAGAACAGAAGAAAACATTATAAACCACAGATCATTTTCTGAAATTACGTCGTTGGAAATCGATCCATCTTTAACTCTAAATGCGGAAAGTTTGATCACGCCAGATATGAAAGTTTACCGCCGATAGAGACTCAAAAATTGACGACGGGTGGGGTCTAATTGTGAAAAAAAAACAATTAGACCCTTCTTATTCCGTTTATCCAACCGCAATGCAGAGGATGATTCCATGATACATAAGATCAAAAGAATTTTATTCTTGTTGATTCTATCTACTTCCAGTTTTGGTGCCCATAGCCAATACGAGACAGGAAACAAGAATACTTGGCCTGATTTGGAAAACCATTCCGCTTACCATTACAAACGGTATCCCTGCGGTTTTAATGCCATGTATTATCTTCTTCAGCGATTGGACAGGATGGCACAACTGAATGATGATGACAAAGAAACCTTATTAAAGATACCGGATATCGCAACTTTTAATCATTTACGGGAAATTAGCGGGAAGATAGGCGTTACATTGGAAGGGTTTCAAGTTACCTATAGTGAAATAAATGACTTTTCACTCATGATGACCATATTAGATGATGAACAGTATCAAGAAAATCATTATGTGGTGATTGAAAAAATAGATGATTCGGATCGATGGCTGGTGACGGATTGGCCTAATGCAAGATATACGCTTACTTCGAGTGAATTGCAAAAAATCACAAATGGTTTCGTATTGGTTCCGGTCGAAAGCGTTGCAGAGTCCATACCCGGCCCGATACTCGTTGTGGATAGAAATCCAATAAATGTAGGAGATCATGAAAAAGACGAAGTGTTCAATTTGCGTTATAAAGTATTCAATTATGGAACGAAACCCTTGACCATAGACGCAATAAATAGCACTTGCCAATGCACCATTCCAAATCTAAACCAAAAGTCAATAATGCCGGGTCAAAGCGAACTGTTCACAGTGGAAGTTACTACTTCTGAAAAAACTGGTGAGTGGAACGAATTCATCACGCTAAAATGCAATGACACATATTTACCATCACCTGTAATAACTGTTTCCGGTAACAGTAAGCCATTATGGGAAATTTCAAAGGAAAAAATAGCATTTCGATATACTACATTGTTTGACATCCGGGAAAAACAGATCGAATTAACCATAAAATTCAAT
The DNA here is from genome assembly GCA_964449065.1 of uncultured bacterium. Lineage (GTDB taxonomy): Bacteria > Hinthialibacterota > Hinthialibacteria > Hinthialibacterales > Hinthialibacteraceae > CAYVAZ01. Next base: position 7,214 of record CAYVAZ010000103.1, read on the forward strand.
ACAAAAAAAGAATTACATCCGGATGATTTTATGATTGAAATTTTGTCAGATACGTTTTTTCAATATCAAATCAATTCTCAATTGTTGGCCATGAAAAGGTCTGGTTTGACAAAGTCCTTTAAATATATGTTTACTTTGAATACGGATATGCTTGTCCCATTACTCGTTGATGGTGTTGTGATTATACAACACAAAACAAAGCCAGACATTGATATCAGAATCCCGCTATTTATACATCCCCCTAAAGATTTTCGGATTTATCCACAACCAGCAACACTTACATTAAATCAACCCGCATCTATTGAACTACAGGCTGGAGCAATCGACTTGGGAAATACAAAGATCATTTCTGATTTAGATTTTGTAACCGTAAGTAATGTAAGCACAACCAATCAAACTAATAACATGACTATCACAATTTATAAAGATTATAAGGAAAGTTTCCTGCCATTAACCCTTATCAATGGTGATAGAAAAGCTACTATTGGCATTCCGGTGTTTTCAAGTACTTTATTTTAGTTGATAAAAGACTGAAAACGTTCTGCTATATCCATCCAACTATCATTATCAAATTTAATTTTCCCCCATGGGCTGCATGTTGCCGATCAGTTCCCAGCGGTTTTCCGCCCGGCGAACTTCCCATCCCTTGGGTTTGAATGTGCGGATTATCTCACGCGCCATCAAGCGGTTGCCGCGCGGGTTCATGTGCACGCCATCGGTGGTTAGCAGCTTTTCATCGTTTAACTTCATTTCATACAGTTTCGTGAACGTGGCGAACAAATCGCACAATAGTACGTCTTGCTCTTTGGCTAGTTCACGCAGAAAGTCGTTGTATTTTCTTAACTTCTGGTTTTCTTTGCTGTCTACATTTTCATAGATGGGGGTGGCGGTTAACAGCAATACCTTTGCACCGGCATTTTTGCAGCGATTCACGATTTCGGTCATGTTTTTCTTATAGTCAGGCAATTCAACACCTTCGGGCTCAAACTTAAATTGATGCCACACATCGTTTACCCCGCATGAGATGCTGACCCAATCGGGATTGTGGCTGAGCACATCATCCTGCAGCCGCGCCAGCATATCGTTCGACTTATGCCCGCTGATGCCCGCATTGACGGCTTTGATTTCATAGCCGTTTACCCCGCAAAAGAGCTTGATCAGCGAGATGTAGCCTTCGGGCTTGGAAGCCGCTTGTGTGATGCTGTCACCCAAGAAAACGACCGTATCTCCGTCTTTCAGCATAAATTCATTTTGGCTTAATGTCGTGCTTTCACTTAAAACCACCAGAAATAACCCTAAAAATAGCGATAAAATCTTCATATTGTTACCCTCTTATGTTATGATTGTCTAATACTACCATATTTTGGAAGCGTTGACAAAGAGCCGGAAATGCAAATTACCGTAAAAAAATGGGCATTTTTTGTGGATGATTTTTGATCCGTATGATATAGTTTTGTGTACGGTGA
>CAYVAZ010000103.1:8779-15200 GCA_964449065.1 uncultured bacterium
GATATGCTCCTGCGATGAATGTGTGTGATTCGGCTTACTGCTGAAAAAGGGATAGAAAAGCGGATACATTTAAAATTTGTCAATATGATGGGGCTATCTTTTATATATAGCCTATTCATATACAATAGCGAATTTGGGTTTAAGCTATTCGGGGATAGTGGCTTGCATCCAATTTTCACCGTTTTTATTTTAACAAAATTTTACAATCTTTTGTATATCCCCGTTGTTGCTTTGAACAGAAGCGATATTGTTGCAGCACACAGCCTATATTAAAGAGAGCGGCTATGATGGACGGAAGACTTTATAACGACAGAAATAAGTCGCGCAAAAAGCGCGGGTTTTCGATGATTGAGATGATCATCGTTATTGGTATCTTAGGCATCATGATTGGCGTGGGTGCCACCAGTTTTGTGACCCAGGCCAACCGCAACCGCCTCAATACCACCAGCCGCATCATCTCCACCACCCTGCAGCAGGCGCGCCAGATGGCGATTGCGATGCGCCAAGACCGGCGGGTTGCAATTGACGCGGGAGAGTTGGACGGCTTTTCGAACAATGATATATCCGGTGTGCGGATTGAACCGGCCCGGATTTGGATTGAAGGCAAACGCTGTGAGCAGCTCCCATTCAGCGCGAACGCCGCGTGTCAAGGCGGCGGTACCGATCTTCCCAACGCCATTGAATTGACCGATACCGAAAATTTGCCGGATGGCGTGATGATTGGGTTTGATGATGAAGTGCCCGGTATAGATGGCCCCAATATCTTTTATGTGGAATTTAGCCCGCGCGGTAATGTCAGCAAAGTGTATTATGAGGATGAAGAGCAAGAAACGCTTCCTAATTTTCATGAAGCGGTCATCTTTGTTATACGCGACAATGAGTCCTTCCAGCTGCGAAGCGGTACCGTGGATTATCATACTTTAGTCAATAATGGCAGAAGCCTTCCAGAATTTGAATTCAATCAAGGGGATGATAGAAGCAATACGAACGAAGAAGTGATCCGCGAAGATTTAGAGCGCTATGACATCAACACCGTTGAAATCATCCGCTTAACCGGACGCACGCGTACGTATGATTATGCGGTTTTAGGTCCGTTCCCCTTGGACCATCCACCCGAATCAACAGATTTTGACCCTGATCTTAGACAATAGGCGATAAGAGAGGAAAAGCATCATGATATTCTTCTTGAAAGAATATAAAGACAAACAAGGACTTTCTTTAATTGAGGTGGTGGTCGCCGCCGCGATTATGGGAGTGGGTTTGCTCTCTATTGTGCAGATATTCCCATACGGTATTCAAGCCAGCCGCCGCTCGGAAGATTTAACCCAGGCCACCATGCTTGCCAATACCATCTTTGAGGGCCTCAAATCCGACCCGGTTAACTTCCCCATTTTGCCGAACGATTCGGATACATTGGTTCCTATCCCCGGTAACGGATTTGATGATGATACGAATAATTCGATGTTTGATCAAACCCGCACCCGCGGCCGCCGCGCTCCCGGCGACTTTAACAACAACGGCATTCCCGATACTGATTATGACGGTACGCCCGAACGCGATGGCTCCCCCCACTTTACCGGCCGGCCCAACGGCTTGGATGATGACGGCGACGGCGTCATCGATGACAGCGGCGACAGCAGCTCGAAAAGCTTTCAAGCCGTCCCGCGTTCATTTTCCCTTTTGGCCCCGGATGGCGATTACAACTACGATCCAGAACTCAATATCGATGAAGAATTCGCCGATGGTATCGATAATGACCGTGACGGGTTGATTGATGAAGATACGCGGTTGCCGTCTGTCCGTATCGGCGGCAGCAACTTTATGATTCCCTGGATTGCGGGGGATGGAATAGATAACGATGGAGATGGCGAAGACAATGATAATGATCCTAACACGCCCGCAATCGCCGATGGCTTAGACAACAATAATGACGGCCGGATAGACGAAGGCATCGATGAAGAAATTTGGGATGGACGGGACAATGACGGCAACAATGGAGTGGATGAAGACACTCAACTCGCCGCGTTTCCCTTTATGCCGGCAAAATTAGCGCCTCCTTTTGACCGCTATAGTTGGCAAATCAGAGTAGGTAGTGTGCCCGATAATGGCAATTATGGCCTGATTGATAGGAATGGGGATGGAATTCCTGAACTTGGCGATGGCGTGGATAACGACGGTGATGGTTTGGTGGATGAAGAATTGCCCGACGGTTTGGACTTTGATTTCCCCGTTTCATCCACCGGACGCGGTTTGAATATTCAGGCCTATACCCGCCAGCCCACATCCGACGGATTGGTGGATGAAGACACGGTTTCAGGCACGCTGCCGAACTGGCGCCGGGTTGAAATCATCATCACCTGGGGCGGCGACGGTGAGGACAATGATGGAGATATGCAGTCTGTTGACCCAAGATTTGACGGCAGACGATCCGTCAGCCGTTCGACCATTTCATACAGTGGCATTACTTGGGGGATCGACGAAGAAAAAGAAGACGGGATTGACAACGATTTTGACGGCGAAATCGATGAAGATACCTATAAATTTGATTTTAAACTGGTTGGATTCATCAATTTGGATGATCCATCCGAGTCGTTCACGTTTCGAAGTGGGCAGCCGAGAGGCATCGCGCCATCGATCGTTTCGAATATCCGGTAGATAGAGGTAATAGATTACGTTCTGGAGAAAAGCATAATGAAGCCAAATCCAGGTAGGACAGAGAAAACAAAATATCATTCCAAAAAGGCGTTCACGCTGATTGAGATTATGATTTCAATGGGCGTGTTGTCGATCCTTGCTGGAATCGCGGCGCAAACGTTTGTGGCGATTTTAGACTCGCGCGATGTCGCCTTAAAGCGGTTGGAAGTGAACGAGAACGCCCGAACGGTATTGGATTTTATCAGCGCGGATATCCGCACGGCTTATTTAACACCGGATTCCATTAAACCCGTGAATCCCCGCAATATTCAAGAAGGGACTCCCCGGTTTCGCTTTGCGGGCATTCACCGTGATATTTCGACCGAAGATGAACCGGGGATACCTGGTGCCGGCATTGATGATGACGGTGACGGCTTGATTGATGAAGAAGTGCTGGATGGAGTCGGAGGCGATTATCCTGGTGGTGCGGTTACCTCCCTTAAAAGCGGCAGAGCGCAAGAAGACCCCGGCTGTACCCGGGTGGATGATGAAGGGAATATTCTATTCAATGATGCCTCTTGTGTTGACGAAGATATTGGGTTGATCCCCAGTGATGTCCTTCACTTTGTCAGTGCGGTCGAAAACTCCGGTCAAACCATACTGCAAGAAATTTCATACGGATTGAATCCGGAAGGCACCCGGTTGGTACGGCGTGCGCAAGTGCTATCGCTTGACGGTGGCTCCCGCGCCCGCGTAGAACTGATTGATTTTGGCCAGTTTGTTGATAACGCAACCCGCAAGCGGTTGGTACCGCAGGCACCGGCTATTGGAGCCCCGGTTTCCCGTTCTGCCGTACGCGCTTCGGTTCAGAACTGGAACGATGGATCGAAATTTGGTCAACTCCAAGCGCGGTCCAGTAACTTTACCAATCAAAACCCGGCCAAATTGTTTCAAGTGTTGGCGTATGATATCCGCGGCTTGCGCTTTCGCTATTGGTATTACGATTACAACCGCGGCGGCTGGCGTTTTACCCGCGAATGGGATTCCGCCCGTGAAACCGCTTTGCTCACGCCGGGAGAAAACCTGTTTAATCAGCCTGCGCTGAACAGTGGAATTGAAGGAAGAAATCGAATGGGGTTCGAGAACATTATCGTCAATGAACCGGAAGATATGTATCCGCGGATAGGGGGGATGGATTTTTTGGTGCGCAGTCCGCGGCAACTTACCAGTTCAAATGAATTTACGGAATCCCTACAAAGTATTGCGAAACAGACAGATGGATTGCCGAACATGGTGGAAATCACGGTCTACGCGCAAGACCGCGAACGTACCTTAAACCCAAGAGCGTTTACAACCCGTGTGTTTGTTCCAAACAACTACCGCAGTTTGGGTATATAACCCTTGAAGCCGCAGGCAGAGGAAGCAGTTATGAATACGTTAAACAAACAATTAACACTACCGCGTCAACCCAAAACGAATCCCAAAAAAGGGATCGCGTTGATCACCGTGCTCGCGTTTTTATCCATTTTCGCGATCATCATGGTTTCGTTTGTGTTCTCGATTCGCATTGAAGAGGTCACCACGCAAAACTATTCGGACAGCATCAACATTGAGCAGGCTTCCGAAGCCGCCATTCAGGCGGTTCTCAGCCAAGTGGCGCGCGATTTAGACACCAGCGAACCCAATATGATACTGGGGCGTCCGCAGCCGCGTTATATTTCGTTGCTGGACCCGTGGGCGGTGGGGTATGCCGGTCAAGCCGGGCCGCGTGTGCTGTATGATGCCCGCAGCTATCAGGTGGATATCCGCCCTGAACGTCAGTTCCGCCGCGCGGGCATGCAAGTGTATCCCACACCGATTCCACTGGGTGTGGATGAAGACCCCGAAGGCGATGTCACTGGATTCCAGCGCATTGTTCCCAATAACCAACGGGGGCGTGGAGACGGCTTTCCCGGTTTGGCAAATATCGACGATAGTTTGGATGGCTTGGTGGATAACGGCGGCGATACCGATTTGGCTGAAGATGATGATGAAGACTTTTTGCTGAATGAAGATCCGATGGATCTACGGCGTCCCGATTTAGGGGGTTCCGGTTTTTTCTTCCCTGCCGGTACCGGTTATGATGCCGACGGCGACCGTTTGGGTGTCACAGATGAAAGCGCGAAACTTAACATCAACTTTGCGGGGAATAACAACAGCAACAGCAATCAGTATACTTACAATCTCGGCACTGGCCCTTCCGAACTGGATTTGCCGGCTTACATCTATGGCCGGGTATTTCGTTTTTTAACCACAGGCGGTAATGTGTCACAACTCAATGCGCAGCAAGCCCAAGAAATTGCGGAACAGATCGTCAACTTCCGCTATGGCAGCACGGGCGATGGCGGTCAATCACCCGCCAAACCGGGTGTGGATAATGCCGATGATAATTTAAACAACTCGCCTCAAATATTTGACGTCATTGAATTCAGCCAAGCCTACCAAACCAGCACCTTTGACGGCGAACCCTTTGCCATCGTAGGCGATGAATTGGATAACGATGACGATGGATTTTTAAATGAAGAAGACGAACGCTACATCGGCCCCGCGACCGAAAACCAAAGCGGTACGCCGCTAACCGATGGGATTATTCGAACCCAAAACGGCGAAGAATTCCGGATGGGTGATAAAGTAGATAACGACGGCGACGGCTTTATCGATGAACAAAACGAGGGCATTGATGATTCATCTGAGTTTGATGTGTTCAAGCCCAAAGGCGATGACCGCCCGTATGCCTCTTCCGATGATTTAAAATTACTGGACGCGATACCGGATAGCGACCCGCCATTTGTGGTAAACGCGCCGCCATCTTTGTTTCAAATCTTACAGTCTTCCACCACGATTTTTAGCCAATCCGATCAAGTAGCAGGACCCATGAGCGGCAAAAATAATGAAGTGGCTAAAATCAACCCCAACATGATCAGCAATTGGCGCGCGGTCGATGTGTGGGAACAAGGCGACCCGGTCTCCAACCGCGCCGATTTTCAATACACCTCAGCCATGAAGGTGGAAGAACTGCTGCCCGCGTTGCAAGTGGATAACGACGGCGATTGGCAGATGTTTGCCGAACCGGATGTGATGAACGGCCAAGCCGATGGCATTGATAATGACGGCGACGGCTTGGTGGATGAATCGTCCGATGATTGGGATGGAAACTTATATGCCAGTGGAGATTTCGACAGTTTTTCGGAAGCCGATACCGCATCGCTTGCCCTGCAAAATAGTATTGACGATGATGGCGACGGCCAAACCCGCGATGAAAACCGTCCGGGAGAAGATGTTGTCCGCCGTAAACGCGTACTGGGTACCGAAGAAGGCGGTGATGATGAAAATGAAGAAGTTACTTTCCGTCCGCGCGAAGAGAGAGAAATCGAGATCCGGATGGGGATGGTTGCCGAAGGCGACGGCGCCGACAACGACGGCGATGGTATCATCGATGATGACGGCGATTTCAATGGTGACAACATTATTACGTATGACCCCGAATGGCATGTGAATGAAGACGGCCCTGGCGATCTGAGCGGTGACGGCTACCCCGGATTGGGCGGCAATCCTGAAATGCGGGATGAAGACAATGCGGAAGGCGATATTGTCCGCAGACCCGATGTAACGGATGATCTGCTGGTGACCAGTTTTGCCGATGACGATTTTGACGGGTTTGCCGATTTTAATGATCCGCAAGTTCTTGCGGCGATGTATACGCCGGAACTGGATGGTGTGGATAACGACGGCGACGGCGCGGTGGATG
>CAYVAZ010000104.1:0-15170 GCA_964449065.1 uncultured bacterium
GATGTCGCCCGGTTCGGGCTCGATTTCATGCATCGCGTCGCGCATGGCTTGCACGTCTTGTTTGTCCATCCACTCTTTAAAATCTTCGCGGTTGACGTCTTCTTTAAACCCCACCCACGATTTCACGCCGGGGCGGGTATCGATCACAATCCAGCATTCATTCTTCCCAAAATCCGAGTTGAGGTGTTTCTTCGAAAATTCCGGTGACGGATGCCAGTGCACAGGAATATGTGCGCCCTCACCAACGTCGAATATTTTCATCAACACCCCCAGTTTCGGGCCGAATCGTTCTACGTGTTTCTGACCGAGCGTTTCATTGGGATACGCTTTTAAAAGGTCTTCCAGCAGGATGGTTTCGCCTTTGGGATCTTTGATCAGGCTTAATCCTTTGGTGGGCCAGTTGTCGCGTCCCGGAGTGACGGCGACGTTGGTCGAGAAAATCCATTCTTCCGAATTGTAGTCGTCTTTGGGATCGTCTTCTCCCATAAACTTGGCGCGCAGTTTGCCCCCATTATAAAAATGCAGGTAGGTATTGGGCTGCAAGTGTAACGGTTTGCCTACCAGCGGCTTAAGTTCTTCAGCAGATGCCATGATGTATCCTCCAAGAATAGTATGAATAAAAGGGATTTGTAACCATATTATGGTAACGCCATTGCCTCAAGGATGTATAGGCCAATGAACCAACGATTTCGCCGATTTTCTCTTGTCTTTTTTTCGAATGATTTCATAATTGATTTTGACTATACTCATGAGAGTAGAATATGAGTAAAGAACCAACGAACTTTAAGGAATTGGTCTTTCTTGGCAGTTCGAAAAAAGCGTTATCCAAATTTCCCAAAGAGGTCAAACGGCAATTTGGTTTTGATTTGGATGCGGTTCAGGGTGGTGAAACACCACCAAATGCAAAAAGGCTAAAGGGTTTGATTAATGTACTGGAACTGGTTAAACGGTATGATTCAGATACGTACCGGGCTGTGTATACTGTCAATATTGGTTAGGTAATTTATGTGTTACATTGTTTTATGAAAAAGACAAAAAGCGGAATCCAAACTTCTAAACAGGATATGGAGATCATACAAACTCGTTTAAAGGAAGCCATTGCGCATAGCAAAGGAGAACAATCATGACGAAAAAAATTGAATATACAGAAAGCTGCGGCAATGTGTTTGAAGATCTTGGATTGGAAAATGCCGATTATTTATTGGCTAAGAGCCGGTTAAGACTAACCATACTGGATAGGATTGAAGAACGGGGCCTCACAAAAAAAGAAGCCGCAAAAATTCTCGGTACTCAACCTTCAAAAATATCCGGTCTCAGTACCGGTGAAGGTGTAGATGCCATGTCTTTCGATCAACTCTTGGATTGGTTACAAAAGCTGGATTTAAATGTCACCGTGTCCATCCAGCCTCTCTATAAATCACAAAAGAAAGCCGAGATGCGGGTTACCGTATAGCGGATTTCCCCTAAAACATGCAATCCTCTAACGTTCAATTGAATTTTCCCCGGATTCGGTTAGTCTGTATGCAAAACGAATATCATAAAGCATATGCCAATAGAAAGTTCGTTTTGGGGAGCATCGGCTTCCAGCCGGTGCATGAAGAAGTAATACTCAATCAGAACGTATCTTTGGCAATCGCTACAGGAAGCACGTATGTCAAACAATCCCGAAGACAAAGACTGGCAGGAAAAGCAAATTCCGCTGAAAGACGTTGTGTTGAGCAACAGCTGGGCGATGCAGGCGATTCTGCAATACCTGGAGGAAGTGCACCCCGGCGCGCGCGACCGCATCTGGGAACACTACCAGCACATGAAATCCCTCTCCGAAGGCTCGCAGACCGATACCCAAGCATCCACCGAAGACGTACCGTTTGAAGAAGAGGAAAGTTGGATCGATGACTTAGACTTGGGTGAATCCAACAACACCGTCAACTAACGTGAATACGATTTATACCACTCTTATCATTCTGCTTTCAGCCATTCTGCTTACCCATTGCGGATCGCCGCAACAGAACGATACCGCATCCCCCTTTCCGGAAACATGGACGGTCTTGCAGCAGGAAGACATCGGCGCGTATCAGTATCTCTTTGGATTCTCGACAACACCGGACGGTTTTGAGGAATACCAATTTTTTATCCAACATAACGGTGAGGTCGCGGTCAACAAAAATTGCAGCCAGCACACAAAAGTTGTATCCGTGGGCGAACAAAGCTTCTTGGACCCTTCAGCCGCCAACCCCGAAATCGTGGATTTGAACGCGGACGGCAGCCTCGAATTGGTGATCCAGCATTACACTGGCGGGGCGCACTGCTGTTTTGAGTATTGGATCTATTCATTGGGCGGGCAACTCACTGAAATCGCCAAGCTGGAGACGATGGACTCTCCACTGATCTTTCACAACATCGATGACGACGCGGTGTATGAAGTAGAAGGCGTGGATAAAACCTTTGCCTACTGGCAATCCGCGTATGCCTACTCTCCCGCGCCGCCGGTGATTATGCAGTTCACGCCCACCGGCTTGATTTTGGATTTCGAACAAATGCGCAAACCGCCGCCCGGCGAAAGCGAACTGGCCACCACGGTTATGCGTGTGCGCAGCGAACTGGGGCGTGAAATCTCTCCCCACCACGATGAAGCCTGGCGCCATGCCGGCATCCCCACCGCGATGTGGGCCACCATGCTTGACCTCATCTACACCGGCAACGGCAATACCGCCTGGGAATTCTTCGACCGCGTCTGGCGAAACGGTGTCAGCGGCAAAGAAGAGTTCCGCGCGGCATTCCAAGAGGCCCTTCAGTCCAGCCCCTATTGGGACGGCATCCGCGAAATGAACGGGTGGTAGAAAATTGGGTTTAGTGAAAGAATATATATTCGCCTAACACAGCATAGGGAGTGATACGGTGGATGAAACGGTACGTCTAAGAACGGATATATTCCGCGAGATCAAAACACTGATTGAACAAAGCCGTCAGCAAGCGGCAGTGACGGTCAATGCCGCGATGACTCTGCTGTATTGGCAAATCGGCAAGCGAATCAACGATGAAATCCTGCATGATCAACGGGCGGAATACGGCAAGCAGATTGTTGAATCACTGTCACGCGAGTTAACAAAAGAATATGGGAAAGGATGGAGTAAGAGGCATTTGCATCATTGTCTTCGGTTTGCGGAGATATTCCCGGATATTCAAATTGTGAACGCACTGCGTACACAATTAAGTTGGACACATATCAGAACAATTATCCCCATTGATGATGAATTAAAACGCGAGTTTTACATTGAAATATGTAAACATGAACGATGGAGCACGCGGACGCTTCAAGAACGCATCAACTCAATGCTGTATGAGCGCACGGCCATCAGCAAAAAGCCGGAAGACACCATCAAAAACGAGCTGAAACAGTTGGGGGAAAGCGGGCAAATCTCTCCGGATTTGGTGTTTCGCGATCCCTATGTGTTGGATTTTCTTGATTTGAAAGACACGTTTTCCGAGCAGGATTTAGAATCGGCGATTGTGGCGGAATTGCAGCGCTTTATAACGGAGTTGGGAACCGATTTTGCCTATTTGGCCCGCCAAAAACGAATCACAATCGACAATCGGGATTATTACCTGGACTTGCTGTTTTATCACCGGCGCCTTAAATCCCTGGTTGCCATCGATTTAAAGATGGGTGAATTTGATGCCGCATATAAAGGGGAAATGGAATTGTATCTGTCGTATTTGAATCAATACGAAGCGGTCGAAGGGGAAAATCCACCCGTGGGTTTGATTCTATGCGCGGGGAAAAATCCCGAGCATGTTGAATTGCTGCAATTGCACAAGAGCAATATCAAAGTAGCAGATTACTTCACCGTCCTGCCTCCTAAAGAGGTGCTGCTGGAAAAACTTCATCAAGCGATTGCCATCGCGCGAAACCGCTTATCCAGCCGGCCGGAGAAAGATGAAACACTCGAAGAATGAGAAGCCGCCCTTTCCTGATGCGGCAACCGTAGGCCAAGCCCTACTTTGCCCATAAAGAACATGGATATGAACCTAAAAAAAACCGTAGATCGGCAAAGGATATTGATAAGGTACTGTATACATTGCAATTAGAAACTGAGGTGCAGTTGAATCTCTTCACCGAAATGGTGAAGAGTATGATTTCAATTAAGCCGTTATAATCATTATACCAAACTCTAAACTCTAAATGAGTTTAAACCGATTGATATACGAACTCCTTTGGAGGTATTTGATTATGACGAATCATGAATTTAAAGTCATGGATTGGCTCAGAACCATACGGGATGAGCATAGTTTGGAATCCATCAATAAACCGTGGAAAGAAATTCAAAAAGAGAACGCGGAAGCCGTTGAACGATTTCATCAACGTATAGAAAGCAAACAAAAGAAAAATAATTCTCAGCACCAATAAAGCCATTAGCGCAATGGAATGATAACACGGCGCGGGTGGCTCAGGGCGGGCACTCGATACCGGAAGACACCATCCGCAGACGCTTCGCGAAAAGCGGGTATAATTTCGAACATCTCTACAAACCCATTGTGGATTCTTGGATTTTGTACGATAACACCAATACGGTTCCATTGCTGATAGAAACGGGAGAATCATCGATCTGACCCAGCGGTATAAGGGAGAGATGCAAGTTAAATAGTAGAGATATGTTGTTACAGATACTGTTCTACATCCATGCTTTCATGAAGTACTCGAATGATATCGATTTGATTGTCGTTGATACAGTAGAAAATTAAGTGTTTATTGATGATAAGGCACCGAATCCCCTCTCTGACATCGCTGTAATCTTTGCCGATTTTGGGATGTTTTGATAACAATTGAATCCCACTGTCTAATTCATCCAGATATTTGTCGGCTTGCGTTTCATTCCATTGTTGAAAGGTGTATAACCAGATTCCGGTTAAGTCTTGCTCGGCGGCTTTGGTTTTGTGAATCTTATGCATTGGAAGTGATCAACCCGGCCTGCTCTTTTGCCTTGCGCTTGATTTCTTCCATATCCAATGGTCCGGCGGAACCGCTTTGCTCGCCTTCAATCAAGGCTTTTCGTAGCACATCGAGTTTAGTTTGGCGTTCTTCCAGCAAGCGCAGCGATTCGAGAATCACCTCAGTGGGAGACGCATAGCGGCCGGATTCGATTTGCTTTTGGATGTAGCCTTCCCAATACGGCCCCAGATCGATTGCAGTGGTTTTCATAGGGTATCCTCAATTCAATGTGTCCATGAGTATTTTAAAAGAATAGGCCTATTTTAGCAAGAATAATTTATCTGTAATGATAAATCCGTCACGTCTGCGACAGGCTGTCCAAATTGCCGGAAAGAATCTCGGCGACGGGTTTGGTGAGTTCCATGCGTTCGAAGCAGATTTTCATGATGGCGGTGATGGGGGCCGCCAAAAACATCCCGATGAATCCCCAGATGGTGCCGAAAAAGATCAGCGATAGCAGCACGGTCACCGGATGCAATTGCAGCGAACCGCCCAAAATCATCGGCGTCATCACGTTGCCGATCGCGAATTGAATCGCCCAGGGGATCAGCAGCACCAAGACTTTCGCGGTGATCGAAAGCTCCGGGCTTAAAAACGCAACCGGCAGCGGCAAGATGGTGGCAATGATGGAACCGATGTTCGGAATAAAGTTAAGCATAAACGCCAAAAACCCAAACAACCACGAAAACTGCACGCCCAAAATTTCCAACGTAGACCCCACCAACACGCCGGTGACGGCGGAAATAAAGAACATGGTGAGCAAATACTTTTGAATCTTTTGCTTGATCTCTTCGAGTATCCCCCCGCTGGGCAGCGAGCCGGTGGTGCTGCCGATCAGCATGAAGATCATAAAGATCATTACCAGCACCCCGTTGGAGAGAATGTTGAGCACACTGTTGAGGATATTGGTGATAAAGGCGGTTATGCTGCGCCCCGGGTTGTTAAAGATGGTTTGGTTCAATTCGTCTTGGTCGATACCCACATATTCCAAAGGCAGGGCTTTGATGGTTTCGGAAATGAAGGTTCGGATTTCTTCTTGGTACGAATGCACTTGGGTGGTGGCGTGCCCCACCATCAACGAAACCATGGTGGCAAACGCGATCAGGATGGCGCTGCCGAACAAGATGGTTAGGGTCACCGCCACATAACGGGGAAAGCGCAAATGCTTCATCAAAATATCAATAATCGGCGTTAAGCAATAGGTAAAAAACACCGCCAGCACAAACGGGATCAATACCGAGCTGAGCCACGCGAAGGCAAAGCCCAGCGCGATGGCACTGAGGATCACCATGCAAACGGTTTGTACACGGATATTTTGTTCGGTTGCATCCATCAGGGCGCGCTTTCTATCAGGTTTTGCTGATAAATAGTAGTACGTAGGAGCGAATCAAAAAGGTTTAGTGAAGGTTCATTTTTTGGTAAAAAACGGCTTACGCGGAATCCGCGAAAAAGATGTCGTCATCCGCGATATCGGGGATGCCGATGACCATGACCAAATGATCGCCTTCGGAGGAATGCACCGCCAGCGGGTCGATCTTCACCATGGTGCCGGGCGTGAGGTCGAAGGATTCGCCGTCGATGGTCATGGTGCCGCTGCCTTCAAGGATGTAGTAGAACTCGGTGGTGCGTTTGTGATAATGCGCTTTCGAACCGTTGATACGCACCACATGGCAAAACGCGGGGGTCTCGTCGCCGGTGCTGAACAGGCGCTGGCGGTAGCCGCAGGTGCTTTTTTCTTTCTCAACATCACTCAGGCGTCTCACTTCAAAGCGTTTTTCGGTTACGGACATGGGGGCCTCCATTTGGTTTTGAATTGAAATCTATTTTGTATTATAAAAGAATTGATTACGAAGAGTAATAGCAATTTAGAATATGAACAACTCCACATTTGTGATATAATACTTCGATACATTGGTTAGAGGTGAATAATGTCAAAGATCATTGATGTAAGTGATTTGCCGGATGAGAAAGTGAAGCAAATCGAGATGTATGTGGATCATATTCGATTGGATTTGAAGGGTCAATCGAATCCTAATAGTGTACATCACAATCCGAAATTGAAGTCATGGAAAATCGGTGTGAAGGGAAATTGTTCCCGCGAAGAGATCTATGAGCATATTTAGAAATTGGTGTTTTATCCTGAATAAAAATGATAAAAGATAAATGGAATTCGAATGGAATGAACAGAAATCTATAAACAACATAGCCAAACATAGAGTTTCTTTTGAAGAAGCTCAGACCGTATTTGATGATCCTTTTTATGTTGATTTTTACGATCCGGATCATTCCATTGATGAGCATAGATATATTATTATAGGTGAGTCTGAAAATGGGCGCCTTTTAATTGTGGCATATACAGAACGAAATGATAGAATAAGATTAGGAAATTATATACTTGACAAACCCAAACCATTTTAGTATAATTTTTACATAAAATAAGCAAAGAGGGTTTGTTTAATGTGCGAGGAAACTACTTTATTCAAAATCATGCAACGCTTTCCAGATGAAGACAGCGCAAGAAAGTACCTTGAAGATGTGCGCTGGAAGAATGGGAAGTTTTGCCCTAAGTGTGGCTCTACAGCCGAACCATACGCATTAAAGCCAAAAGAAAGTTCAAAGCGTCCAGTTCGTAGAGGCGTTTACAAGTGCCGTGATTGCCGTAAGCAATTCACTGTAACCGTTGGCACTATCTTTGAAGCCTCTCACATCCCGTTGAACAAGTGGTTTATCGCAATATTTTTGATGTGTGCTAGCAAAAAAGGTATCTCTGCCCATCAAATTCATAGAATGTTAGAAATGACTTACAAATCTGCATGGTTTATGTGTCACCGAATTCGTTATGCGATGACCCAAGACCCTTATACAGATAAACTTAAAGGTGTTATTGAGGCTGACGAAACTTATGTTGGTGGAAAAGGTAGAGGCAAGAGGGGTCGTGGCGCTGAAAAAAAGACCCCGGTTTTTACACTGCTTCAGCGTGACGGAAAGGTCAAATCTACCGTTGTACCTAAAGTTTCTGCAACCAATTTAAAGGAACAAATTCGCCAAAATGTTCAAAAATCTGTTATAATTATGACTGATGAATTTCGTCCCTATCATGGTTTGTATAAAGAGTTTGTTGAGCATCATGTTGTTAATCATGGTAGAGGCGAGTATATGTCAGAGGTAATGCTCATACAAATACCGTTGAGGGTTTTTTTAGCCTGTTGAAACGTGGTATAACAGGCACATTCCATCATGTCAGCAAAGAGCATTTAAAAAGATATCTTGCTGAATTTGATTTTAGATGGAATAACAAAGATGTAACAGACGGTGAGCGGACAGACAATGCCATCAAAGGATTTGAAGGCAAAAGGTTGATGTACCGCCACTCATAAAACGGAAAAAATAATGAGCGTTCGTCTCCCAATAAATCCCGATATAGTTGAATGGGCAATCTCTAGATATTCCTTAAATCTAGAGGAAATATCTAGACGTATGAACATCAATACAAATAGTATAGAGTCTTGGCTTTCTAAAGAAAAAATACCAACTTTAAATCAAATACAAAAACTTGCAAATGCCTTAAGGATACCACAAGGTTATTTGTTCCTTTCTCGCCCCCCAGAAGAAGAAGTAAAAATTCCAGATTTTAGAACGATTGGAAGCATAGAAAATAAGGTAATAAGCCCAGAGTTAAGAGATGTTGTAAATAGCACAAAAAGAAAGCAGTCTTGGCTAAAAAAATACTTGATACAAGAAGGAATTCCACCATTAGAATTTATTGGCAAGTTTAATAAAGATAGCAGTGTAATGGATGTAGCAACCAGTATTATTCAAACACTAAATATCGATACAAAACTCAGAAAAAAATGTTCTGATTTTGAAGCCTTTTTTAGGGCTATTGTCAAAAGAAGTGAATTAAATGGAGTTTCCGTGATTAGAAGAGGGTATCCTGGAGAATTTAAAACAAGAAAAATAAGTGAAAAGGAAATAAGAGGTTTTGCTCTTTGTGATCAATATGCACCATTCGTATTTGTTAACACGAATGATTCCATTGCAGCACAAAATTTTACGCTAATTCATGAATTGGCTCATATATGGATTGGTGAAGAAGGTATTTCTAATGTGCCTTTAAATCGTGCTTCTAGATATAATAATGAAACTGAAAATTTATGTAACCAAATAGCTGCTGAAGTTCTTGCTCCTGATAAAATGGTAAGGCAATTCTGGAAGCACGATCAAGAATTGGAATATAATCTAAAAAGATTATCTAGACTTTTTAAAGTTAGTGTATTGGTGATGTTAATTAGATCCAGAGATGCTGAAATAATTACACAAAACGAATTTGATGATTTTTACAGAAAATGGTTGAACTTTTATAATGAACTTGAAGAAAAAAGAAAAGAAGAATTAAAAAACAGAGAAGATAAAAGGATTTCTATGAAAAATCCATTCTTTGCTAAAAACAGTAAATCTTTCTCTGTGAAAGTAGTTAATGCTGCACTGAATGGCGAAATAATGTATAAGGATGCCGCTAATTTGTTGGATAGAGATAATACTGAAATAATTGACAAAATCGCTACATATTTAGATACGGAAACTCATCTTGGATAAATACATATTCGATGCTAACAGCTTTATACAAGCAGAAAGAGACTTTTTTGACATTGATGTAGTTCCTGCATTTTGGGAATTTATTGAATGTGGCTCGAATACCTGTAAAATTTATAGCATCAAAAATATTTATACCGAAATTATTAAAGAACGTCATAAAGACAGGTATAGATTAAAAGAGTGGGCAAAAATAGCTTTACAAAACGGTTTCTTTATTGATTTTAATCCAGATGCCAATGAGATACTTCAATCAATTTATGATTTTGTAATACAAAAATTTCAACCGCAACATTCTGAACTCTTTTTTAGAGGCGCTGATGCGTATTTAATTGCACAAGCAAAATATGACGGATCAACTATCGTTACTTTTGAAAGATTAGAGACAAGCATTATCAATAGCCTTAATGACCCCACAAAAAATAATCATGATAATAAAGTTCAAATTCCAAATATTTGTAAAGTATTTGGAGTAAATTGTCATAGATTGTATGAATTTTTGAGAGAGACAAAACCTAGATTTGTATTAGAAGGTGGTAGAGAATGGACAAGAAACCAACAAACGAAAAGCCTATCTCAATCCCCATCAACTTCGACGACGTTATGGAAGCGTTCGCCAACACGAACCCGCATAAAGATAAAGTCAAGCAAAAAGAAAGTTACGATTCGGACAAATCGAAAGAAGAAGATTAAGCTTTAAATAAGTTTTGGGTTTGCGAAATATATAATTACCTAAGATTAATTAGTTCAAGAGAAGTTACTCGATATGAAAGATTCGCCTACGAAGAAGATGACGGAAGAATTGAATGATGACCTTCGCCCGGAGTACGACCTGAAGAATTTGCGTATCAGGAAACTTGGACCGAAACGAAAGCAATTTGGAAAGACTGTTGTCCATCTGGAACAGGATGTTGCCGAAGTGTTTCCGAATTCTGAATCCGTCAATAAAGCGCTCCGTTTTTTGATTCGTGTGACGAAAGAGAACAAAACCGGGCATTCCAATACCGGCAGTGGTTCTTAAGCCGGAATACTCTTCCTCCTACCTGACGAAACCGCACTCTTCTTGTAAGATAAATCATCATCAATGGATGGAACATTCTTATGGTTAAAGCGGCACTCAAGATCGGGGCGGTGGGCGAACGCCGTTTTGTGGTGAGCGAAAAACACGCGATTGATTTTTCCGGCGACGGTATGCCGGCGGTGCTTTCCACGCCGTGGCTGATCTGGTATTTAGAGCATTCCGGCCGTGAGGCGGTCAAGCCTCATTTTGATGAAGGAGAAAGCCTGGTTGGGGTGCACATCGATGTCGAGCATCTCGCCCCGACCCCGTTGGGCGAAGAGGTAACCTGCCGGGCGCGTGTGGTGCAGCGGCAAGGCAAGCGGGTGTACTTCCGGGTAGAAGCCTTTGACGAACACGAACAAATCGCGCGCGGCATTATTCAGATGGTCATCATTCAAGTCGAGCCGTTTGCGGCTAAAGTGAAAGAGAAACAATGAATGCGTTTTTTCCAACACCGGCTATTTTGATCGATCTTGCGGTTGTGAAACGCAATCTCAAGCGCATGGAGGAATATGCCAAAGCGCATCACTTGGATTTACGTCCCCACATTAAAACCCACAAATCCATCTTTTTTGGTGAAATCCAATTTAATTTCGATACCAGCGGGTTAACGGTCGCGAAAGTTTCCGAAGCGGCGGTGATGTCAAATGTTTGCGATGAAATTTTGATCGCTTATCCTCTCGTGGATTCCTTTCAGATTCAGCAGGCGGCGAAAATCAAACAACTAACCCATACCTTTATTACAGCCGATTCTTCGCGGCCGTTGGAAGAACTCAATGAGGCGTCCGGCAAGGTCTCACGAACTCCGGTTGGTGTGTTGGTGGATGTAGATGTGGGCTATCACCGCACGGGGGTGCAATCACCGCAAGAGGCGTTGAAGATCGCGCGGGAAGTGGAGAAGTATCCATATTTAGAACTGATTGGGCTGTTCTGCTATTACGGCCATATCTCACAATATCAGCCGCATGAACAAGAACCGCATTTAAAGAAGGTATCCCAAATCCTTCGCGATGTGCTTGCGCTGTGGAAAGAGCACGGCATTGAAGCGAAAACCGTGTCCGGCGGATCTACCCCTACCGCCTATCAATCGCATTTGATTCCGGAACTGACGGAAATTCGTCCGGGAACATACATCTTTAACGACCGCAACAGCATCAGCAGCGGTTTCTGCACCATTGATGATTGCGCGGCGCGTGTTTGTGCGACAGTCGTAAGCACCGCTGTTCCCGGCAAGGTGGTTGTGGATGCGGGCAGCAAAACCCTTTCCAGTGACCGGCTCATTCACAATCCCGATGAAGCCGGGCATGGTTTGGTTGTTGATTACCCCGAAGCCAAGATCACCCGCCTGTCCGAAGAGCACGGCGAGATCGATATTACGCAATGCGCGTCCGCTCCCCAATTGGGAGAGCGTTTGTACATTATCCCCAATCACATTTGTCCATGTATCAACCTGCAAAACCAGGTGATGATTCTGCATGAAGACGGTTCCATTAAAGCGGAACCGGTAGACGCGCGCGGCATGGTGGTTTAGATTAGAGAAAAACCTCGAAGGAAACTATCATGCGAAGAGAGCAAGTCATTGCCAGCAAAGGCGCTTCGCCGAAAGGCATCTACTCGCAGGGGATCATCGCGGAAGGCAAACAGTTATTTGTATCGGGGCAGGGACCGGTTGATCCGGTTACCGGAGAACTGCAACTCGGAGCCTTTGCCGAACAGACCAAACTCACCTTTCAAAATGTCACGGCCATTCTGGAAGCCGCCGGGACCGGCTGGAACAACGTCATCAAAGTAAACATCTATTTATCCACCCTCGATCATTTTGCCGAGATGAATGATATCTATAAAACCTTTGTGGAAGAACCATACCCGGCCCGCACAACGGTCGAAGCCGGTTTGAACCAAATCGCCATTGAAGTGGATTGTGTGGCGTTGGTTCCGTAATCATAAAACAGTGTTTAGGCACGAGTGACAAGCACCGAACCCTCAAACAAAGCCTTAAGGGATATAGCGAAGAAGAAACGTAATAGGTCAGCGGTGTGAAGTGAAAAATCAAAAAGAGGTTCCTTATTCCTCCCCCAATGCAATGGGGGAGGTAGGGGGGGTAAGACACTCTCTTACAAAACCGGATCAACCCTCCCCTAACCCCTCCCAGGCTTGGGTGGGGGAGTCTCTCTTCAAACGGCTGACCAATTACGAAGAAACAGTATTGTTTCTTCGTACGTGAGATGTTATATGAATCCCGCCTTTTTGGGATTAAGATGATTGGAGTACAAAAAAAGGTGAAGTTGCGTAAATGATGATTGACTACTACTTAAAAGAGAAATTGGTTACGGACCAAGTAATCTAAATCATACGCAAGGACTATCGTCTTCTCCCTTTAGGAAAAGATAAGAGATGAGGGCGAAGAGAACGGTTGCTCCTTATGACGCAGTAGTGTACAAAAAGGGGATTGTCACCAAACACCCTCACCCCGTCCCTCTCCCAGTGGGCGAGGGCGATAGATACTGCGAACGATTCAAATAACGAGCATGTCGTAACAAATATGTAATATCTGTTAGAATTTATTTATTTCAGAACCAGATTCAGAACAATGAATATAGGGGAGATCAATGATGAATAACCGTTTCGAAACCACCCGCCGCGAGATTTTGCAAATCGGAGCGCTCAGCTCATTCGGGCTGCTGATGCAGTCGGTATCGCCAAGTTTGATCAATGCGCAGGATAATGATGACGGCATGCAGCCGCTCAACCGCTTTCCCCGCATGATGCAGGAATACATGGTCAGTACAGTGCGCGAGATCGATAAGCGTAACCGCGAGAAAATCTTCAGCCTGCAAAAAGAGGTCGAAGCCCGCGCGTATGTCGATTCTGTGCAACGTAGGATCCATGAAAGTTTCGGAGCGTTTCCGAAAAAAACTCCTCTCAATCCCCGCATCACCAAGAAACTGGAACGCGATACCTATACTGTGGAAAACGTCATCTTTGAAAGCCGCCCCGGCTTTTTGGTGACGGCGAATTTGTATATCCCCAAAAACCGGGAAGGGAAATTGCCGGGCGTGGTGGGTACCTGCGGGCATTCCAGCAACGGCAAGGCTTCCGAGTATTATCAATCCTTTTCGCAGGGGTTGGCGAAGCTGGGGTATGTAGTGCTGCTGTATGATCCCATCGGCCAGGGAGAACGTTTGCAGTATGTGAACGACAATTTGGAATCGCGCATCGGTGTGGGTGTACGCGAACACCTGCAAGCCGGCAACCAGCAGTTTCTAGTCGGTGAAAACATCAGCAATTGGCGTGCGTGGGATGGCGTGCGCGCGCTGGATTATCTGCAAACCCGCGAAGAGGTTGACCCGAATATGATCGGCGTGACCGGCAATTCCGGCGGCGGCACCATGACCACCTGGCTGTGCGGAATCGAGCAGCGCTGGGCAATGGGAGCCCCTAGCTGTTTTGTGACCACCTTCCTGCGTAATCTGGAAAACGAACTCCCTGCCGATACCGAGCAATGCCCGCCAAAAGCCTTGGCATTGGGGCTGGATCATTCCGACTTCCTCGCGGCAATGGCGCCCAAACCGGTGATCATCCTCGCGAAAGAAAAAGACTACTTTGATGCCCGCGGTTCGGAAGAAGCATATAAAAAGCTGAAGCATCTCTATAGGGTGTTGGGATATGAAGAAAATATAGGCTTATTTATCGGCCCGACTTACCATGGCTACAGCCAAGAAAACCGCGAAGCCATGTACCGCTGGTTTAACGATGTGACGGATATATCCGACGCGAAAACCGAACCGGAAATCAATGTTGAGAAAGATGAAGACCTGTGGTGCACGCCGAAAGGGCAGGTTGCCGCGGAAGGCTCACGCACGGTGTATTCGTTCACGCAAGAGAAATCGAAAGCGTTAGCGAAACAACGAAAAGCACTTGCGGGAGATGAGTTAATTCAAGAGGTACAGAAAACCCTTCGTTTGCCCGAACGCGAAGGTACGCCCAGATACCGATTATCCCGTCCGTTACGCAACCGTAAACACCCCCACCCGAACACGATCACCTATATGGTAGAAACCGAGCCGGATATTCTCATCCCGGTCTATCACCCCACACCGGAACGGTTGTATTCGCGCCCGGAACGCAATACCCGCAACGCGCTGCTGTATGTCTCGCATCTATCCTGCGATGAAGAACTGCGCAATGAATCTCTGATAAGAGAGTTGACGGAACAGCATTCGAGTCACGCGTTGTTCGCTTGCGATGTACGCGGTGTTGGCGAATCGATGCCGAACACCTGCGGCGGCGATTTTTTTAGCGCCTACGGGCCGGATTATTTTTATGCCGCTCATTCCATCATGTTGGATTACCCATACATCGGGCAAAAAACGCATGATGTATTGCGGGTGCTGGATTGGCTTAATGCGAATGAATACACCCATGTTCATTTGGCCGCCAAAGGCTGGGGGAGCATACCGGCTGCGTTCGCTGCGCTGCTTTCTGAGCCGGTAAAACAAGTAACATTGAAAAATGCGTTGTCTTCAT
>CAYVAZ010000105.1:0-15137 GCA_964449065.1 uncultured bacterium
ATGAGTTAAGAAGGAGTGAATATAATACCGGTTCCATTTTAGATTGCAGCGTAAGTACGGCGATACGCCTCAGCGAAAGAAAGACGTAGCGGTTTCTTTACTGATCAATCCTAAATAGAATTGGTAAAAAGAGAAACTCCACCGGCTCAATTCGCACGGCAAAATTCTCACTATGGATTTAAGCCCAAATACGCCAGAACCTCCGCTCTCTCCTCTTCAAGCGAATGATCCCGCCCATGCTTGTTGCGGTACCGCCGGATCTGATACAACCGCTCGATGCTGTCCCGCGGCTCATCCAGCGTTTGGATCAACTGCTGGTGCAACTCCGCGTCATCCGGTTTGGCGCTGTGCGCCATCTGCATATACCGCACCGCCTCATCATGCCCGCCGATTTGCTCATACAAGTCAGCGAGTTGCAGCAATGCCTCAACGCTTTCATCCCAACCCTGGCGGTGAATCTTCATCGCCAATTCACGGATTTTAGGCAGCGCTTCACTTACCTGTTTCGCTTTGCTCTCCAATTCTTTGTAATGTTCATTCCCTTCTGCCTCTGCTAAGAGTGCTTCTATTTTTGCGCTCTGTAGAACCGGTAAATCCGTATGTTCACTTACAACTTCTTCATACCAGGTTCGGGCTTCTTCCAACCGCCCGGTTTGAATCAGATACGCAACAAAAGCCAGCTTCACCGCAGGATCACGGTATTCTTCCGGAATCGAGGTCATTTCCAAATCCAGGTTATCAAAATCCTCCAACTGAACCTTAGCCCGCAAATAAAACGGCCGCGCCGAAAATTCCGTCACCCGCGGTTCATCCAATACCTTCACCGCGGTTTCCGCGTCACCTAAAAATTCCAAATAATAAGAACCCAGCATGATATTGTATTGATCCCGCAGCGCCGAATCTTCATCCAAAGACTCAATCGCGGCCATCAGGTCTTCGGTTTTGCCCTGGACTAACTGCGCTTTAAACAATTGCGTTTGAATGACATCTTGATCGGCTTTTGAAGCGAGAGGCAGGATTTCCCGGTAGATTTTTTCCGCTTTATTCGCCCGCATCGACTGTTGATAAAATGCCGCTAGATTCATGTTTGCTTGTACCTTATCCACCGCTTGCTTGACCGCCTCTTTTAATACCGTTTCCGCTTGCGTATACAATCCCTGTTTTACCGCCAGTTCCGCGCGCAGGGTTGCCGCTTTCAACACTTCCCCCTGCCGTTCCAAATATAGAGCCTCATCCGCGGCCTCAAACCGCTCCTCCATCGCTTGCCGTATCTCCCGCACAATCAGGGCTCCTTCCGGATTCCGCATCCGTGCCAGCGATTGCTCCAAATTCGAAAACACCCGCTTATCTTCCGGAATATACGATAAAAACGCCAGATACCTTTTCGCAGCCTCTTCCCACCGCCGCAAGCCGGAATAACACAATCCCGCCCGAAACAGCGATTCGCTGTAATAGGCGTCTCCTTCATCCATTTGCGTATACAAATCCAGCGCCTTTTGCCATTCTTCCTGTTCCTGCCAAATCCGGGCTTGGGTATAACGCAAATAATTCCCGTCATACCCCTGGTTTTTCAACCGATCATAAACAGACTGCGCTTGGGAGGCCTCGCCAAAATGCAGATACGATTCAATCACTTCATAGAGCGAACGGGTATCATCTGTATGGGTATCAAGGATCGTTTCGCAAACTTCGGCAGACGCTTCTTTCTCATCCAACCGGGTTAACACCTTTAAATACCGCCGCTGTGTTGCCGGGCCTTCCGGATAGGCCTGA
Organism: uncultured bacterium; assembly: GCA_964449065.1. Lineage (GTDB taxonomy): Bacteria > Hinthialibacterota > Hinthialibacteria > Hinthialibacterales > Hinthialibacteraceae > CAYVAZ01. Next base: position 1,774 of record CAYVAZ010000105.1, read on the forward strand.
TACACCTTTTGCATGGCATCGCGCGCTTCCAGCAGCCGGTTCATACGAAACGCGATCGTTCCCAGCATGTCCAGTATTTTCAGGTCGTTCGGGTCACGCTTCAGCCAGTCTTCCGCCGCCTGGCGCGCCGGTTCCAACCGCCCGGCGGAATAACTGTACTCAATTCGCTGATGCGCGTAAGGACGAATTTTCTCGTCCGGCCATCCCATTTCATCCAAGGTAACAATGATTTCCCCCATATACGATTCCACCAATGCATGTTGTCCACTCTGTTGGGCCTGTTGAACACGCTCTTGCAGGCGGGTTAAGCGCTCTTGCAGCCGGTCTGGGATTGCCTGGGCATTCGAAAACAAAACGGGAGCAAGTAAAACAAGCCAAAAATAGCAAAATTTGTTCACCATGAAAATCCTTTTTCTACACATTATTTCTTGAATCATAGTTGAAAATTTTATCGCTGGAAATAGGAATGAAATAGAGGATAAATCGATTAACGGAATCAAAAACAGCGTCATTTTATTTGAGTGTTTTCCAGTTTTGCGAACCAAAATAAACTTAAATACCTCATATTACTTGTTTTAAAATATTTCGATTAATTCGTAAAAAAAATGAGAATTTTTAAAAAAACCACTTGACATGTCTATCGATATTTGAGATTATACACCCGCTTAAGAATTTAAATATCTTTTGGGAGGAAGTACAATATGAAAGTCAAGTCTATAGTACTGTCTGCATTTTCCATCCTTGCAGCCACAGCAATCACGTCACAAGCACAACTCGGTCTCTTTGATGCCAGCTCCGATATCGATGGTGGAGCATTAGGGGCTGCCGGTAGTGCGGAGTACGATCCAAACACTGGAACATATACAGTGAATGGTAGTGGTGACGACATTTGGAACGAAGCCGATAGTTTCCACTTCTTGTACAAATCATGGAGCGGCGACTTCGATATTCGTGCCCGTATTAACATCGACGGCGGTCTTCCGGAACAAGACTGGATTAAAGCCATGATTATGGCCCGTGAAACAACGGATCCCAGTTCCATCAACATCGGTACCCGTGTTCGCCGTGACGGTCAATACAGCACCCAATGGCGTTCCTCTCCTACCGAATGGTCCAGCACACCGGGTGATCTTCGCGTAACCGGCAAAAACGGGGCCCGTCAGCGCTTCGTACGCCGCGGCGACACATTCGGTACCTATTTCCAAGATGATGGCAGCTCGGAATGGCAAATCGTTGATGCCAATACCTTGGAGATCAATTCGAATTTGCTGATCGGATTCGCCGTAACTGCCCACGATGAAGGTGAAATTGCAACCGGTACCTTCTCAGAAGTCTCCATCACCGTTCCTACCGCTCTTTCCGGTGATGTAATTACATTGCAAGAAGGCGTGGATGGCTATGAAGGCACCAAAGATGCCCACATCATCTCTTGGGATGGCAGCCAAAACCAATTGGGACGTTTGGATGACGGCAGCAATGCCGGCAACGGCACCGAAACCCCCCCTCCTGGCGGCGACCCGCAAAATGCCGGCGCTCATGAATTTATTGAAGAAGGCGACTTCGGCGGCGGTACCGATGACTCCAAAGTCATTTTGATTGAATTCGATACCTCCGGTGTTGATGCTTCTAGCGCAAGCCGTTTGTTAAGCGCTCAAATCGGTCTGTACTACAGCCACGAACGCAGTGCCGGTGGCAATGGCGAAGGCCCGACTAATCCGGCGGCCGGTGACAACAACCCGCATTTAATCAGTGCCCAAATGGTCTTGAAATCATGGGATGAAGGCGATGGCGGTGATGTTGATGCCGGTTCGAACGTTGACGGTGTTGATACGCCGGACAATAGCGGCGCGGTCACCTGGAACTCAACCGGTTCTGAATTATGGGAAGCCATCGGCGCCGAAGGGCCTTCCGATGTCGGCCCTGTCATCAGCACTACTTTCTTTGATGCTTCCATTCCTGGACATTGGGTTTGGGTGGATGTAACGGATGCTGCAAGAAAATGGATTGCTGATCCAAGCACCAACAACGGTGTGAAAATCTCTCAAGAAACCGACAACATTCCGGAAAACCCGCCATCTGTATATGTTGACGGTGCATACAACTTCGTTTCCAGCGATAACGAACAAGTTAACTTGCGCCCGATCTTGCAGTTGGAATTCATCAACGAATCCAACGTTGGCGATGAGTGGTCACTTTACCGCTAAAACCAGCAATCGAAACGCATTAGGCCCCGCAACGAGATTCGTTGCGGGGCTTTTTATAATCATTTGATTTTTCGATAAAATAGGGGTTGAAACCCACCTATTTGTTGTGTTAGTATTAAGTTTAATTCAAAATATTTTTTGGGAGGATGTATGATGAAAACACCTATTGTAAGCAGTACCTCAGTATTTGGAGCCAGTGCTCTCGCGCTCGCACTCACACTCGGCAGCACCGCCAACGCGGACCGTGGCGGCTGGGCTGACCCGCCCGGAGGCTGGGAATTTGTCGAAGAATGGCAGGAAATCCCGGAATTTGAAAACGATGACAAATGGGATCACAACAACGGCAGTGACGCGTATTCTGGCAATGCAAACACAGAAATCTTTCAAGATTTTGAAGTGTTTATTCGTGAAGGCGAGTTGGTTGGCGATGTAGTCAGCGTCCAAACCATTGAAGGCGAGGGTGATACCGAAGATGGTTCAACTCCTGCCGCGGATGCTTCCGCGATGAGATTGATCGACCTGGGTGACCCAAGAGATTTCACCGGCGGAGACCCCAGCGACCGCAAAATCTTCTTCTTAGGAGCGTTGGGTGAACCGGGCGCGTTTGATGACGATCCATTTATTGATGGGATCACTTTCGCCGCGCGCTACCGCATCTTTCCCATCGTTCCAGACCCGGATATCGGTGCCGGCTTGGATTTGGTGCAATTGGCGTTAGATCCGGATGGAGATGGCGTACCGAATGGCGACGGCACTTTACGCTTTATTCCCGAAGCCTCTGACCGTTCGCACGTTGGCGTTGGATATGTTGATCCGGCGTTTCCAGAACAAAACATGCTGGTTGGCACCGGATACTACTCGGAAGGTACCTTATCCATCTTGGTTAACGATCAAGAAGGCGATGATGGAGATGAAAATGTCCCGGTATTAGAAGGCATTGATACCACTGCTTTTCATAGCATTTGGGTGAGCGCCCAAGCTGACCCGAATGATCCCGACCTGATCAACGTTCGCGCGTTCGGTGATGGCAGCACCACACCTGTTGAAGTCACTCTTGTACGCGGACCGAATGCTGTGGACAGACCCAACCCGGAAGACTTGCAAGACAATCCGGAATGGGCTGGTTTAACCGAATTGGCGTTCAATATCGGCAGCGCCGGGACCCCGGCAGCAGGCGGTTTTGAATACGATTGGATGGTTGCAACCACCGCGGGCGCTTTTGATCCGGAATCCGCGGGCGGCGGCACGGAAGTCCACAACTGGGAAATCTTAGACTAGTAGTCTGTCAATCAAAAATGACGGCTGGTTATCCGTTGTTGCCCCCCCTTGATAAGGGGGGTAGGGGGGATCGACACCCGTCATTTAATCGTTGACACTTTACTGACAGAGTCCTAATATCGGGTTGAATTGGGAGGGCAAGTCTCCCGCCGAGCCACAAAGTTTTCACCTTACCCGACACTTTTTTCCTATCAGTGTACTAAATCCAGTTTTTGTTTGACATGTTTTTATGGCGGCGGGCTAAACAGCCCGCCGTATTGTTTCGGCTTTCCGTCTTATCGCGTGCCGCGTCTCTTCATGCAACCGCGATAGATTGCGCAGCTGCAAACTCATCCGCTGGTTGCCCGCTAACGTCTTCTCATTGCGCAGCAAAAAATCCCAGTAGAGTGTCGTGAACGGACACGCGTTCTCACCGGTCGATTCCTCCGGTTTATATTTGCATGACTTACAATAATTGCTCATCCGGTTGATGTACTTTCCTGTCGCCGCGTATGGCTTGGTCGCCATAATCCCGCCGTCCGCGTACTGCGACATCCCCATCGTGTTGGGCATTTCTACCCATTCCACCGCGTCCACATACACCGCCAAATACCATTCATGAATCTCTCTCGGATTCACTCCATACAGCAGCGCGAACAATCCCGTCACCATTAACCGCTGTATATGATGCGCGTAGCCATACTCCAGCGTCTGCCCGATGGCCTGCCGCATGCAATTCATATCCGTTTCCCCCGTCCAGTAAAATTCAGGCAGGGATTCGGCCGCGTTCAACGCGTTTTTCTCTGCGTACTCCGGCATATTCATCCAATAAATCCCGCGCACAAACTCTCGCCATCCCAAAATCTGCCGGATAAATCCTTCCACCGCCGCAATTGCAGCATGACCGTCATGATACGCTTTCTCCGCTTTCTGTATAACATCCCGCGGATTCAACAATTTTAGATTGAGTGTATACGCTAAAATGGAGTGATGCAGAAACGGCTCATCCGTCCACATCGCGTCTTGGTAATCCCCAAACGATGGCAAGTGATGCTTCATGAAATGATTCAGCGCCTTGAACGCATGATTGCGCGTGACCGCAAAGCGAAAATGATTCAACGATCCGGGATGATCCTTGAATTTTGTTTCTACAAGTTTGATAACAACTTGGGTAATCTGATCCGGCTCAAAAAATAACGGCTCTTTGATCTTACCGGGGCCTGCTTTTCCGAATGCCTTGCGGTTTTCTTTATCAAAGTTCCATTGCCCGCCCACCGGTTTGCCGTCTTGCATCAACACATCATGCTTCTTCCGCACTTCCCGGTAAAAAAACTCCATCACAACGCTTTTGCGGGATTGGGCATGTTCTTCAAATTCATCCGCCGTGCAAAAGAAATGCCTATCGGTGCGGATTTCGAGCGGAATGGACTTCGCATACGCGAACCCTTGCAGCGATTGCTTAACCCGGTATTCCCCCGGTTCGGTCACGATCAGTGATTTCGGCTTATGCTTGTCCACACAATCCGTTAACGCGTCGGTGAATGATTCATATCGCTTCTTATCATCAAGTGCGTGATAAAGAACACGAAACCCTTTCCCGTCCAACTGTTCCCGAAAATGCCGCATCGCCGAAAGAAACAAAACAATCCGCGCCTTGTGCGTCCAAACGCGCGTGGATTCTTCGGCAGCCTCCGCCATCCAAACGGCATCCTGCTTTGGATCAAATCCGTCAAACGCGGATGACTTCTCATCGAGTTGATCACCCAACACCAATACCAAATTCCGAAGCGTCTTTTTGGCCATGTACCTTAATCCCGAATTGGGCTGCGCCGGCTCCCATGTTTTTGATACACCTGCTTCGCGTTCTCTTTCGCTTCCGCCGATCGCTTCCTCGCGTAAATCCTCTGCCGCGCCGATTGATAGGCCTTGCCGTGTTCCACCACCGGTTCAGGATAGTCTTTCCCGATGACACACCCGCTCTTTGCTTGTTCATCATGCGGCATTTTATGTGGTTCGGCTATAAACTTCTTGGATACTCCTTCCAACTCAGGAAGATATTGCTTAATGAACTCGCCTTCCGGGTCCTGATCCAATACTTGCTTGATCGGCGAGTAAATCCGGATGGCGTTAATCCCGGTCGTGCCCGATTGCATCTGCACCTGGCTGAAATGAATCCCCGGCTCAAAATCCAAAAAGTGTTTCGCCAAATACAATGCCGTCGGCCGCCAGTGCAGCCACAGATGATACGAGGCGAACGAGACCAGCATCGCCCGCATACGAAAGTTGATCCACCCATGCTGGTGCAGCGCGCGCATGCACGCGTCCACCATCGGATATCCTGTCAGTCCGGCGCGGTAGCGTTCATACCATTCCTCATTAAACGCGTCTTCCCGCAGGCCGTCATAGGCGCGGCTCATGTTTTCAAATTCAATACGCGGCTCGTCTTCCAACTTTTGCATAAAATGGCAATGCCAGCGCAGCCGTCCCGCGTAGGATGACAACGACGCCCGCCACCGTGAGTCATACTCATCCTTGTGTTCTTTCACCAACTTCTGTTTTTCCCGTACCGCTTGATGAACTTGCTTGATGCTGATGTTGCCGTAGGCCAAATACGTGCTCAACCGGCTGCAACCATCCCACGCCGTCACCGGGCTCGACATATCCTTGCGGTAATTCACTCCCCGTGCGGACAGAAAACGATCCAGCACTTCATGCGCGGCCGCCTCACCGCCTTGTTGGATGTTCGTTTTCGTGATGGCTCCAAGCCCCAACTGCTTCAGTGTAAGAACACGTCCTGTTTTGATTGTAGGGGATTGGATGTGTTGAGGTGTTTGGATAATGGGGCGGTTCATGCGCTGGTTCCATTTTCGCGACCATCCGTCGCGGTCGTTTAACCGCCGAACAACACCCGTTTGCGGATACTCATGCCAAACCAAATTACGCGACGCAACCCATTTTGCCACGCGCAAATCACGCATATAGGTGATGTGATTCCCGGTTTCTTCGTGGCTCCACACCGCCTCAAAGGGGCATTCGCGGAAGAGTGCTTCAAGCGCATCCGGCATCCGGCCTCTCCGGATGGTTAAAGTCCCGCCCAGTTGCTGCAATGATTGTTTCAATTCCTTGAGCGATTCGTTGAGAAACATAAAATGCGAGGGATCGGTTTCTTCGGCCTGTAAGATTTCCTCTTCATACACATACAGCATTATACACGGACCGCGCTGCGAGGCTTCCCAAAGCGGCCGGTGATCCCGAATCCGCAAATCCCGCTTAAACCAAACCAGTTGTACAGCCATTCGTCTCATTCGATGATTGTGTTATGACCGAATGCTACTCACTCAATTTCATTGTACAAGAACATGCAAATAAGGAATCTTGGTGATTTCTGTGAGCAAATGTCTGATTCAGCCTACTCTTTTACACCTTTTGCAACAAACGGCGGCTTCATCTTCTTTGCTTTCACCTTCCGACCCCGTATCTCCACATACAACTCCTTCGGGTTACGGTACTCACTCTTCACCAATCCCAAACCAATCCCTTTGTTCAAGGTTGGCGCAAACCCGCCGCTGGTCAGTTCGCCAATCCCGGTATCCCCGTCAAACAACTTATATCCCTGCCGTGGAATCCCTTTCTCTTCCAGCACCAATCCAATTCGCCGTCTCGGCATCCCCTCGGCCTTCTGTTTCACCAATACATCCTTGCCGATGAAATCATCTTTCTCCAAATCCAATACCCACGATAACCCCGCTTCCAGTGGAGTAATATCTTCCAACAGCTCATGCCCATAGAGCGGGTACCCCACTTCCAACCGCAGAGTATCACGCGCCCCCAGCCCGGCCGCTTCCGCACCCAACTCACGCGCTTTCTTCCACAATGCCGGCATCTCACCGTTCGGGGCGATGATCTCAAAGCCGTCCTCACCGGTATATCCCGTCCGTGAGAGTATCCAATTCTCCCCAAACGGGCGCGCGTTGTAATACTCCAACTGCTCCGCGTCTCCGGTCGTCAGCTGCGTAACAATTTCCAGCGCTTTCGGTCCCTGAATCGCAATCATTCCCGAATTCATCGTATCGTCTTTCAACTGTATTTCTTCCGGTAAATGCCGGGTAAACCACTCGAATAGTTTTTCCCGGTTGGATGCGTTTACGACAATGAAGTATGAATCTTCACCCAGACAGGTCACCAAAACATCATCCCGCACTCCACCCTTTTCGTTGCAAACTACGGTGTAACGAACCTTCCCAGGCGGCATATCCGAGACCCGGCAGGCAACAATCTTTTCGATCGCTTGCGCCGAATTAGCACCCGATACATAAAAGCGGCCCATGTGCCCCACATCAAAGATACCGCAGGTCTTCCGCACGGCTTTGTGCTCTCCGGTAATCGATGTGTACTGAATCGGCATATCCCACCCGGCAAAATCCACCATCCGGGCTTTCTCATCCAAATGACATTGGTGTAGTGCGGTTTGAAAAGTCATAACGTCCTCATTTCGTTCATTTTTCTCATTTTAACAGTCAAATTGCAATGACACTACGGAAGATGAAATGTATTTCCGCTTTATAACCAAGGAAATAAAGTCGATTATTAAAGTGGATATGAAACTTTTTCAAATTTTTGTAATACTCTGTTATACTATTAAGAAGTGAATTTTGGAACGTTTTCTGCTAGAATTTACTTGTAGAAGTAAACTTTAAAATTCGAAAGATGGTGATGATCGTGTATGCAGAACAATTCTTCTTCAGCCCCAGTACCGATTTTTCGCGGCTCATTCCCCTATTTGTATTTTTAGGAATAGCGATCATCATCATTTTGATCGTTGCCTTTGCGATATACTACAGCCGCTGGGAACAAAAACAAAAAAAGGATTTTCACACCTTTCGCAGCCATGCCGCCGATTATGGCCTGGATAAAGAATACATCAAACTCTTGATGCGCTGGGCCAAATGGGCCAAAGTACGCCAATTATCCCGCTTACTTACCAATCAGGAAGCGTTTGAAAAACTCATCAAAAAAGTTGAACGCAGAGGTAGCAGCAAGCATCTCGAAATGGGCTTTAAAGATGAAGCCGTTCACCGAATCCGCATGCAGCTCTTCGGCAAAGACATCACACCGGGGCAAAAAATCAACACCACTTTAGATCTGCGGCCCGGCCTGCGCTTGTTCATGCGTTATTTGGATGTTCAAGACACCGCCGTGTGGGCGCATTTGGTTGATATTGAAGACGACGGGTTGATCGTAGCAGTGCCCAAACGCAAACAAATTAAAGTCCCTCTGCGTCCCGAAACGTGCTTGGAAATCACCGCCTACATCCCCAAACAAGAGCCGGTCACCTTCAACACCAAGGTGCGGCGCGCCATCCCCGGACCGCGCCGCATGGTCTTGGTGGATCACTCTTCCTTTATGATTCCCAAACGCAACATCGCCGCGGCCATTCCCGCACGCACACGATCATTCGTTCCCGGCACCGCATAACTTAAAAAATCAACTTATAAAGTCGAATCCTCCTTTACACTAGTGGTCTATCAACAATGAAATGATGGTAGGTGAATGCATAACCCCCATTGTTAAGGAGTCTGTCGTTGTTGCCCCCCTTGTTAAGGGGGGTAAGGGGGGATCGAAGCACGCTTCCAACGACGCAAAATCCCCCGGAGCCTACGGCTCCACCCCCTTATGCAAGGGGGTTGTGGCACTGCGCTTCGCTTGTGAATAACTAATCCCATTCATTTCATGTGGATGGTTAAGGTATCACCCATCATGTCAGCCTTGATGAACTACTAGTACTATGACCGAGTCATTATGCCGGGTTAGATTGGGAGGGCGAGGCTCCCGCCGAGCCACGGAATTTTCACCTTACCCGACACATTTTGCCTGTTAGTGTATTGGGGGGATTCGATTTTATTCACGTTCATGACAGAACGTTAAATCTTCAAACACGCTTCCTTCCAAATAGACACAACCGTTATTGGCGTGTATTCGCGTGCATTCGCGGTTTATCAAAATCGCCTGCATCAAACCCACTCGCCACTGCCTCCTAGGGTTGGATGAAATACACTTCTTCTTATATGATGATATAACCATTTCATCGTGAAGGAGCTATTTTCATGAACACCAATTCATCCCATCAATATACCCGACGTGATTTCGTCAAAAACACGTCGGTTGCAGCCGGACTCATCGGTATCAGCGCCAAAACCGCGTTGTCTGTGGAAGCCAATTCGGCGCTGCAACTCGGTGTCATCGGCTGTGGAGGCCGCGGCAATTCCGACGCCAATAATTTTATCCGTTCCACCAAAACCCACGTTGTCGCGCTGGCCGATCTCTTCCAAGACCGCTTGGACTGGTTCCAAGACAGCATCGGCAAACGCCAAGTCGGCCTCGGCGGACCCAAGATCGAAGATTCCCGCAAATACCAAGGACCGGATGCGCATAACGAGTTGCTGCAATCCGATGTCGATATGATCCTCATCACCAGCCCGCCCTACTTCCACCCCGAACATCTGGAAGCCACCGTCAAGGCGGGCAAACATGTGTATTTGGAAAAACCCACCAGCGTGGATGTGTATGGATCGAACCGCGTATTGGAAGCCGGAAAAAAAGCCAACGGCAAACTCAGCCTGATGGTCGGCCACCAAATCCGTTTCAGCAAGCAGTTCCAAGGGGTGGCTGAACGCATCCACAAAGGCGATATCGGCGAACCGGTCTGCGGGCAGGCCTACTTCCACACCGGACGCCTCGGCCCGCGCGGCGTCGAAGGTGCCAGCGCACAGGAAAACCGCCTGCGCAATTGGGTGTTTGATATCACCCTTTCCGGCGACATCATCGTCGAGCAAAACGTGCATGTGCTGGATATCTGCAACTGGTACTTGCAAGACCACCCCGTCAAAGCCGTGGGAACCGGCGGCCGCAAAGCCCGTGTCGATGTGGGCGATTGCTATGACCATTTCATCGTCACCTATTGGTACCCCAACGATGTCAAACTTGATTTCGCTTCCACCCAGTTTCTACGCGGTTGGAGCGACACCCGCGAACGCATCTTCGGTACCAAAGGCGTGGCCGATTCGCCCTACAGCGGTTACCCGCAAATTTATGGAGACAAGGCCTGGCGCTCAGACAGTGACAACCCGCTCGGAAGTTCGACCGTACCCAAGATGAAAGCGTTTGAAGAAAGCATCCGCGGCGGCAATTTCGTCAACGAATCCGAACAAGCGGTGAAAAGCACCCTAACCGGAATCTTAGGCCGCATCGCCGCCTACGAAGAACGCATCGTCACCTGGGATGAAATGATGAAATCCAACCTCCACCTCGATGCCGGCCTCGAGTTTTAAAAGTTCCCCCATGTAAAGGGGGGGATTAAAACAGCAGGATGGGAGGGTAAACCTCCTGGTAAGCCAAACAGGTAAGCGCCTATAGGCAAGTGAAAGGAATGCTTTGAACATGCCGGTCAGAAATGGAGGGTTGCTGACGCAAGCCCCCCATAGTTTAATTATGCTTTCCCGAAAATTTTGTTTTCAGTTGGTATTACTGATTAACTCATACGCCGTAATAACAAAAACATTACCAGGATGAAGACCATAGATTACTTGTAAATTTCTACCTGAATTGTTTTACCCCGCCGCCGCTTTAAACGCCTCTGCGGCGGCGCGGACAGTCATATCGATATCATGTTCGGTGTGGGCGCTGGATACAAACCACGCTTCATAAGCGGAAGGCGGCAGGTACACGCCTTGCTCCAGCATTGAGCGCCAGAACGTAGCGAACTTCTCCGTATCCATTTTCTGGGTGGAGGCAAAATTCCGGATCGGTTCTTCGCTGAAGAACACCGTCATCATCGAACCCACCGCGTTCACGCGAATGGGCACGCCGGCCTCGCGCGCTTTCTCAAACAGCCCCTGGACGAGATAGGCGGTTTTCTTTTCCAGGCTGGCGTAGAAATGATCGTTGGAGATTAACTGAAGTGTCGTGATCCCGGCAGACACCGCTACCGGATTTCCGGAGAGGGTTCCGGCTTGATACACATCACCCGCCGGGGCAATCCTATCCATAATGTCCGCCCTGCCGCCGTAGGCGCCGATGGGCATCCCCCCGCCGATGACTTTTCCCAGCGTAGTGAGATCGGGCAGGACTTGATAGCGTTCCTGCGCCCCGCCTTTGGCGACCCGAAAGCCGCTCATCACTTCATCAAAGATCAGCAAAGCGCCGTGTTGAAGCGTGATCTGCCGCAGTGAATCCAAATACCCCGGTTCCGGCGGAACAACGCCCATGTTTCCGGCAACCGGTTCCAGAATGACAGCGGCGATTTCACCCTGACATTTTTCAAACGCGGTTTTTACCGCTTCGGCATCATTAAACTCAACCAGAATCGTATCTTCTACTACGGAGGTGGGCACACCCGGTGTGCTGGGGATGGAAAGCGTCGCAATTCCCGAACCAGCGCTGGCCAGCAACGCGTCATGATGGCCGTGATAGCCGCCGATCATTTTGATCAGTTTATCGCGCTTGGTATACGCGCGCGCCAGCCGCACCGCGCTGAGGGTTGCTTCTGTACCGGAATTCACCAACCGCACCTTCTGCACGGACGGCACCGTATTGACCACCATCTCCGCCAACTGCACTTCGAGAGGGGATGGCGCGCCGAACGACAAACCTTTCGCCGCCGCGGTTTGCACCGCCGAAACCACTTCTTGATGCGCATGGCCTAAAATCAACGGCCCCCACGAACAGACATAATCCGTATACACCTTGCCGCTGGTATCGGTGAGTTTGCTGCCTTTTGCCTCAGCCACAAAAAACGGGTCTCCCCCTACCGCGTTCCAAGCCCGAACCGGGCTGTTAACCCCACCGGGAATATACTGTGCCGCTTTCGCTATCCATTCTGCTGAATTGGTCATGGGTACCTCATCTTCCATAGGATTTGTGCAATCGGTGGATTGCATGAACAAAATGATCGCTGGAAAATTATACTGAGAATGAAACGAAGTGAAACGGAGGGAGAAGATAGCAGCGTAGGGAATCGAACCCCAAACCTCACGGATATGAGCCGTGCGCTCTAACCGGTTGAGCTACGCTGCCAGATCTAATTTGCGAGATAAATTATAGCACAAAATAAACGGTGTCAACTAAATCCTTACGAATCTTGTCACTGAACCAATTCATCATCTTTAAAGAACAACGCAACCTCACGTTTGGCGCTTTCGGGAGAATCGCTGCCGTGCACCAAATTGCGGGTGAAGTTGTTGCCGAAGTCGCCGCGCAGGGTTCCTGGAGCGGCTTCGATGGGATTGGTCTTGCCCATCATGGTGCGTACCGCAGTGATGATGTCGTCGCCTTGCCACACCATGGCGACCACCGGGCCGCTGGTGATGTATTCAATTAATTCGCCGAAAAACGGTTTTTCTTTATGCTCACCGTAATGCTCTTCGGCCAATTCTTTGGGAATTTTCATCAATTTCATGCCCACCAACGTCCAATCGCGTTTTTCCAGGCGTTGAATGACCTCTCCTGCCAATTTTCGTTGTACCCCATCCGGTTTTACTAACAATAACGTTCGTTCCATGATTCTCTTCTTCCTCACAAAAATTTGGATGCGGGTGTAAAGATAGCCTGTGTTTTTCAATTGACAAGAACGGGATGTTGATCTGCGTTCAATAATTGCAATATAATTGCAATAAATAAAAAATAAACAGGAAGTCTATGCGTATCAATCTGTTGCAAATCTTGCTTATTTTACACTAATTATGAACCATATAATCTTCCCTTTTAATTGGAATGGTTGAAGTGATAGGCCAACAAGGTTCGCACGGAAAATTCAATTCGTTCAATAGCATCCAAGAGCAGTAAGCGCAACAGGCGGTCAAACGTGTACCGTCTCCAAATCATTTCAAATGTTGTTCCGGGTTTAAA
>CAYVAZ010000106.1:0-6366 GCA_964449065.1 uncultured bacterium
TATTTTTACTATCTGATTTTTTCTCTTTTTTCTTATCCGATTTTGAATCCGCTTTGCTTTCGGTTTTATCGGATTTCGCATCTTCTTTTCCATTTTTGGAAGATTCCGAGTCTTTGCGCTTGTAATCGGTTTCGTAGAATCCGGAGCCTTTAAAGATGATTCCCGCGCCGATGCCTAGCAGGCGGCGTACGCTATCGTTGTTGCATACCGGACAGGTTTTGATGGGGTCATCCTTAATGGAATGAAATTGTTCAAATTCGTGTCCGCACTTTTCACATTCGTATTCGTATGTCGGCATTGCATTTCACCTCATGGGTTAAAATAAAAGAATACTATTGTACTTGATCAGACAGCTTCGTCTGTGGTTTTCTCTTCTTCTGTTGCAAATATTTCTGTCAGGGGTAAAGACACTCCTTCCAGGCTTTGTAGTTCGATGGTTTCATCCGTGTCGAAGACGGTGCCGGAATCGTATTGTTGATTTTGCCGCAATAAGAACCGCTCGGCAAATGATGATTCTATATTTACTAAAATATATTCTCTGACTCCATGCACCGCATAGAGTTCTTTTTTTATTTTGCGGTCTTTTTTTTCCGTCGAATCACTTAGAACCTCAAAAATCAAATCGGGCGCGCCCTGCACGTTTTTTCTGTTCTCTAATTTTTTCGGATCACACACCACAAAGACATCCGGCTGCACGACATCGTGTTTTGAAAATACGACATCCGTGGGCGCGCAAAACACTTTGCATTTTTCTCCTTTCAGTTTTTGCTTAAGAAATGCAAGTATGTTTCCGGAAACATCCTGGTGATCCAGTTTCGGCGCGGGGGCCATGTTGTAGGCATAGCCGTCAATAATTTCCCACCGCTCGTCATCACCCCAGGTGACGTAGTCATCATACGTGTAGCGTTCATCCGGTTTGGGCAGCGGCATCTTCGTCTCCTTGAAGCAACGGGGGACGCGCAGCGGGCATTCGCCGCGCATCCGTTCTGCTATATCTGTCCCGCGCTACGCGCTGTTGTCATAGCGTAGCGGTCTTCAGATTACTTCTTGTCTTCGCTTTCAACCGTGTATTCGGCATCGACGACATCTTCATCACTTGTTGTGTTTGTGGAAGAAGAGTTGCTCTCACCGGCTGCTCCACCGCTTTCCGGTTGCGCGCCCATATCCGGCTGGGCTTGGCCCGCTGCGCCGCCTGCCGCGGCTTGCTGTTTCGCCATTTCTTCGTAGATGACTTTGCCCAGTTCTTGGCTGGTTTGTTCCAAGGCCTCTTTCTTGGCTTTGATGTCATCGATTGTGCCGGATTCAAGCGCGGTTTTCAACTCATCGCGCGCGGTTTCGATCTTTTGTTTGATCTCAGGCGAGACTTTATCGCCGTGTTCGCTCAATGATTTTTCGGTGGCATAGACCAAGTTGTCGGCTTCGTTGCGGACACCGGCTTCTTCTTTTTTCTTCTTGTCTTCTTCCGAATGCAATTCGGCATCTTTGACCATGCGGTTGATTTCATCTTCCGACAAACCGCTGGAGTGTTCGATGCGGATTTTTTGTTCTTTGCCGCTTGCCTGGTCTTTGGCACTTACGTGCAAGATGCCATTGGCATCGATATCGAATGATACTTCAATTTGCGGCATACCGCGTGGTGCCGGCGGGATGCCTTCCAAGTTGAATTCACCAATCAACCGGTTTTCAGAAGCGATTTCACGTTCGCCTTGAAAGACCTTAATCGTCACCGCGGTTTGATTGTCGGCTGCTGTCGAGAAGGTTTGGCTCTTCTTCGCCGGAATGGTGGTGTTACGCTCAATTAAGCGTGTGAACACGTTGCCAAGCGTTTCGATGCCCAGTGACAAAGGAGTCACATCAAGCAGCAAGACATCTTTGACGTCTTTGGTTAACACACCGCCTTGAATGGCGGCACCGATGGCAACCACTTCATCCGGATTCACGCCTTTGTGCGGATCTTTGCCGAACAACTCTTTCACTTTTTGCTGCACCAGCGGAATCCGGGTGGAGCCGCCGACGAGAATTACCTCATCAATATCGGAGGCTTGCAGACCGGCGTCTTGCAGCGCGCTGCGGCATGGCCCCATCGTGCGTTCCACCAAGGGGCCGATCAACTGCTCGAATTTCGAGCGGGTGATTTTTTGCTGCAAGTGTTTCGGCCCGGTGTTGTCTGCGGTAATAAACGGAATATCGACGGATGTTTCCATCGCGGATGACAGTTCGCATTTGGCTTTTTCGGCCGCGTCTTTGAGGCGCTGCAATGCCATGGGATCGTTGCGGATGTCGATCCCGTTTTCTTTTTTGAATTCTTCGGCGATGTAATCAATCAAGACCAAGTCAACATCATCACCGCCGAGGTGGGTATCACCGTTGGTGGATTTCACTTCAAACACGCCTTCGCCGAGTTCGAGGATGGAGATATCGAAGGTGCCGCCGCCAAAGTCAAATACGGCGATTTTTTCATCATTCTTTTTATCCAAACCATACGCCAACGCGGCAGCTGTGGGTTCGTTGATAATCCGCAAGACTTCGAGACCGGCGATTTTGCCGGCGTCTTTGGTGGATTGGCGCTGGCTGTCGTTAAAGTAGGCCGGTACGGTTATCACGGCTTGGGTGACTTCTTGGCCCAAATAGTCTTCGGCGGTTTGTTTCATTTTCTGCAGAACGCGCGCGCCGATTTCTTCCGGCGAATAGGTCTTGCCATCGACTTCAAACGAGGCTTTGCCTTCTTTGCCGCTGACGACTTTATAGGGTACTTTTTTGATTTCTTCATCCGCTTCTGAAATCGTACGGCCGATGAAGCGTTTGGAAGAATAGATGGTACGTGCCGGGTTGGTGATCGCCTGGCGTTTGGCGACCTGGCCGACCAAGCGTTCGCCGCTGTCGGTAAACGCGACCACGGATGGGGTGGTGCGGTTGCCTTCCGCGTTGGAAATTACTTGCGGTTCTCCGCCTTCAATAACTGCAACAACTGAGTTTGTCGTTCCTAAATCAATGCCTATCACTTTACCCATTTTATCATCTCCTTGTCATTTATTATTTCTTCAACGAATCATTCTTCTGAATCTTCTTCACTTTTTTTATCTTCTTGCTGAGCAGGCGCGATGGCTACCTGCACTTTGGGGGCTTGGATGACCCGGTCTTTGAGTTTGTATCCGGGGGAGAATTCTGTTACGATATGACCCGGTTCCTGCTCTTCGGTTTCGACTTGGGCGACTGCCTCGTGCAGATTGGGGTCAAACGGCTGCCCGACCGATTCGATTTTTTCCAGCCCGTTTTCTTTTAAAATACCGGTCAATTGGCTGTACACCATTTCCACACCCTGACGGTACGAATCGAGATCCTGCGATTGATTGGCGGTTTCGAGCGCGCGGCCGAATGAATCCACCACCGGGAGCAACTGCTCCAGGAAGTTTTGCAACAGGTACGAGCGCATGTCTTCTTTCTCGCGCTGTGTGCGTTTGCGGAAGTTGTCGAATTCCGCTTGCAGGCGTTTTAGATGTTCAAGATAATCGTCCCGTTCCCGGACGGTTTTTGCGAGTTCTTCGAAATCACCTCCTGTATCCGGACGGGAAGTTTGTTGTTCGTTTGCGTTGTGCGCTTGCACATCGTCTTCATTTGTATGTTGTTCTTCTTGTACTTTTTGTTCCTGCAAGGTCTCGTCCGTCATCGTTTCATCGCCTTTCCCGTTTGGGTGTTCTTGTTCTTCGTTCCATTTCTCTTCTAAGGCAAACTTGATTTGTTTTGCGTTCATCGATTCTTCAGCCATAATTGCCACCTTAATGACACCTTGTTAACCTACCCGCGTAATTCCGTTTTCGGAACAAAGCGAAACACAAGCCTTCTCCAGCTGAGTTCATTGCGGTTGTAGGTGTTGCGTTTGCGCAATACTTCGACCATGACCGGCTGATTCGGTTCGATGGCTTCATGAATTTTCCCAATGTCATCCAGGTCATAAATCTCATAGATCCGGTTGTGAATGCGAACGCTTTCCAGCACGTCACCGCGTTGGATGCCTTCTCGCCCGGCAATGCTTTCGGCATGGACCGAAGTGACAACTGGGAAATTCCATTGCGGGGGAGCATCAAGCCGTTTGCGCCAATGGGCATCCAGTTCTTGCAGTTCCATCCCCAAAAAATCCACCGTGGTGATGGTTTGCTCACCAAAGCGGATCGTGATGGTTTGGCGTTTGCCGTCTCGAATAATGCCCAAATCCACCGATCTGCCGCTCAGTAAATCCAACGCGTCGGAAAACTCACGCCGATTGCGAATGGGGGTTTCGTTTACGGATGTGATGATATCAATCTTTTGCAATTTGCCGTCAGCCAGCCCGCCGGGGATGACTTCGGTAATGACCACGCCATGCAGTTTTTCATCGCGCAGGTTGGGGTATTCTTCATGATAAAAGTAGACCAACTGCGCCGTTAAATCCTGCAGGTAGATTTTGAGTTGATCCTCAACCGTTAGTTTTTTGTGTACCCAGTAGTCGAAAATTTTCTTCACACGCGCGATAGGTATGGCGAACCCCAATCCGACTGACCCGCCGGAAGGCGACATAATGGCGGTGTTGAGGCCAATGAATTTTCCATTGATGTTGACCAATGGGCCGCCGCTGTTGCCACGGTTGATATCGGCGTTGGTTTGAATCAGGTTGCTTAAGTGTACGCCTTCCGCGCCTTCGATCGTCCGGTCGAGAGCGCTGATAATACCTTCTGTCACCGTAAACGGCTGTCCCAGTGAACTGCCCATCGCGATGACGGTTTCACCGACCATGAGGTCATCGGAACGTCCCCAGGGAAGCGGTGTGTAATCTACCTTGCCTTTAAACTGAAGAACCGCGATATCATCCATCGGATCGGTACCGACTAAAACGGCTTCGTGCGGTTTGTTTTCTCCATAGATCGTAACAAAAATTTTATCGGCAGGGCCGAAGTCATAGTCAACCACATGATTGTTGGTGATGATGTATCCGCCCTCGACAATCACGCCGGAACCGAGACCTTCAAGTTGATAGGTGCGGTCGCGAAATGGGAAGCCGAAATCAAAAAATGGTGAACGCATACCGAACGGTGACTGTCGTACTGTTACCTCTTTGGTCGTGCTGATGTTGACGACGGAGGGAAGGGCTTTTTCGACCGCTTCAACCACCGGGGTACGGCGGTCATACTTCGCCTCTGCCAGGCAAAAAGCCTGTGTCAGAGCGACAGCACATATACAAACATATAGCATACGGATTTTCATCATAAAACCCTTAATTATGTTGACTTACGCCAAATATTTTTTTCTTCGGTTATTGTACAATGCAAATGGTATTCCAACTTGTCGGTTGATGATGCTTAATTGCAATAATATCAGTGAAATAGCGATTATTTTTGATGGATGCCGGATTGGAGTTGAGGACAGACTGAGCCAGAATGGCTCAGGAAAGATTGACCATAAATCCATATTACACTGTGATAGCAATCTCTGTAAATTTCATATATATTTGTGAACTTTAAGCATGAATGTTTAAAAAAATTATTTGATTTAGGAACAATTGAAGGGATACATCCATCTCCTGCAAAATGAATCAAAACGGTTTAATCGCTTCTCTTTTTGAAAATAATTATGGAATAATACCTGGGAAAAAGTAAAATGGACAATAGCACGAGTGCCTATATTGTGATGTAGGCAACATGCCTATATCACATTTTTTGACTTTTTTCCGGTTCGCCATTTATACAATCAACTGCGCCTGTAATTTGGAAGACTCTTTTGTTAATGACAATGTCTTTTTATTCAAACGAAATAATTAGAACGAAATAATTAGCCATACATTTATGCATCTCATACCTTCAACACAAACGGCCCGTTCCGCATCAACTCACAGATATAGGGTTTGCCGCTTGCTTTGTCTTTCTTGCAGAGCAGATCGAAGGTGCCTTTGACGTCATCCAGCGCGCGGTGCGCCTGCCCGATTTGAATGTCATGCGCTTTGATCAAATCCTGCAGCTTGCGGTTGATGAATCCCTTTTTCTTCCACGCAATGCCGCTCATGCTGCAATACCAGTCTTTCTCTCCCGCGGAAGGATAGACTTTGGTTACAAACGGGCGGTCAAACTCGACATTGTGAGCGATCACAATTTCCGCTTTACCGAACATCCCGTTGATTTTGGCGTCGTCAAAGGTCTTCCCTTTCAGCATCTCCGGCGGGATGCCGTGCACCGCTTGCGCTTCTTGGTTCGTGGTGAGTTTTGGTTCGTTAAGCCCGCTGTATTCGTCCAAGACTTCCATAATCTCTCCCGAATCGCGGTCAAACGTGAAGAGCAGCAAGCCGATCTCCACCATCTCATCTTCCAACGAAAGTCCGGTGGTTTCGGTATCGACCAA
>CAYVAZ010000106.1:6466-15116 GCA_964449065.1 uncultured bacterium
CCCGGAAAAAACACGATAAACACCGATACCCACCCCGCATACAAATGCCAAAGCGCAAACCAAAGCGTTGGGAGAAACAAAAGCGTATGGATATTTTTTGTAAAGAAAGACAAAAGCAAAACCGGCAGCCATTGTCCCATCACGGTTTCCAACGGGGGTGCAAGAAACGTAGCCGTCATCACGACGAAAAAGCCGCTTTCCTGCTCCATCTGAAAATCGGTCGTGGTTTGTACCGGTACGGATGAAACTAGAGCCAGTATCACTGCCGGAATGGTTTTCACCGCAAAGCAAAGGATGCTCAACTCAGTCAATAAAAAATCCGCCGGCATGTTCTCCAAGCGTTTCAAATATGCCTTGATCCAGCCTTCCATCATGCCTCTTGCAATTGGGTTTGAGGATTCACGACAAAGAAAGACAGTATGAAGAGTATCACAGGAATCGCTAAACAGACATATATTCCCACATCGTAACTGCCCAACAGTTCAAACGATTCGGCAAAGATAAACGGCCCGACCGCGCTGGCGATCACCATGCAAGACATGTTAAACCCGCTGATGGCGCCCAAGTGTTTCCGGCCGTAAAACTTCGGCCACAATACCACTACCATCGGCGAAAAAATACCACTGCAGATTCCGTATCCCGTAATAACCAGCCAATATCCCACCGGATCGTCAAATGACAGGATACCGTACGTGCCTAACCCCATCCAAAGTATAAAAAACGCCAAAAAATACTTCAATTTCACATGATCGCTGAGAACCAAAAACACCAAATTCATGACCACACCAATCACCGCCATCGGCCAAAAGATCGAAAGTGCCGCTTCCCGGCCAATGCCGGATTCCTCTCCAATCGACACCACATGAAAGGTAATGGCAGTCGTGATCATCGAAAATGCCGAGAGTCCCAAATTAAACACCCAAAACGAAAATGTGCGGCGTGCTTCTTCCAGCGTAAACTCTTTGTGAATGACGAATTTGTTTGTAGGGTCATGCTCCTCTTCGGGATTGGTTGCGGCGCCGTCCATCCACAGACCACACTCTTCGGGATTGTCGCGAAAGAGCAGCCAACCAAACACAGCCATTCCCAGAGTAATCACCGCCAAAAGCAACCAAGCGCCCCGCCAGTCATACAACAATATGAACTCATTCAATAAAACTGGCGCCGCCGCAAAGAAAAAAGACGCCACAACACTGCTAATCCCCGACACCATTCCCCGCCTGCGGTTAAACCATTTCCCCAACATCGCACGCGAGATCATCGCAATCAACCCTTGTCCCGAATAGCGTAGCAAAAAGAAGCCGGTAAAGATCAGCAAAAAGCGCATCGCGGTGCTAAACCAACCGCCGCCATTTAGATTCAACATGGCAATCATCCAATCGCAGGCGCTTAATCCCATCAGCGTAAGCGCCAAGAGCAAACTCGCGCACACAATCATCACCCGCGCCCCTACCACATCAAACAACCGGCCGCTGTATGGCAATATCAAGCCGCTGGTAATCGTTCCAAACATATAGGCCATGCTGAGTTGCCCACGTGATAGGTTCAGCACATCGATCAAAAAATCGGTAAACACGCTCACGCCCATCGTCTGACCGGGCAAACTCATCACGATACCGACCGTGCTGATGAACAAAATAACCCAGCCGTAAAAAAAAGGGAACGATTTGGGCTGAAACGGAAAATTGGGATCAAACAGCGCTTTCAAGGGATATCCTTAAATATCTTGTATACTTACCATCCAAAGCATACATAAGGCCGTGTAGAATCAAAGGTTTTAATTGGAGCAGGAAAGGAAATTGAACAAATTTTAGCGAAAACTCACTCATGTGTATGCGTCTGATAAATGGTCATAGACCTGATTTTTACTGTAAAAAATGCCGGCGAGATGAATCCACAATATCTTGCCGTTGTGACTGCCGACATTTACCATTTGTTACATCAAAATAGGATAAAACTTCATGACGGAAATCCATCAGCCTCATGACCGGTTTTTTAGCCGAACGTTTTCCCGTATGGATTTAGCCGAGGATATATTGCTGTCCAATATCCCGGCTATTGCCGATCTGATTCAACCCGGCACATTGGAACAAACCGGAGAATCCTTCATCAATGCGAAATTGGGTAAAATGTATTCCGACCTCTTGCTCAAAGCCAAAAGCAAAAGCGGAAATAAAACCGTATATATCTACATTCTCCTTGAACATAAAAGTTATCATGAACCGGACGTTTCCTATGATTTGCTGGGGTATTTGTATCAGATATGGGAAAAGATAAAAGAAAAAGGAAAGCCGTTGCCGTTTATATTCCCGGTCGTCATTTATCACGGAAAACCCAAATGGACTTCTGAGACAAACTTCGCATCCTTGGTGGATATCCCGGAGGGGTTGGATACCTTCACGCCTCACTTTGATTTTAATTTGTTTGATTTGGCAAAGTTCAATGATGAAGAAATTCAAGGTACGATTCGTTCACGAGTAGTTTTGCTTCTGTTCAAACATATTTTCGCGGATGATTTTGGGGGACGCTTAATCTCCATTTGCGGCCTGTTGACACAATTGCATAAAAAAAACCGATTTAATTTCCGCGCCCCAACACACCGTGAAATGACTTATGGCTTTTCTTTTTACTCGGCTGCAAAAAGGTAGTCGCTTTGCCGCTGGCTCCCGCACGGGCGGTTCGGCCGATGCGGTGCAGGTGGTCTTCCGGCGTATCCGATAGGTCGAAATTGACGACATGCGCGACTCCCTCTATATCCAACCCCCGCGCCGCGACATCGGTTGCCACCAAGATTTGATAATCCCCCCGTTTAAACGCGTTCACAGCCCGCGAACGATCGGCTTGCGGAATATCTCCATGGATGCGCACGGCCGGATAGCCTTCCCGCTTTAATTGCTGGTACAGTTTTTCCACACTGCGCTTCATGTTGGCAAACACAATGATAGGACCCGTTTCTTGATCCAAGATGTCATACAACCGTTCGTTTTTATCATCGCTGTGCACATAATACGATTCCTGTGAAATGGCATCCAACGGTACCATATTGGGATTGCCGGCTTCAACATATACTGGTTCATCCAGCATCGAGGTCATTAATTTTTTCAACGGTGGAGAAATCGTCGCGGAAAACATCAGCGTTTGCGGATGGACATAAAATGCCTTCAAAATTTTTTGCAGTTGCGGCTGAAACCCCATATCCAGCATCCGGTCGGCTTCATCCAGCACCAACATTTCCGCCGAATCGATCCGGATACGCCGGCGTTCCTGCATATCCAACAACCGGCCCGGAGTCGCGACGATGATATCCATTCCCTGCTTCAACAGCAGCATTTGCTCATGGATACTGTCTCCGCCATACACCACAACCGTTGCGAGTCCGGTATCTTTTAATAAGCCGGTTATCACTTCATGGATTTGGACCGCCAGTTCGCGGGTGGGCGTTAAAATTAACCCTTTCATTCCCTGTCCTCCGCCGGTTTCAATAAACCGGTTGATCATCGGCAGGGCAAACGCCAGCGTTTTGCCGGTGCCTGTCTGCGCTTTCCCAATCACGTCCCGCCCTTCCAATGCCGGGGGAATCGCCAGCGCTTGAATCGGCATCGCCTTCTCAAACCGCTGTTCCTTCAAATTCCGCTGCAAGATTTTATGCAGATCCATTGCCTCAAATAAACATTGCTCTGGGGTAAGATCATCAATCGAAATATGATCCTTTACCGGAATGCCAATGGCTTCTTTCGGTTTGGATTCTATCGGGGTGGATTGTATTGATTTGGATTCTATCAGATTGACTTCCCTTGATTTGGATGGAGCGCTGAATAGATCTTCTGCTTGATTATTTGCCCGTTCGGCCTTCAAGAAGCAATCCGCAACTTCACAATCATTTAATGACCGCAGCGCGAATTTGACATTTTTAGGGCTTTGCAGAAGAACATACGCGGTTTTTCCATTCCGGGGCTGTTCTTCCGGTTCGAATGCAACCTGTTTGTAGTGTATGTTATGGTAAAACAACATCACTTCCAGCATCGATTCTGGAAATGTGTGGGGAAGATTGTGTAACGTAATAATCGGTTTCATGTTTTATCTAACGCGAATCCTTCTCTCATTTCATCTCAATTGAATTGTGCGATACATTCCAACTTCATATTATCTCTGGAAATCACATTTTGTCCAAGACTTCTATTTGATCTTCCAACAAACTGATTAAAACATTGCTCTGTTTTACAAATTCATCAAACACCATCACATGATTTTCCAGCCGAAGCAGAAGTTTTTCCGCTTCTTGTTTCATTGTCAATACCTGCCAAGTTCCCTCTTCAAATTTAAAATGCGATTCCTGCAATAATTCGTTCATCATCCAAAAGGCTTCGCTATGCTGCGATTGAAGGGTTTGAATTTTTTCTTCCAGCCGCTTCACCCATTCTTTGGTTTCGGAAGCCCTCATGCGGTCCCGCCAGTCTTCCGGAAGATCATTAATAGTATAGCGCGCGTCTTCCGACAATGCACGCAGGCGCGTTACCGCGCCTTCCAACCGCCGCTGCAAATCGATGTGATCCCAGTTGGGTCGGTAACTTTGATGCAGCGACCGCAATATTTCCGGGATATTGGGGATCTGCTTGGGCAATTCCGAATCCAATGAAGACAACCGCGTTGTGATCGTACCGCGAATCACCGCCCCCGAACTGGTGTTCAAAACTGGAATTTGAAACCGCGCGATTTCATGCTCCAGCAGATGTTTATATAGATAGAGTGGTTCGCTGGTGCCAACCATGTTCCCTTCGGTGGATTCAACCGTTTGCGCGCTTTGGGCTTGGGCTTTCGGATCATTAATCGTTCCCGAGGCATACGCCTTTTGATCGCTGTACGCCAAATCCTGCCCCGCCAATATCACCTCTTTCACTCCCAAACGGCATAAAATATGAAACGCCGCCACCGCCACGCTCCCCGAACCGAACACATCCCCTTTCGCCCCAATCTGTTGTTGCAGCCATTCATAAAAAGCATTGCCGCTTTTTTCCGGCACGGGAATCTGTCCGATAGGCTGCGGTTCGCCGGTCACTTCAGTCGTGGTTTTCCATGAGGCCAAAAACACGCGGGGATGAAAGCGCCGAATAATTTCCGGCTGAATGCGCGGGTCGGCAATCAAATAGGTCTTTGGCGTTGGAGCGAACTCTTGAAACGACATAATGTTTCGCTCTTGGTGGTCCATGGTAATGACAATATGCGGCTCGATCCCCTTTCGCCGCAGCACCGGATAGGCCGTGTTCACGCAGCAGATCAAAAAGCGCTCTTGCAGCAGTTTAATGGTATCCAAATTGTCATCCAGCGATGGTCCCGCTGAGACCAGCATGGCAGGCAAATTGCGAAAATGATAAAACAAGGAAGAAACACCGGGATATTGTGTAATCGCGTACGAATTGGCAACCGTATTCGCCACCACCTGCGAGCTGTGCTCGATCCGCGAATTGCGGTACATGATTTCCCGCTGCAAACAATCCCGCCAATGCTTGCCCAGGTTTTTCACAAACTCGAGATTGCGTTTTTCCATATAGGGAGAAACCACAAACGCGTAGGGCAGGGTCAAAAACCGCATCCATTTGAGTTCTCTGCCAATGCTCTCTACACTTTTTTCCACCGGTTGCCCGATGATCAAATGAACACGCTTATCCCCCAACAAGACGGAAAGATCGGTATGGCAAAAGGCGGTAAAAAACACGATTGGGTCCGGCTCTACGATTGCCAGTACCCCATGTTCCGGCAGCCGCTTGATAATCTCTTTCGCCAGATACCCCAATTCAAATCCCACCAAGATTGCCGCATGGAACGCATTCTCATCCAATTTGTGTTTGGATACCCAAAATGCGATTTCATTCTTCGGTTCCGCGCTGTTAAACAACGCCGCTCCTGTCGTTCCCTGCACCGGAAACGTTACGTTGAGATAAGAATCCTTCACCGGCACGGTAGGGTACAGCCGCCCATCCACCTGCGGCATATACCCTGCAATGGTCTCCGCTTCTTTGGGGCTGGTCTTCGCAAGCGCGCTTTGATTGATTTCTATAATGGAACGATCAGCCATGATTTTGTTCTTTATTCAAGTCATAGTCCATTTGTAACAAGTCAGCGGTGTGAAGTAAAAAATCAAGAAGAGGTTCCTTATTCCTCCTCCAATGCAATGGGAGAAGCTAGGAGGGGGTTAAGGCACTTTCTTCCAAAACCCGGATCAACCCTCCCCTAACCCCTCCCAGGCTTGGGAGGGGGAATCTCTCTTCAAACGGCTGACCAATTACGTCCATTTTAGTAGCCATGTATGAAATAGTGTAAGCGCAGCGTAAGCCCAGCGAAAGAATGGCAAAGATGGTTTCATTCAATTTATTTTAAGTAATCGCGAAAAAAACCAAAAAGGGCATCCGATGTGGATGCCCTTTTTACAAGCAATTTGATTTTTCTTACGCCTGAAAGCGTTTCAACAGCTTAATGCATGCCGCAACGCCTTCGATATCATTCAACCGGCCGCCTTCATATTCAACCCCAACATAACCATGATAGTTATGTTTAAAAACAATTTCCATCATCTTCTCGAAATCGATGAATTTTTCGTTGCCGTCTTCATCAAAATCAAAACACTTGGCGCTGACCGCTTTGGCATACGGCATCATCCTATCCACCGCTTTGTAAATATCAATTTTGTATTGATGATTGTCATGCGGGAAGTTTCCGAAATCGGGTAAGGTGCCGAAGTTATTCCGGTCCACCATTTTCATGAGGCCCACCAGCCATTCGGGATCAGACGACAAGCCGCCGTGGTTTTCGATGATGACGTTCATATTGTACTGCATGGCGTATTCGCTCAATTCACTGAACGACTCGGCCGCGTATTTCATGCTGTCTTCCGAGGAGATATTGCCGCTGAAATACCCCGCGTTGCAGCGCACCGAATGGCACCCCAGCACCGCCGCGATATCCACCCACTTGCGGTGATCGATAAACGCCTGTTTGCGGTCTTTCAAATCCGGTGAGTTCATATCCGTTTCGCCGTCGATCATAACCAAAAGAATTTTGATGCCTTCGTCATCGGCTTTCTTTTTGAACCCATTCAAATACCGGTTGGTGGGCGATTGAAAGTATTGGTTCACCAGTTCCAACCCGGTCACACCCGCTTCTTTGGCCAGATCGATTTGATCCGCCATCGGCCGGTTTACGAAGTTGTTTTTGCCGCGAAACATTTTGTTCCATGACCATGCGGCGATGGAGATATCAAATTTTCCTTTCACGTGATGCGCCCCTTCCGATAGATTGGCAACGGCCGCGGTGGCAGCCAACGCACCGCCCGATGTTTGTATAAAGTGTCGTCTATCCATGTTTCTCCCTCGATTGTTATGATGGTAATTCTAAAATTGCTTCTCAATCATAACAAGAAATGCAGGCTTTTGGAATCCGGCGGGTTGCTATAAAGCGCGTTTCAATCCGAGGAATTATCGAAAGATTTTAAACTCTCATCTATTCGATGTTGAAATTGTTCTATCGAATCCACTTTCAATGCTTGTCTTCGCAGATGACGGATGATTGTTATTTCATCCATACTCTCAACTTTTTCTTTGATGAATTCGGGAATGTTACCAAATCGTTCATCCAAGTTATCCAGCAGAGAAACCTTTGCCTCACTTAGACTTCCAGTTTGTATTCCCTTATCCATGGCAATTCGTTCAAACGGCGCAATAACGGGCATTTTCTTGTCCTCCTGATAAGCGTTTATAGACTCTAAAAAAATCTGCTCCAACTCTTGAGGTAATGTCATCATAGCATCGATCAACAAAGGATGGGGTGTAACTCTTTATGAAACCCTAAATATTCACAACCAAGCACAAATACCGGAATTATTCCAGTATTTATTCGCGTTTTATTCGCGTTTTATTCGCGCTAATTCGCGTGCATTCGCGGTTAACAAGTTTTGATTTCTTCCCGCGGTCTTCTGTGCCTTGGTGGTGCATAACAACTATCGCGGAACGCGGTCCACATCCCACGTCTGCGGGCGGAACGATTTCTCAACCATCTCATAATATTTGGCGGGATTGTGCAGCGTGCCCAGCACCTGCCGGGTAAACGCGTGCGCCCGGTCTTCCAGAGTGCTGAGCGAGCCCATCAGGTAATCCAAAATGCCGCGTTTGATTTCGTATTCGCCGCTGGTTTCGAGATGAAAATACAATTGATAGGCAATGTGAAGGTAATACCAATTTCCGTAAAACCCCACATACTGCTGCGCGAGCATGTTGAGCCAGTCTTCCAGAGGCAAATAGCGGTAGATTACAATCGCCGGCCCCGCCAGGCGGTATTCCGAGAATATCAGCGGCCGTTTGGGGTAATCGTCGATCTCTTTGATCTCCAACTGCACCGGAAGTTCATCGATCCACTCAAGCAGACTTTCCGGTTCCTGCAACTCACGGTCATAGGGTAATAGCATCTACGTTCATCCCTCAACTAAATAGAGCAAGGTGGATCAGCACGCCACCCGAAATGGTATATCACTCATTCACGTTACGCACTACATTATGATATGCCCGTTTTTCTCATCGTTCGCTGAATCTATCGCCCTCGCCCACTGGGAGAGGGACGGGGTGAGGGTTCAGGAGGAATAAACCTCTAATTACGCTACTGC
>CAYVAZ010000107.1:0-1272 GCA_964449065.1 uncultured bacterium
CTCTATCAATGATAGTTTTTGCGCGTGTTCATGTAAATCGGTCATCGCTGTTTTCATTTCTAAACATTGCTGTTTGAGCAGTGTCATTTCCATTATGATATCTTCTTTTTTGGATTGAAATGATCGATAGTTTTCAGGGTTGAGTTTCAATTTATCAACTTCATTAACACAATATTCTTGTATCACTTCCCCGAACCGTTGATACGATACCCCATCAATTCGGGCGCCATGCTGTGATGTATTAATAACATTCCCGCCGCTGTTATTGATTAAGTTCCCGAATTCATTCAAATAAATTTTGTAGAGAGCGTTTGTTTTTACGTTGGTTCCAGAATTGCTTTCCACATCGAATAACGGTTCTGTTTTCCTGCCTTCTTGCTCCAAATCCAACTGCATCGTCCCTTTTGCATACCATCGATCTTCCGGGAACGACAAATCGTTCCCAACCAACACGATGGGCGAACACCCCATCATCCGCACCAATAAATAAGCCGAATGGGCTGTTGAACCGACGGCCTCAAGTTGACCTAGGTTCTTTAAAGATGGAATCGTTTGCATCAATCGATTCGCCGAATGCAAACAGAAGAACGTCCTCCCGCAATATTTATCCGTAATGGAGGATTGCACACCCACAAACGAGACCAATACAGCAGAATCATCTTTCACGTCTTCAAAATGTTTACCATTTAATTCGGTAAAATCGATACTCACAACTGCATCCGGTTGGATACCGTTTCGGCGAAGCGTTCGTAAGGCGGAATCAACAGCAATAACTAAAGCCTTGTCTCTATGCTTTTTAATATGTTCTAATTCGTTCTCCAAACTGGGGCCGGGCGCAATAACCCATGCTGGAATCCCGGCAAACTTGGATTGAAGAGAAAGCACTGAATATCCATTAATTAGGTTCGGCAGGTTATTGACCGCATTCTTCAGCAATTCCTTTCCTTGCAATTCTTCCGTCTTAAATTTCAGCGCATCAAACTGGATCGCTTGCGAGACTTCGTTCGACAAATCCTGTATGTACTGTTGGTACAAAGCGGAGACCGGATGATACACAGCCATCTGGATACCAACCGCACGGGTTTTGTTGGAATCTGTTCCTTCAAACAACCGCTCGGCGACCTGCTTTCCACTCATCCCTACAAGCCAGCGAACCCGGTTGGATTGAATCAATGACCGCAAATCCTGAACATGCATGACTGCTTTCAGCACTTGAATTTCCGGCTCTACTATCCAAATCAGAGTGTCTTGATCGGCATGATGAAACAACGC
>CAYVAZ010000107.1:1282-15033 GCA_964449065.1 uncultured bacterium
ATCCCGACCCCATCCCAACAATCATCACATGCCCGTTTGCAAGACAATTCGTCCCCAAATTCAACACCCAATCTTTCGCAGTCTTGGCTGGATGATTCATATCATCCAATGGAATCAATTGGTTCGAATGGATGACGCACAATAAAGGAGAACTGTCTTTTGCCTTTTCAATCCGGATATTCTGTACCGGAAGGGGAGTTCGCTCTAAATGCAGCGCAAGCGCAGGATTCACGCCCTGAAACGCACTGATATTCTTTTGCCAAACAGGATTGCTCATCTAAAATGTTCCCAAAAATAGAAAAGTCATTAGAATAATACTGTATCTATTCCATGCTAACTATGGAATGCAATGGACGAAAACAAATGCAAGAATGCTGCTATATTAAACCAAAACATATAAAACAAACCGTCATGAATACAGTAGAGTCTATCATGTTATCAGATATTGAATTGGATGCCCTCAACGAAATCAAACAAAAAGTAAGGGTACGCTTTAACGCGAAAGAGTTCATCTTATATGGCTCCATTTCCAGAAATCAAGCGGATTCTGAATCCGATATCGATTTGTTGATTATCAATGATAAACCGGTCTCCCGCTTTGAGCGCCATGAAATTACGGACATCGTTTTCGAAGTGAACCTCAATTACAACACCAATTTTAGTACACTAGTCGTCGATGATGAAACGTGGGAGTCAGGGATGATTTCGGTATTACCCATTAAAGATGAAATTATGCGGGACGGCATTCCGGTATGATTCCTGATGAACAAAAGTCTTTATTGATCCAATACTGGTGGAAAAAATCCCAAGATAGTCTCGCATCAGCAAATCGCGAATATGAAGCAGGCTCATATTCCTTCGCGATAAACCGTCTTTATTACTCAGTTTTTTATGCTGTCAGTGCAGCGCTACTTAAAGAAGGGCAATCTTTTAAAAAACATTCAGGAGTTCGTTCTGCATTCCACCGGTCATTTATCAAGTCCAATAAACTTGATGTTAAGTATGGAAAATTCTACGATCAATTATTCGAAGACCGGCAAGAAGGTGATTACGTTGCTTTCATTACATTTGAAGAAGAATATGTTCAACATCAACTAAAACAATGCTCTGAATTTCTTAATCGGCTCAATGAAATCGCATCAGTATTCAAAGATGACTAAAATAAATTGAACAAAATCTAAGGTCTTTCTCCGTCAGCAACCCTTTTATTAATCTCCTCAATAACCGACAGCAAATCAGCTACACTGTCAATCACATAATGCGCCCCGCCATCTTTTAACTTTTTCTCTGCTTTGGATTTCAATTCATTCAGTTTGCTTTCATCCAACGCTTTTAAATCCGTTTCAGACAATCCTACCTCATTGCCGGAAACCGTTACACCTACCGTCCACATTCCCGCATTCAATCCTTCATAAATATCCGGAAGCGTGTCGCCGACCTTCACACAGGCTTCCAACGGATACACCTCTAAATCAACAGCATTCTTATAGCACATAAAGGGATGTGGCCGCCCCGCAGGGACATCTGTAGAAGAAACCACAGCATCCGGCTCAAACCCTTTCTTTTTGGCTTCCACCACGAGCACATCCATCATTTCTTTGGAATAGCCTGTGCAGGATCCAATTTTGATCCCTTGACCGCGCAAATTTTCCATCGTACCCAGCGTACCTGGAATCAAGTCGGAGTAATCCGCAATGCATTCAACCTGCTTTGGGATGAAATTTTTATACAGCGTTTCCAAATCCACTTGCGAAAACTCAGCCCCTTTGGCATCTTTCCACCGCTCGGCAACTCCTGGAATCTGAATGATCTGTTGTATATGCTCCCGCTTATTCGCCCCCATCGGAATCCGTGCTTCATCCAGTGAAATCTTAACGCCATACTCCCTAAATACTTCTACAAATACCACAGCCGGTGCCATACAACCATAATCACAAACGGTACCGGCCCAATCAAAGATCACAGCTCGAACATTCCCTTTATACGGCCTATTTATAACTGGGGTCATTCTAAATCTCCTTTGAATCACATTTTGCAATACCATTTAGAAGTGTATATGCTATATATATATGTTAGCGTAAATTACACTGGAATTAAGTTTCACTTACTACGAAATCGGCTTTTAATTATCTTCAAGATTGGTTTTGTTTTAGGATAACGACTCGAGTGGGGAAAGAAGGTGAATTGGTTTGTCAAAAAGATATGTCGAAAAGATAAAATACTCTCACCGAAACAGTTCCCGAATCATTTTTTCATGCTGGTCTAAAAACATTTTGGTGATTCTGTAGTGCTCGGTATCTTCGTATTCAATTTGTTGATATCCATCCGCACCGAATTCGTAAATAACGGCTCCCGGATAGGCCATTAAAATCGGCGAATGGGTCGCAATAATAAATTGCGAGTTTTGTTTCACCAATTGATGAATATGACTTAACACGGACATTTGCCGTGCCGGAGACAACGCCGCTTCCGGTTCATCCAAAATGTATAAACCGCCGCCGTAAAAGCGTTCAAAAAACAAGGACATAAAGGATTCGCCGTGCGATTGCTTATGAAGAGATTTTCCCCCATAAGCACGCGTGATGGCGGTGCCGGACTCTTCGTACATTTCGTCGATGTTGGAGGCCACGTTATAAAAACTTTCCGCCCGCAGAAAAAATCCATCCGAAGGCTGCCGGGGAGATCGTGAATACCGCAAATATTGGTAAAGATCTGAATGCGTTTCACGGGTTTGAAAATTAAAGTTTTTCGAACCGCCTTCCGCATTAAACCCCATAGCGACGGCAATGGCTTCAATCAGTGTCGATTTTCCGCTGCCGTTTTCCCCGATAAAATAGGTCACCGTGGGCGCGAATTCCATAACCTCTAAATTCGCTACCGCCGGGATTGAAAAGGGATACCGGTTTGGGTTGTCAATCTTCTCTCGTTTGAGCGATATGCTTTGCAAATAAGGTAATGGATTCATATTGACTATATTGGAATGATCAATTTAAGGGCTTATTTCATGAAAAAAAATCATAAAAAAATATTTTCAATATTCACTCACAGTTTTAGCATATTGATTCTTTCTTGAATTGGCTGTTATGGTACTACGTCCATCCATTCTAACAATATCATTTACCCAAGAAATGTGCGAATCGATCAGCGTGCCGTTCCCTGATACTTCGGCAAAAAGTAAAATGGACAATAACGCGATGGTGTATATTGTGGTGCAGGCATCTTGCCTGCAATGTATATAGTAGAAGGCTGGAAGCCTGCACCACAATTTTTAACTTGTTGCCGGGTCGTCTTCCCTGGATATACCTCCATACTGACGGCAATTCCTGTTTTACATACCGTTCCAGCCTATGACCGGCTCATGCCTAAAAGAGCATCTTCACAATCCTGAATATTAGAGAACCTTCCGCAAATGGCCTTATCACTATTGGCAATGGTTCTCAATAGAGATATATTCTTCTGGAAGAAGTACAGGATATTTTTGAAGTACTCCTGCCGGGGTGGTGGAATTGGTAGACACGCTAGGTTCAGGACCTAGTGAAGGCAACTTCGTGGGGGTTCGACTCCCCCCTCCGGCACACTGGTTTCACTGATCATCCCCAATAAACAAGCCCCAAACAACCTGCAAAACATTTAAAATCAATGGTAAGCCGATTACCAGGTCTCACCTGTTAGGATTTTAATTGTAAGCTTTAGATTGTTAATTTCACTAAATATTTGTTGTGGAATTGTTTGAGGTTCACTCTACTTTACATTCTTTTGTTTACTCCAGCTATCCTTCAACGCAACCGTCCGGTTATAAACCGGCTTTTCAGGAGTGCTGTCTTTGTCCTTGCAGAAATATCCCTTGCGTTCAAACTGGCAGGTAAATCCCACTTCTTTGTCCGCCAAACCGGGCTCAAGATAGCAATCATCCAACACGTGAAGTGAATTTGGATTGATGTTGTCTTTAAATGTCTGCCCTTCCTCAAATTTCATCGGATTTTCTTTGTTGAAAAGATACTCATACAACCGCACTTCCGCCTGAACCGCGTGCTTGGCCGATACCCAATGTATCGTCCCCTTTACCTTCCGCCCATCCGGTGACTGACCGCCTTTGGTTTCCGGATCATAGGTACAATACAGTTCAACAATCGTGCCGTTATCATCTTTGATCACATCCGTACAGGTAATGTAATACGCATAGCGCAGCCGGACTTCCCTTCCCGGCGCCAATCGGTAGAACTTCTTCGGCGCGTCTTCTAAAAAGTCATCCCGCTCAATATACAATTCCCTCGAAAACGGAATCATACGCGTACCCGCCGCTTCATCTTCCGGATTATTAATCCCCTCCAATTGTTCTTCTTGCCCTTCCGGATAATTGGTTATGACAACTTTTACTGGATCAAGCACAGCCAAATACCGGTTCGCAACTTTATTAAGATGCTCCCGCAAGCATTCTTCCAAATACTGAATGTCATACGTAGAATTGTTTGTGCTCACACCGATTCGTGTGCAAAAATCCCGTATCGCCTCTTTCGTGAATCCTTTACGCCGCATACCCCGTAAAGTAGGCATGCGCGGATCATCCCATCCGTTTACAATCCCTTCTTCTACTAATTGGCGCAGAAAACGTTTGCTTAATACGGTATACGTTAAATTCACCCGACCAAACTCATACTGCTTGGATGGAAATATTCCCAACTGTTCGATAAACCAGTCATACAGAGGGCGGTGGCCCACAAACCCAACATCGCAAATTGAGTGAGTGACTTTTTCAATCGAATCCGACTGCCCATGCGCCCAATCATAAGAAGGATAGATACACCATTTGTTTCCGAGAAGAAAATGCTCCTTGTATAATATCCGGTACATTACCGGGTCGCGCATGTTCAAGTTCGGATGCGCCATATCAATCTTTGCGCGCAGTGTCTTGGCCCCTTGTTCAAACTCTCCCTTCTTCATTCGTTCCAGCAAATCCAAATTCTCTTCTATAGACCGGTTGCGGTAGGGGCTGTCCTTTCCCGGTGGAGTCTCGCGCGATTCTCCCTTCACATAATCAGCCGTGCCGCGGTATTTCCGTATATCTTCTTCATTTAAATCACATACGTAAGCCTTGCCTGTTTTAATCAATTCCCGCGCCCATTCATACAATTGATCATAATATTGCGAGGCATAAAACATCCGGTCTTCCCAATCGAATCCCAGCCAGCGCACATCTTCCTGAATGGCTTCCACATACTCCATCCGCTCATTTTCCGGATTGGTATCATCAAAGCGCAGATTGTACTTCCCTCCAAATTCTTCCGCCACACCGAATGTGGTACAAATCGCATAGGCATGGCCGATGTGTAGATATCCATTGGGTTCGGGTGGAAAACGGGTCACCACATTCCCTCCGTGTAATCCGGCTTCCACATCTCTTTTTACGACATCGCGTATAAAATTTGGGGCTTTAATTGATTTACTGTCTTTCATTTATAAACTCCAAAAAGGTATAATCGAAGCAAAGGAAGTATTGTATTGTTCAATCCGTAAGGTGTTAGCCCTCAGATTGCGGTCAAAATCCAGAAGATGCAGCATGATGTTCTGAAAGTTGTTGGCGGAATATGGAACAATATATCCCCCCTGAATAAACAACAAGAAAATAACTAAGCAAACAATCATTCCATCTATCCATTAGATTATTGGGATCTTCATCATTCTGTATCCTTTACTCTTCTATAAAAAATCAAATCTTTCCCATTAGGCAATGCAACAACCTCAGGCTCATATTCTTGATGAAACTCTTCTATCGCAAATAACTCAACACCGCTGCGAAACATCGGCTTAATCGATCCCAAACTTGATCCCAACTGAATCACATCTGGCTCTCTGGATAAAACATAGCGGCCATCCCCCTTTTCATGTCCGGCGCTCCCCTGCCCCATATTCTCTACGCTTCTTCTTGCGATATGCTTGTCCGTCAGCCCCAGCATATCGATTGTCTTCAATTCGGAATAATAGGCAACGCTTCCCGCGGTGTTTGTCGCGATGACCGTATCTTCCGGCAGTTTGTCTTTCATCCACAACCCAGCATACCGGCCGTATTCCGCTACCCGGTCACTCAAAATATGTCCATATATATGCCAATTGAAATGCAATTGATACGTGTTGAACACAACCAACGCGAATACGGCAAATAGAATCATCCTACGATTGTTAATTAAAATACGGGTCGAGATAGCAGCCAATATACAAATAAAAGGCACCACCGGAACCAAAAACCGAAACGCCGGCATGCTGTCTCCCCCCACATAAACCGTATAGAGTAGGAAGAAAACGGGCAGCACGATCATCAAATAAGTGCCGTCATGAAACGATATCATTCGTCCGCGCCATAGGGCTATTGCAGCGATTCCCAGCATCCCCAACATACACCAAAGAAAATCCAAGACATAATCCACTCCACGCGGCATCTGATCCATGGAGAACCCAACTTTGGCATAATATGTATTGGGAAGCCAATCCCCATAATACATAATCCGAAATATCAATTGAGATAGGATGGCAAGAAGAATCGGCAGAAGAAAGAACAATACATTTTGCTTGTGAAGTGGCTTCAACAATAAGTGCAATGGTTTGATTTCTGAATTTTTATAAGCCAATACGGTGAAATCAAACAGAATAACACCGGCAACCAACACACCTTCCGGCCTGCACAATACCCCCAAGGCACAGAACAACCCGGTCATGCAGGATTGCAACCGGGATTCTGAATTCCGGCTAACATGGAGATAATGAAACACTGTCATTACAGTCAGAAAGCAAAAAAACGATACCTCCATCCCGCTAAATGACCACGGAATAAACACCCCGCATGTCCCCAACAACAACGCCGCAGTTAACGAATCCTGTTTCTGAATCTTGGAATAAAACCGGTGGGAAAACATCACCACCCAAAAAACAACTAATGAGGAAAACAAACAGAAGAACTTTGCGGTATACAAAGAAGGAATCCCCACACCATAAAAAACCGCAATCAACACCACCCACAAAAAAGAGGTGTATCCCTCAATATATTCCCCTTCATTATACACCAAACCATGTCCATCAATCCAATTCTCTGCATAACGAAACGATATAAACGCGTCATCCAATGTCCACGGCTGTACGGAATCATAAAATGAATAAGCCAGTATTGTGCAGTAAACAAAAACAAAGATACGTACAAGAGGAAGCGGCATTCCGTTTTTCATCACAACAAAGTATAGAGTAGAGCATTTATCGTCTCACATAAGGATACTGATTGTTCTTATTCCCCGGGATCGGCGTAAAGATTGCCCCATGGCTGGTCAATCCGTTCGATGCATCATACGGCAGCGACCGCTCGCCCCCAACATCCATATCCGGCCCGACCGACCGGGTAAAAAACGAAGCGTTCCGGTTGGTATCCGCGTACTTCAACGCTGCCGGGTCGCCAATGCCATAGAATTCGGAAAGCATCTGGTAATTCGGCTCCACGTGATACTGCCCTTTATACCAGCCCAATGTAGCCGCGTCGGTAAACCCTTCTTTTTGAAAGGGATCATCAATCGATGAAGTCAAATACGCAATTGGAGTGGTTACAAAGCGGTGCTGCGCGATATCGCCATCCAAATGCGGCGGCCAACCCTGGTTATCCATATAATACATCTGATACGCATCATTCACCGACCGCTGCTCGGCAAAAACCCGCGCAACCTTCGCTTTAATCTGCGCATTCAAAAAGTTCGGTACCGCGATCGCGGCCAATATTCCTATAATCGCAACCACGATCAATAATTCAATCAGCGTAAAACCTCGTAAACTCATAGAACACCTTCACCTAAATATGATGTCTTATTGAATCCTGTTACTGGTACACACCGTTCAATTTAACATAATTATCCCCCAGGTGTCCATAAGAAAATTCAGCAGGATGTAGGATTTCAGCCATCATCTCTAATGAATCCAACAAGCGCGGTCCCGGCCGGTTAAAAAACTGATGCCCGTCACACATATAAACCTCACCTTTCCGCACAGCACGAAGATGTTTCCATTCCTCCTTGTCTATAAGGCCTTTTGTTTCCTCAATCACTTTTTTTAAAGAAAATCCGCAAGGAAACAACATGAGAATATCAGGATCGGAAGCAGATAATTCATCCCATGTCATAAAAGGCGAATGCTTTCCTTTCTCCCCAAACAAATTCTCTCCACCGGCCATGTCCACTAATTCCGGAATCCAATTCCCGCCGCTCATCAGCGGTTCGATCCACTCAATACATGCCACTCTTGGTTTTGCTTCTATCCGTTTTGTGTTTGCCGAGATATGGGCCATTGATTGCGCAATGTTGTCCACGACTTCTTCCCCGGTCTTATCCAATTTCAACGAACGCGCCACCCGCCGAATATCTTGAAACACCTCATCCAAATCAACCGGGTTAAGGGGAACAATTTCCGGCGGCACATCCATGCCGGATTCCACCGCCAATTCCACATCCTTCATACTGACGGCGCACACTTCGCATTGCACTTGCGTAACAATATGCGTAGGCCGCAGTTCACGCAGCAATTCGGCATTCACTTCATAAACCGATAACGCATTTTCCAATATAGCGGTTACCTCATGATGAATCTGAGCGCTGTTTCCTTCCGGATTCATCTTCGGCTTGGTCAATACCGGCAATTCTTCCACTCCGGCTGGAAAATCACACTCATGCGACCTCCCCACCAAAAATTCTTTGCAGCCTAATGCGCAAACAATCTCCGTAGCACTCGGTAGAAGCGACACAATTCTGGAATGTTGAGTCAAAGCCATAAAATACCTTCTCTTGATCTACTCTATTTTTTAAAAATTTAGACTACAATTCATTCTCTGGCATTTGTCAATTCCATTGGTTTAGATGATACATATAGAAACCGTAACCGGGAAGTATAAACCACACCATGTTTTTACTCATTGTTTATCTATTGATCGCGTTGGTGTTTTCCTTTTTCTGCTCCATTGCCGAAGCCGTATTGCTGTCTGTCAGGCCGGCTTACATTAATGCCTTGGAAAAAGAAAATCCCAAAGGGGCGAAAATTCTGCACGATTTGAAGAATAATATCGACCGTCCCCTCGCCGCCATCCTGAGCCTTAATACCGTCGCCCACACTGTCGGTGCCGCTGGTGTTGGCGCGCAATCCGCTTTCGTATTCGGGAGCGCTTATCTTGGTTTGACTTCCGCTGTGCTCACGCTCCTCATTTTGGTATTGTCGGAAATTATACCTAAATCGTTGGGGGCAACCTATTGGCATAAACTCGCGACAATTATTGCGCCGTATATATTGTTGCTCACCAACATTCTAACTCCCTTTGTGTGGATGTCTGAATTAATAACCGACCTGTTTTCTCCCGGAGGGAAAACCATTTCTATTTTCAGCCGGGATGAATTAAAAGCCTTGGCGGAAATGGGTGCAGAAGAAGGCTACATAGATGTTAAAGAACTTAATATCGTCAACAATTTGATGCGTCTGCGTGAATTGACCGTCCGCGATATTATGACACCAAGACCGGTGATTTTTATGGTTTCCGCGGATATGACAGTTGGAGAATATTTCCATCTACATGCTAACAATACCTTTTCCCGTATTGCTATATATGGAGAAAACCGTGAAGATATTATCAGTTATGTATTGAAAGTTGATATCCTCCTCGCCCAAGCCAATGATGAGT
This sequence comes from uncultured bacterium, assembly GCA_964449065.1. Classification (GTDB taxonomy): domain Bacteria; phylum Hinthialibacterota; class Hinthialibacteria; order Hinthialibacterales; family Hinthialibacteraceae; genus CAYVAZ01. The sequence goes on from CAYVAZ010000107.1 coordinate 10,974, forward strand.
TTGACCGTAAACTTATCGAATTCAAACGCCCTTTCCATGCTCTTCCCAACTTCGTAAAAGTTTCGGAGGTTTTTGATCATCTTACCAAAGAACGCACCAATTTTGTCTTTATTGTGGATGAATACGGTACTGTGCAAGGTTTGGTCACGATGGAAGATGTGTTGGAAACCCTCACCGGATTGGAAATCAGCGACGAATTGGATTCTATCGAAAGCATGCAAAACCTTGCCCGCCAACGGTGGAGAGAACGCATTACGCAACACGGTATCGATCCCAGCATTCTCGATGATAGACCAACGGAATGAACACTAAATATTTACCGGGTAAACCTGACAAGCCAAAAATATTGTGATACTTACTCTTTTTATAACACACGTTTCGCCCATGGCTGAAGGATAGATCCTCCGCAGTACATGGGCTTTTTTTTAAGATTCATCCTGCATGACTTTACGCGCGGATACAGCCAGCCACAACCACCCAATAATCATCGCCACACCGCCAATGGGCGTAATCGCACCCAGCCAGCGTATCCCGGAAATAGACAGAATGTACAATGAGCCGGAAAACACCAAAATTCCAAACAACCAAGAGAAACAAATAAACGGTACCGGTTTCGGAAGTCTATTGGATCTACAAAAGCCAACCAAAGCCAGCATCGCCAGCACATGATAAAAATGATACTTCACGCCGGTTTCAAATATCGTCAACATCTCACCGGATATTATTTCTTTCAAACCATGCGCGCCAAACGCACCCAAAATAATTGCCAAAGCACCCAAGACTGCTGTAATCCGTAACCATAATAATTTATTACTCATTGATTCACCTCTTTAAAACCAGGCGCCGCCTGTAGAACGCCGTATATGCAAATCATCAATGACAGCATTGTTTCTATGAAGCAGCAAAAACAGAACAATCTCTGCAATCTCTTCCGGCTTCATCATACCGGTAGTATCCAAATCCGGCCGCATGGTCCGCGCCAAATCCGTTGCTACCCCGCCGGGATTCACCGCATGAACCCGAATCCCATATTCCTGATACTCTTGCGACATCACTTTGGTAAAACCCATCAACGCATGTTTGCTGGCGGCATACATGGATTGATTCACATACCCTTTCACCGCCATCACACTGCCAATATTAACTATCATCGCATAATCCGACTGTTTCAGCGAAGGCAAACACTTCTGACAAAGCACAAACGGAGCCAACGCGTTGATATTCATCAACGTATGCCACTCTTCCACCGAAGATTCTTCCATTGGCTTCATAATTCCCACACCCGCATTGTTAATGAGAATATCCAGTTTTCCATAATAACCGCAGGCTTCCTCTGCCATGCTTTCCACTTCTTTGATATCCTCAAAATCGCAGGAAATTGGATGTACATCTGCACCCAACGCCCGCAGCTCTTTCGCGGCATTTACCAGCCGGGATGATGATTTCGCCGTCAATATAATCTTGGCTTTCTGTTCCGCTACCTTCTCAGCGATGGCTTTCCCAATCCCACGGCTTCCTCCTGTAATCATGACCACTTTATCTTTTAAGATAGAATCTTCCATGATCCGCCTCTTACCTGTCTTACCGACCGTCATAATATACATCCCCTTGCAAAATTCTGTGAGTTTCTTCAACATCATCTTTCAATAACAGTTCTCCCTTTTGCCCAAAACCTACCAATATTCCCTGTTGGAGAATCTGGCCTTCTTTGACCGTTATCTCGGAACCAACAGGCTTATGCAATTCTTCCCATTCCCCGCGAATCCCTATAAATCCATTTTCTTCCCATTTTGAAACAGCGACAGCAATCGATGCCAAAACATCCTGCAACAGGTTTTCTAAATCAAATTCCTTTCCGCTTTCAATCTTCAACGAAGTGGCCGCTTGATCAATCTTTTCAGTATCGTTTTTCTCCATATTCACGTTCACCCCGCAGCCTACAATGACATAAGAATGCTCATCCTCTGTATTGGTTATCTGCTTAGTTAATATGCCGCATAGTTTTTGGTTTCGTACCAGTATGTCATTCGGCCATTTTAATTCCGCCTGAATTCCTAAACTTCGTAAATGCTTTGCAATACCAACCGCGCAAGCCATCGATAAAGAAAGAAGTTCATCCTGCTTTTCATAGAATTTAAACAGCATAGAAAACGCCAAATTCCGGTTAGAACCCGTAAACCAGGAACGGTTATATCTCCCCCGCCCCGCCGTTTGTTCCCGAGCGGCTATCACAACACCAGCAGGCAGTTTCTCTCCATCACTAATCCGCTCTTCAAGAGATGTATTGGTTGAAGGAAGTGATTCATACCATTCAATTGGAAGAAAACGAAACAAATTTTTACCTTTCTAAAAGTGGATTAACAACTTTTATATTGTGTTGAAAAGATTGGTATTAGTGTATTTAGATTATCCTTAGGAGGTACCCTCAATCTAATAAAACATAAACAAGATAAATGAAACCTTTAGTACGGCGCCTTCGACTATATAGAAAAATCTACAAAGGAGATCGTTATGGTCAAATATCTGTATCTAATTGTATTTTCTGTAATTACACTCAATCTAAGCCAAGCGGAAGGCAACAACTGGGCACATTGGAGAGGCCCTTACATGAACGGCTCCAACCCGGAAGCCGCACCCCCCATCAATTGGGATGAAAACACCAACATCCTCTGGAAAACGGACATCCCCGGCAAAGGCAGTTCCACCCCTATCGTTTGGGAAAACAAAATATTCGTCACCACCGCTGTCAAAACCGAAAAGGTGAAAGAAGGTGTAGAAGCGCAGCCGGAAGAACCGCAAGAAGAAGGCAGAAGAGGCCGGAGACGATTCGGCGGCGGATCCCCTCCCACAAACTATTACGAATTTAAAGTCGTTTGCTTGGTTCTGAATTCCGGCAAGGAAATCTGGAGCAAAACCGTAAACGAAACCGTCCCTCACGCCGGACACCACTCCACCAATACCTACGCTTCCGGTTCTCCGGTTACCGATGGAGAACACCTGTATGTCACCTTTGGCTCCTACGGTATCTATTGCATGGACTTAGACGGGAATATCAAATGGGATAAAGACTTCGGTGATATGAACACCCGTGCCGGCTTTGGTGAAGGAACATCGCTAACTGTGCATGACAACTCACTGATTGTCAATTGGGATCATGAAGATCAGTCATTCGTAGCTGTTTTAAATAAAAATAATGGGGATGTCATCTGGCAAAAAAACCGCGATGAACGCACCACCTGGGCAACCCCGGTTGTTTTTGAATATGACGGCAAAAAACAACTGATCCAAAACGGAACCACCAGAGTACGCAGTTATAATCTGGAAAACGGAGACCTTATTTGGGAATGCGGCGGCCAAACCGCAAATCCCATTCCTACACCCATTCGTTACCAAGATAATGTTCTATGTACCAGCGGGTTCCGTGGAGAAGCGCTTTACTCGATTCCATTAAGTGCTGAAGGCGATATAACGGGAACAGACCATGTATCTTGGAGTTATAACAACGATACCCCCTATGTTCCCTCTCCGGTCTTATATGATGATCATCTCTATTTTTTGAAGTCCCGTGATGCCATTTTGACTTGCGTAAACGTAAAAGATGGAAGTGTTGTTTTTGGTCCGGAACGCTTAAACGTCCGTGGAGATGTTTATTCGTCTTTAGGAGCAGCAAACGGTTATATCTTTGTAACCACCCGTGAGGGAGAAACCGCGGTTATCAAACATGGGGATTCCTTGGAAATCATTGAAACCAACGACTTGGGTCAAACAATCGACGCCTCCCCCGTCTTCATCGGAGAAAAACTACTCCTCCGCGGAGAAAACACTTTGTTCTGCATCGCCGAAAAATAAAATGTATATAGAATCGTAGGGCAGTTTCCGGTAGCTGCCCATCATTTAACTCTACTATAAAAAAGGGATAAGCCAATCGCTTATCCCTTTTATGTATTGAACCCTAATCTCTAGTAGTTCATCAAGGCTGACATGATGGGTGATAACTTAACCATCCACATGAAATGAATGGGATCAGTCATTCACAAGCGAAGCGCAGTGCCACAACCCC
>CAYVAZ010000108.1:0-14964 GCA_964449065.1 uncultured bacterium
CCCCACCCCATTCTCACCGGTAATCAAATTAATCTGCGCAAGCTTATCAATCACCAGATGATCGAAGGTGCGGAAGTTTTTTATCTCGAATGACGGCAGCATGGTCATGGCTTCTTACCTACAAATCATATTTTCTATCCGGCTCGCTGTCGCGAGTAATGGGTCGTAACAACGCGACCCACTCTACGGGTTTTTTTGCATATTCTTCTGTGTTTTCCGTGCCTCTGTGGTGCATCATTTATTTTATCAGTTTTTTCACGGCTTGAATGGCTTTATTATCCGGCAGGATGTTGATTTCCGTGATGTATTCCTTCTCCTCGCCGGGTTTGAGGTGAAGCAGCGAACCATCGCCGCGGTCTTTGGCGCGGCCTTCCACACTGCAATTGCAGGGTTCGAGGCCGCAGACGTATTCTCCCATACCGGTATGTTTCCACTGCGTAAAGCGGTGAAACTCTTTTTTACGGAAAGCCACATGCACCCCCAGCCCCTGCCCGTTGTTAAATTTGGTATTGACCAATGCCGCGTGTGCCATACCTTTGCGGTCGGGTTTGATATCGTGGTAATACACGTTTTCTTTATACCCGGCCACCGGTTTTTCGAAGCGGTTAAACGTCTGAATCCCCTCTTCCGCCACCTCGTCGCGCGGAGTGACTTTGGAATTGATCAGCAGTTCGGTGTTTTCATCCATCACCGGATGGCCGATGTTAATGTGATAGAGATATTGATGCGGCTGCTTGGTAAAACCTTCATTGCTTACTTTATCTTGAATGCGGATGGTGTTGGTTCCTACCTCAGTTGAAATGGTGCGGCGGCAGACGATGTTCGGCCCAAACAACATGCTTTCACGGATTTCTCCCGATACCCACAAGCGGCGGGTATTGCCCTGCCATTCGTCTCCAATTTTCAGGTTGCGTGCTGTGATGTGAGAAAAGCGGCCGTGCAGCCCCAGTTCTTCGCCTTGGTCGGTATTGGGTGCCCCCGCCCAGGTCATACCGCAGGTGGTGAGCAAACCGCCAAAGAAGGTCTTGATCCACTGGATGCCGCGCGGATCAAAATGCGCCGGATGCGCCTCCCCGCCGGGGATGTCAAACGAAATCGACGCCCCGCAGAATTTGGTGGATGCGATATCCAACCCCCGGCTGGGGATCACATTAAAATACAGCCCGGTCCCGGTCTCGAATTGCAGCACTTCGGTGCCGTCTTCGGGGCCATCGACAAAACGCATACGGCGCACACCGCCCGCCTGCCATTCGGCTCCAATGTATTTTTTCAGCTGCTTACGGTTGAGTGGTTTTCCATACAATTGCGGCATCACAACTCTCCTTATCCCTACCATTTCAGGGTTCTGTTGTAAGAATATTCCCATTCAGAATGTACTATCAGAGTAAAACAAAAAGCGTTACTGGTAAATTGATTCTATTCATTTCACCACAGAGACACAGAGGTCACAGAGATTTTTTTGGCGCATATTCGCGTTCATTCGCGGTTAAATTTATGAATAGGTAAGAGTTATGAAACATGATGCGGTATTGATATTGGATTTCGGCTCGCAGTACAGCCATCTAATCGCCCGGCGCATTCGGGAATTGGGTGTGTACTGCGAGTTGCACAGCTGCCTGATGCCGGTTGAGGAGATCAAAGCCTTTGCGCCGAACGGAATCGTGTTATCCGGCGGGCCGAGTTCGGTGTATGATGATGACGCACCTCATGCCGCCCCTGAACTATGGCATTTAGGAATACCCGTTTTGGGAATCTGCTACGGCTTGCAGGAAATGATGCACGCGCTTGGCGGTAAAGTGTCGCCCAGCCCGCACCGCGAATACGGCCATGCCGATTTGAACAACGTGCAGCCGGACGCCTTCTTCGACGGCATCGATACCCCCGCCCAAGTATGGATGAGCCACGGCGATAAAGTCACCGCCCTGCCCGAAGGCTTTGCGGATATCGGCCGGACGCAAAACTCGGAACATGCCGTGGTGGCCGACCGTTCGCGTCATTTTTATGGATTGCAGTTCCACCCTGAAGTCAGCCACACCCCGCGCGGAAAAGACATCCTCTCAAACTTTGTGCTGAAGATCTGCGGATGCAGCGCCGATTGGTCGATGGGCTCGTTTGTGGATGAGGCAATCGCCAAAATCCGCGAACAGGTGGGCGACGGTACCGTCATCGGAGCGGTCAGCGGCGGGGTGGATTCCACCGTGGCGGCGGTATTGATGAACCGCGCCATTGGAGACCGCTTTAAAGGGTTTTTGGTCGATAATGGAGTTCTTCGGCTCAACGAAGCGCGGCAAGTCATGGAACGGCTGGGCAAAATCGAAGGGGTCAACTTAACGCTGATCGACGCGAAAGAACGCTTTCTTTCCAATCTCAAAGGCATCAGCGATCCCGAACAAAAACGCAAAATCATCGGCAATACCTTTATTGAAGTGTTTGAAGACGAAGCGCTCAAGCACGAAAATGCCGATTTCCTCTTTCAAGGCACGCTCTATCCCGATGTGATTGAATCAGTCTCGTTTAAAGGACCGTCAGCCGTGATTAAATCCCACCACAACGTGGGCGGTCTGCTGGAAGACATGAAACTCAAATTGATTGAACCATTGCGCGAACTGTTTAAAGATGAAGTCCGCCGGTTGGGCTTGGAATTGGGCATGGATGAAGAAGTGGTATACCGTCATCCCTTTCCAGGGCCGGGTTTGGCGATCCGCATTTTGGGTGAGATTTCAGAAGAACAAATCCAAACCATCCAACTCGCGGACGCGATTTATATTGAAGAATTGAAGAAGGCGGGCTTGTACCGCAAGATCGGGCAGGCCTTTGTGGTATTGCTGCCGGTACGCTCTGTCGGGGTAATGGGAGACAACCGCACCTATGAGCAAGTCGCGGCCTTGCGCGCGGTCGAGACCACCGATTACATGACCGCCGATTGGTACCCCATGCCGTACGAGGTCATCCGCACGGTATCCAACCGCGTCATCAACGAAGTCAAAGGCATCAACCGCGTGGTCTATGACGTCTCATCCAAACCCCCCAGCACAATCGAATGGGAATAGAATTCAATTTTGTCCAATTCAAGTCTATAATGATTTAGGTCATATTTTAAGTCAGTTGAGATTGTCGGATGAAAATCACAAAAGTCGAAATATGCAATTTTAGAGCAATAGACAAACTTACAATTGAATGCTCGAAAAATCTGAATGTATTTGCGGGGATCAATGGTTCCGGCAAATCGACGATTCTTGATGCTCTTTCAATCATGCTATCCTGGGTGGTGAATCGTATCCCTAACGAATCTGTTAATGGTATGCATTGGTCTGATATGGATATCCGAAACGGAACTTCAAAAAGTTATATTGATATTCATATAAAAACTATAATAGATTTTAATCAAATCGATTCTTATAGATGGTATAAATGTCTATTCAGAAGAGGGACAACCAAGGATTTTAATTCATCATACAATGGGGCAAGTAAGCTTGCACAAAAGATTAGAGAAAATGCTCATCAAGATGGATTGCCATTAGTTGCTTATTATCATTCAAAACGTAATGTAATTGATATCCCTTTACGAATCCGTAAAAAACATGAATTTGATCAGTTTGAATGTTACGATGAAGCCCTAAAAGGCGCATCAAATTTCAGACATTTCTTTGAGTGGTTTCGCAATCGGGAAGATTTGGAAAATGAGAATAGAAAATATGCTGATAGCATTTTTGAACCGGATGATATTGAATTCCCAGATCGGCAACTTGAGGCAGTCAGGAAATCTCTTAAAGAGTTTCTCCCTCATTTTTCTGATTTTTCAGTGCGAAGAAACCCTCTTCGAATGGTGGCTTACAAGAACAAAAAAGAATACCGCATTGAACAACTCTCGGATGGGGAAAAAAATTTAATCGCGATGGTTGGCGATATCGCGCGCAGGCTGGCAATTGGAAACCCTCAAACGAACAAACCGTTAGCAGCAAGCGGTATCGTTTTAATTGATGAAATTGAACTCCACTTGCACCCCAGCTGGCAACGTGATGTCATCAAAAAATTAACCAAAACCTTCCCCAATTGCCAGTTTTTTATCACAACACATTCCCCCCAAGTTCTTGGTGAAGTAAAACCGGAAAACATCCGTCTTTTGGATATCAATAAAGACGGAACGATTGAATGTTATATTCCGGATCAATCCTATGGACTGGAATCCAACGAAATATTAAACGAACTGATGCAGCCAAACGGCAAAGAAACGCTATCACGCAATACAGAAGTTGAAAAAGAATTAAAGCATATTTTTACATTAATTGATGAGGAGAATTTTGATCAAGCAAAAATTGAAATCAACCGTCTCAAAGAAGAATTGCATGGCAGTATCCCTGATTTAATTCATGCGGAATCGCTCATAACCATGCTTAGACCTTCATCCAAATCAAAGCGCAAATGATTACGATAAACAAGAATCAAGAACCAAACGAATTGTTGCAGTACCGCCAACAAACAAGCACCTCGTTTGATGCGATGGATGCAAGAGTAAAATCAGCCGTGAAAAATAGCCTCCTTGAAGAACAAGGGTGTCTTTGCTGTTATTGTATGAAGCGTATTAGTGAAACAAACATGAAAGTGGAACATTGGCATAGCCAAAAGCAGTATCCGCATGAACAATTATACTACCAAAATCTTTTAGCAGCTTGTCCAGGCAGATCAGAAAAGAAATACCATTGCGATACTAAAAAAGGCCATGATGATTTAAAGTTTAATCCGGCTGACAAAAATCATCCCATAGAGAATTACGTCAAATATTCTGTAGATGGTGAAATCCAGTCGTTGGATACTGAATTTCACGAGCAACTTAATACCGTCCTGAATTTGAATGCTGACCGGTTAAAACTAAACAGAAAAAAAGTTATCGCTGCTATTTGGAAAGCATTGAAGAAACGTTCTGGCGTACGAACTGCACAAAATATCCAAAACATAATTAACGAATGGCAATCTAAAGATGAAAATGGTCATTTGCAGGAATATTGCGGTGTAGCAATCTACTTCCTCAACAAAAGATTAAACAGAAGCAGCCGCTGACCCCCTCTAATTCACCCAAGCCTTCCCACCCTTAAAGCGGTTGATATCCCCCCGGCACTGCAAACCGTTGGTGGTGTCATACCGCCAACTTAATTGGTGAATGGGTTCGACAAAGCCGCAGATGGATTTTCTTTAATTGCGCCGTCTACTTCCCAAAAATCTTATTAGATATTTCGACTGATTCAGTCAATCAGAATTGAGTTAGAATTATATTTAGACTAAAATGATCAACTTCAATAGTATCAAAGAAGGGGAGGTGCATCCATGGGGAGCCAAGACCGCTACAACCAGCCGCTGGATAGTCTGGAAGATTGGGATGATTTTGTGGAGTCCCGCTATCCGGAGGAGGCGAATATTGATACCGGTGATAAAGCCAAGGAAGAATACCGCGATTACCGCAATACCGCGCGGGATTGTGTGAAAGAATTTTACCGCCTCAACCACACCCATCAAACGTATGATTTTGTGCAGAAAAAGAAAAAAAAGTATTTGGACCTGAACCGCTGCGAAATGGGAATATGGGAAGCGATTGAGCAGCTGAATACCTTGGTCGATGACAGCGACCCGGATATCGATCTCTCGCAGTTGGAACACCTGCTGCAAACCGCCGAAACCATTCGGCAGGACGGCCACCCCCGCTGGTTTGTTCTCACCGGTTTAATCCATGATTTAGGCAAAATTTTGTGCCTATGGGGCGAACCGCAATGGGCCGTTGTGGGCGATACCTTTCCAGTGGGATGCCGGTTTTCCGACAAAATTGTGTTCCCTGAGTTTTTTGAGGATAACCCCGATATCAACACAGCGGAATATCAAACTGAAAACGGAGTGTATGAAGAAGGCTGTGGGTTGGATAAGATTGATCTCTCATGGGGGCATGATGAATATCTTTATCATGTGGTGAAGGATTATCTGCCCGAACCGGCACTCTATATGATCCGCTATCACTCGTTTTATCCCTGGCACCGCGAAGAGCAGTATGTGCAGTTTATGGATGAGCAGGATAAAAAAATGCTGCCGTGGGTGCGGGCGTTTAATCCATATGATTTGTATTCGAAACTGCCGGAACCGCCTGATCATAAGAAATTGATGCCCTACTACCGCGATTTGGTGGATGAGTTCTTTCCGGAAAAACTGCGCTGGTAAATTTTGTTTTTTTACTACTTGGTTGTTGTGGAGCGAAGTTGTTTAGCTGCAGCTTTGAAAATGGTTTTTGTGCATAGACGGATCGCATTAAATTATTCGCAATGTCTATCGTCTTCTTCCTTTGGGTGAAGATAAGAGATGAGGGCGATAGATTTAGAGAATGATCAAAATTGCTTGCAAATCGTAATGCATGCACATAAAATTTAAATGAGTTGGATTGATTTGTGGGGATTTCTATTCAAAAACAATTTCTGCGGTATGGGCGTTCGCTCGGTCCTTTGGCTGGGCTTTTGTTGTTGTGTATTGCACTGTGGATTGCGACGCCGCATTTTTTAACGTGGAACAATCTCGCCAACGTTTTGCAGCAATCAACCATCAACGCGATTTTGGCATTGGGGATGACATTTGTAATTCTTACGGCGGGGATTGATCTCTCGGTGGGATCAGTACTCGCGTTTGCCGGCGTGGTAGCCGCTTGGAGCATGCACGCCGGGGCACCTACGCCCATGGGAATCCTGACAGGGATTTTGGTGGGCACTGCTTGCGGAACCGTGAACGGGCTATTGATATCATTCGGCCGCCTGCCCCCGTTTATTGTCACATTAGGCATGATGGGCGTGGCCCGCGGGGCCGCGTTGATGTTTTCGGACGCGCGGCCGATATCCGGTTTTTCGGATGCGTTCCGTTGGCTGGCACGGGGAGAGATCGGCTTGCCCAACTTTATATGGATCCTTCTTATATTATACGGAATCGCGTTTGTCTTGCTCAACTTTACCCGCTTCGGACGGTTTACCTATTCGATTGGAGGCAACGAGCAGGCAGCGCTACTTTCCGGCGTGCCCGTGCGTTCTTACAAAACGTTAATTTATGCGTTAAGCGGTTTTGCCGCGGGAATCGCGGCGGTCTTGCAAACCGCGCGGCTGGATTCCGCCACCCCCAACGCGGGAGAAATGTTCGAACTGGATGCGATAGCGGCAACCGTCATCGGCGGCACCAGCTTGATGGGCGGCGAGGGCAACGTCTTCGGTACTCTGATCGGCGCGTTGATCATCGGGGTGCTGCGCAATGGATTGAACCTGTTAGCAATCTCATCCAATGCGCAAAGTTTGGTCATTGGCGCGGTGATCGTAATATCCGCATTGTTGGATGTCTATATTAAGTCGCATAAAACAGTGGGAGGAACAAACGGATGAAACGATTATGGATATGGTGTTTTGCTCTTATCGTGAGTGGGGTAATGGTTGGCTGCAACCGTGGAACGGATACCGGTGCGGACAGCAATGCAACACCACGCATCGCCTTTGTGATGAAATCCTTAAATAACCCGTTCTTTATTCAAATGGAAGAAGGAGCGAAAGAAGAGGCGGCAAAACAAGGCGTGGAACTCATCGTGCAGGCGGCACAGCGTGAAGTGGATGTGGAACGCCAGATGCAAATTGTCGAGAATTTGATTCAAACCCAGGTGGATGCGATTTGCCTGACTCCCAGCGGATCAACAGAAATATTACCCGCCATTCAAAAAGCGAATGAAGCGGGGATTCCGGTGTTGATTGTGGATTCCGGTATCGATGAAGAAGCGGCAAACGCTATGGAAGTTGAAACAACAACGTTTATCGGTTCGGACAATTATCAAGGCGGAAAACTCGCCGGGGAATTTATGATCAAGCGGTTTTCTGAGCCAGCCGAAGTGGGGGTGCTAGAAGGCATTCCCGGACATGAAACCGGTGACGCCCGGTTGCGCGGTTTTATGGACGCGGTCAATCAGGCCAATCATATCAAAGTGGTTGCTTCGCAGCCGGCGGATTCGGAACGGGCGAAAGGGTTCGATGTCTTTCAAAACATGCTGCAAACCTATCCCAACATCAAAGGCTTGTTTGCCGCCAATGATATGATGGCGCTGGGCGCGATGGAAGCGATTGACCAAGCCGGAAAAACCGGAGAGATCGTCGTGATCGGCTTTGACGCGGTGGATGAAGCGCGCAAGGCAATTGACGAAGGGCGCATGGCGGCATCTGTCGCGCAAAATCCCGCCGAAATGGGACGTGTGGGTGTGGCAACCGCGCTAGAAGTCATCAACGGCGAATCCGTGCCGGATGTGATTCCGGTCGCGATTGAACTGGTTGTGAAAGAATAATACCATTTCCAACTAGGATTGTAAATTTAGCCCGGCGATAAGCCTCAGCGAAAGAAGGACTTTGCACCTTTCTTACCTGACAATCCTAAATAACACTGGTATAAAGTCTCGCCGACGCGGGCGGTAGGTCAGAAAGACGCGGCCCAATTTTATCACTCACTGCCCCTGGCCCGGCGGGGCCGGGATAGCGATATCAATTTCATTGACTTCACCCAACTTTGATAAAGGTTCATCAAATAGATCTGAATTGCCGACTGCCAGGATGCGCATTTGATCTGGCTTCAGGTACTTCTTCGCGACCCGCAACACATCTTCTTTGGTCACATCTTCGATTTCTTCTTTGGTCTTCAGCAAAAAGTCTTGGGGATAGCCGAAGTATTCGTATGTCATTCTGCGGGTTAGGATTTCACTGGGTTCATCAAAATCAAATACGAATGAATTTAAATAACTGTCTTTCGCGAGGCTGAGTTCTTCATCGGTCACCCTCTCGGATTTCATTCTCTCTACCTCAGCGATGATGCCTTCAATCGCTTTCATGGTGGATTCACCCTTGGTCATGCAGACAAGCGTAAATACGCCCGGAATGCTGTAGTTAAACCCATATCCGCCGCCAACGGAATAAGCCAAGCCTTGGCGGGAGCGGATATTCTTCACCAAGCGGCTGGAAAACCCGCTTCCCAAAATGGTGTTCATGATCACCAGTTCGGGGTAATCCGGTGAATCGCGCATCCCGCCGATGTGCCCCATGCGGATATTGGTTTGGTTGATATCCGGCTTATTGATAAAATAGACAGCTGAGTCAAACTCATAACTGACCTCTTCCAGTTCCGGACGCGTAAAGTCTGGATTCTTTTTCCAGTCCGCAAACACCGCTTTGATCTTTTCGATCATTTCTTCCGTATCAAAATCGCCGTAAATCCCCAGCATAACGTTGTTGGGATGAAAGTATTTCGCGTGAAAGTCAATCAAATCCTGCCGTTGTATCGCGGCGATGGTGGCGTATTCCGTGTGCCGCGCGTATGGGCTTTTACCGCCGTAGATAATCTTTTGAAATTCACGGGAGGTAATGCTGCCGGGGTCATCGTTGCGGCGGGCAATGCCGCTCATTTCCTGAACCTTGGCCAACTGAATCTTGTCTTCCGGGAACGCGGGATTCATGATGACATCGGCAAAGATGGACAGGGTGGTATCCAGGTTTACCTTAAGAGTTGAAAGGGAGGCGGAACCGGTGGTAAGACCGATACTGGTTTCAACCGATGACGCGATGCGTTCCAACTCTTCATCCATTTGCTCACCGGGCATGGATTCCGAACCGCCGGTGCGCATGACGCTGCCGGTGATGCCAGCCAAACCGATTTTGTCTTCCGGTTCATAGACTGAGCCAACACCGATAAACGAAGTCATTTCGATCAGCGGCAGTTCGTGGTCTTCCACCAAAAACAAAATCATGCCGTTATCCAGTTCCACCCGGTTGATTTCCGGCATTTGAACTTCTTGCAATTTCGGGAACGTCAACTCTTCATAGTCTTTTTGTGCGTGCGCAAAAATAGAGAACATCATCAAAGTCAGAATCAATAGGGTTCGAATCATGGGTTTACCTTTCATCATCATGTGTTCTTATCGGGATTGGTCCGGCGCCTGGGTGACGATATAGCCGGTGGTTTTGTTGGATTCGTTAAAATACGTATTGGCGACCCGCTTAATGTCTTCAGCGGTTACGGCATCGATTTGATCCAACTGCTTAAACAGGTTGCGCCAGTCTCCGGTGATGACTTGATAAAAGGTGAGTTGTGACGCCAGGCCGGAATTGGAATCGAGTTGGCGGATCAGCGAAGCCCGCGCGCGGGTTTTGGCTTTTTCCAAATCCTCTTCCGATACCAATTCGCTTTTGAGTGTTTCAATTTCTTCCTCGATGGCGGTTTCATTGGTTTCGTTATCACGTCCCTGGGCGGCAAATGAATAGAAGATGAAGAGTCCGGGATATTTGTCACCAACCAATCCGGCAAACGCGCCCGCGCCGGCAGAGCATTTTTTATCCCGCACCAAACTGCGGTAAAGGCGGGAGGTTCTGCCGGCTCCTAAAATATCGGTAATGGCATCAAACACCGCGTTATCGGGATGGTTGATGCTGGGTTTGTGATAACCGATTAACACCAGCGGCTGCGCGGCCGTGAGAACCGTACAAGTACGCGGACCATTTTGTTCCGGTTCCTTGGTTTCCACCGGTCCCGGCTTTTCGCCTTGCTGTAAGCGTCCAAAGTATTTGTTCGCGAGTTCTTTCACTTCATCCGGGTCAACATCCCCCACAATAGCAGAGGTAAGGTTTTCCGGGCCGTAGTATTTATCGAACCACGCTTTGGCCTCATCCCGTGTATAGGTTTCAATATCCGAGCGGTGGCCGATAGGAGGTTCGCCGTAGGGATGCGCTTTATAGGCCGTGGCCAAAAAGTCTTCGATCAGTTTGCCGACCGGATTGCTTTCGGTCCGCATGCGGCGTTCTTCCATTACCACTTGCTTCTCTTTATAAAACTCACGCAGTACGGGTTGGTAAAAGCGTTCCGATTCCATCAGCATCCACAGTTCGAGTTTGTTGGCGGGCAGGCTGTAGAAGTAGTTGGTGGAATCGTGTCCCGTCGTAGCGTTCATGCCTTCGGCACCTTCGCGGTCTAGGATCAGGTCGTATTCATCCAACTCGCGGTATTGATTGACTTCTTCTTGCAGGGCCATGAATCGCGCCATGCTTTTTTGTAAGGTTTCTTGATCGCCTTCCCGCTTTGCCTTTTTGATCCGCACAAACAGTTCATCCATCTCATCCATCAATTCGAGTTCTTTTTCGATGTTTTTTGACCCAATCGACCGGCTGCCTTTAAACGCCATGTGTTCAAACATGTGCGCCATGCCGGTAACGCCTTTGTATTCGTCCACCGATCCGACATTGGCGTGAGTGTGGAAGGACACCACCGGCGCGTCATGCCGCTCATAAACAATGAAGCGCATGCCGTTATCGAGGGTGAATTCGGTAATATTTCTCTCAAAGTCTTCAAAATCTTGCCCAACAGCTAATGGCGTGAACAGCAATGTTGTGCAAATGCCGGTGAGCAGCAATACAGAATAGTTTGGTATGGCCATGTTGATCTCCTTATCACAGTGAGAGCATTTCATATTGAACATTTATTCGTTTGGTTGTATCAAATGCCTTTCATTGAGTGTAGCAATTTTCGTGCGCGGGATCATGGATTTATTCTTTTATGCCCCGTGTATTCAAAAAGTCTTTTCCATGTATCGCGGCCGGTTTGTGTATGGTTCCATGAACGTATGAGCTGATGGCGGTTCCGTCGTTGGTGTTGATGTCGAAATCGACCTGTACTTGCATGGCCGATTCGATGGCAGGGATGGAGAGAAACACGCTTTTACGATCTTGCGACAATGTTACTTGCTCGATGTCCCAACGCGTGACGCCTTCATTGCCATTTAAGTCAAAATTGGGAGAGCCGTATTTGACACTCCATTCGTAATTCCACGCGCGGGCTTCATAGTTGGAGACGGTTTGGGAACGGATTTCATTCAACGGTGTGGTGAAGGAAATGACAATGCCGTCTTGCACCGCGTGAAAGCCGTTTGGAACATTCAAAGCGTCCTTATTCATGCGAACACGGTAGAATCCGCCTGGATATTGGTTATCCGCGGACCAGCCGAAGAGACCGCAAACGTACAGGCTGCCATCACGCGGGTGAAACCGCCCCCGCATAATGCCGGTGGGAAACTCCATCGGCAATGGTGTCACCGCGCCCTGCGTCATGCCGTCCACGTTCTCTTGCAGCACCAAAAACGGGGCGCCTTGCCCGTATGATAAACTGATTAAGTGATCTTCCAGAATCCCCCAATCCTCTTCCGCTACCACAAATGAACTGGGAGAGCGGTCGATGGCAGGATGAATCCAGCAAACCGGAGGGACAAATGTATCCACACGAATCCCTTGAATCCATGCCCATTGGTTGCCGTGAAACTGGCCGGGCTGCACGCGGGTGATCTTGTTTGCGGGCATCCAATAGCCTTCTTGGTCTGTCCCGTAAAAGACGCCATCGCTATCGAGACAGACTCCGTTTGATGCCCGGAACCCGCGCGCGATCACTTTGCTTTGCTTTCCGTCGTTTGAGATTTTCACCAGCGTGCCGTGATGGGGATGCAATGCGGGCAATCCGTGCTGGGCGCCTTTCATGGTATAAAAGTTGCCGTCCGTGTCGGTTTGCAGTTCCATACAGGGTTCATGAAAATGCTCGGAATTCATGATATCGTTGTTGAAATTTTCGTAAAAATCGGTTTCATCATCGCCGTTGAGGTCGTGCAGTTTGGTGAGTTGATTGCGGTCGATCACATAGATTTCATCCGCCACGATTTTTAAGCCAAGGGGTTGGTGCAGCCCTGTTGCGATTCGCTGCCATGTGAGGGAATCCATATCGTCGTCGATTCCCCGGACGATCCATACGTCGCCGCTCCAGGTGCAGATGGCCGCGCTGCTTCCGTCTGAAAAGAAATCGAACCCGCCGAAACGCATCCATGAATCCCACGGATTTTGCTCGGGATCGGTGACTTCCATGATGGGGAAGACTTGGTTTTGTTGGTTGAGTTCGCTTTCCAGCAGGGATAAATCTGCCGCGAAATCATTGATGCCGGAATAAAACCCCTGTTGTTTCCATACATTGACCGATTGGGTTTGCCCGGACGCGGGGATTTGTAAGGCGACTTCATTGCCGTTTTGAACCCATTGGATGTTAGAATTAGTCCCGGCAATTCCTATCATATCAGCCAGGCGAACATCCGCGGCGGCGATGAGGGTTTGGATTTCATCGATCGTAAGTTCTTTGTTGAAAATGCGCAGTTCATCGATCTTGCCGCTGAAATGGGTTTCGCTTGGGAAGTTTTCGGCCGTGTATCCCAGTTGCAGGGTAAAGTCTTCAAGATTCCATTCGGATTCGGGGATGAATTCACCGCCGACAGCGTGTTTGCCGTCAACGTAAATAACCGCGGATTTGGCTTGATGTAGCCAGATCAATGTGACATGATGCCATTTGCCGTCATCCACCCGCCGCGCGGTCGAAGCCACCGAACCAACCCAGCCCATATCAAAGGTAACGTGGCCGTCACGGACGAACAGGGTGATTCCGCCGGGAACCCATTCATTGTGAAGCAACGTCTTGGATAAGATTGTGCCGTCATACTCCGTGTTGATCCAGCAGGTAAATGTCAGGTCGGTATTTCGGAGATCGATGGCGTCATCGTTCTCAACGATGGCATGTCCGGTTCCTTCAAACTCAAGCGACCGCCCCACCACCCCCCGGCGCCAGCGGGTGTCTTCAAGTTGGATGTCGCCCGCGATTCCTTCCTGCATCATGGCGGTATTGCCTGAGCCTTCATCGAAAGGCCAATAGCCGATCCGGTGTTCTTTCAGTTGATCAAGTTTGAATTGAATGCTTTTTTGATCTTGTTGAGCGGAAGCATTCACCAAGAAGGTATCCTCTACTGACGCAGGGAAATCAACCGGGCTCAATGAACTTTTCGTAAGCAAAACCGCTTCGCTTTCTTCGATTTCCGCTATGTGGATGTGTTGCTCCGTATCGCTGGGAGGCGCGGTAATTTGATCGGCTTTGCTGGTATATTGCAGCGGCGCGCCTTGGGTGGATATGGTTTGATCCCACCTTGGGGGCCCGCCTTGGGTGAATTGGGTTAAGGAAGGGGCGGTTTTGCTCTTCTGTATCAGCGCGGCGAATTCCGGTGCGTGAGCTTTTTCTCCACTCCAAAGATAAATGTTAACGTGCGTCTCGTTCCCGCTTGGAGGTATTTGCAATCGAAGGTGGCCGTCTTTCGTCAGCCATCGGCTGCCATCTGGCGCGCCTTTTGCCCCTACCGCGAGAATGGTTGAAGAGTCTTGTTGAAACATCACGAGTGATTGGGTTGTTTCATCCGTTGCGGGTTGAAGTGAATTGAGAGACCGAAATTCAGCGGGAGAATGTTCTTCAAACAGAATTTCAACTCGATGTTCAATTTCCCTGGGTTCTAAATGGATTGTACGGGTAAATGCGGTAAGATCATTGTGATACGTGAGGCTGGGCATATCCAGAATTTGCGTGCCGCTGATTTCATAAGATAGGATCACGTTTTGTCCGTGCAGATAGAGACCGTTCCAGCGCCCCCAATATTCGGGCAGGTGATCATAAATATACCCACGCGGGTCGTCAAACACGCCAAACTTGCCCCAACCGGGAATGGGCTTGGTTACCCAAAGAGGGTCGCCATCGATCTTGGGGTAGACACCGTGTTTGCCGTCAAACACGATACCATTCATTTCAATGAATCCATCCTGCCAACCGGCGCTATAACGGAGCAGGTTGGTATCGAACAAGACGGATTCACCGTTTTTACCTCCCCAATTTTTGCTTAATGGTATTGCGATGCCTTTGTAAGCGAAGTTTTCCGGTGTGACCTCAATCGCCGCGCTAAGGTAGGGGCCGTAATTCATATCCAGCCAAGGTTTGCCGGTTTTTTCCTGGGACTGGGCGTTGGGTAGCATTGAAACGCCCGCGTGCTGGCCCAGGAAGCTGTGGTAGCCGCGGCGGTGCTCCACGTCCCGG
>CAYVAZ010000109.1:0-14818 GCA_964449065.1 uncultured bacterium
TAGAGGTTTATTCCTCCCGAACCCTCACCCCGTCCCTCTTCCGGTGGGCGAGGGCAATAGATTCAGCGAACGATGAGAAAAACGGGCATATCATAATGTAGTGCGTAACGTGAGATAATAAGGAATGATATGCATAAAACTCTTAGCCAAATATTGTTAAAAGGATTAACCATTGTCTTGCCGGTTGCGGTTGCTGTGTATGTGCTTTGCTGGTTGATCTACAGCGCGGAAAGCGGAGTTAAGACTCTGCTTACTCAGATTATGCCAAGCCGGTTTTATATGCCGGGCATGGGATTGGTGATTGTTGCCGGAATTGTGTTTGTTGTCGGCTTATTGATGTATCCCTGGTTGACGCGAACCATCATCTCCTATTTGGATTCGCTGATGCGCAAGATTCCACTGTTCGGTACGGTTTATTCTCCGGTGAAGGATTTAATGGAATTGCTGGGGTCGGATATGAACCAGCAGTTGGGGCGTCCGGTGATGTTCCGCGTCCCCAATACGGAAATGGACACGCTAGGCTTTGTGACGCGCGAAGATGCCAGCGGTTTGCCGGACGGCTTTTTGCTGGAGGGGATGTCGGGTGATGATCTGGTGGTGGTCTATGTGCAGTGGAGTTCGCAGATCGGCGGGTATTGCTTTTTGGTGCCGAAAAGCTGCATACGGGATTTGGATATGACTGTGGAAGAAGGCATGCGCTGGGCGCTGACCGGTGGGCTGTCCGCGCCATCCCCCAAGAAACTGTAAACAGGTATGGACTATTTTTTCAACGATTTCATTCTATTTGCCGGACGGTTTCATCCGTTGGTGGTGCACTTTCCAATAGCATTAATTTTCTTCGCGTTTTTTCTGCAACTTCTCTCTTTGTTTCATCGGTTTCAACAATACAAACCGGCCATGCGTTTGGCATGGCTGTGCGGCGCGTTGACTTCGGTTTTGGCGGCCGTGATGGGATTTTGTTTGTCCTACGAAAGCGGCTATGACAACGATCTGCTGTTTTGGCATCAATGGCTGGGAATCGCGTTGGCGGGTGTATCTTCCGTAACCTATTTGCTCCATTGCGGGTGTATCCGGTTGCAATCAAATTTTTTAATATGGATTTTATCTATTGGTGCTGTTGGGTTAACAATGGTGACCGGGCACTATGGCGGCAGCCTTACGCACGGCTCGAATTATTTGTATGAGTATGCCCCGCCGCAATTGCAGAAGATGGTTGGGTATACACCGCCGAAATCTTCACGCAAAACGGATGTAAACGAATTGTCTGAATTGCATATCTACAACGATATTGTTGCCCCCATTTTTGCGGAACGTTGTTTGTCATGCCACAGCGAAGAAAAGATGAAAGGCGGGTTGGATTTATCTTCGCAAGAAGGGATCGAGAAAGGCGGCGCCTTCGGGCCGGTGATTGAGCCGGGGAATGCGGATGGCAGTGAGTTAATCCGCCGGATCACCTTACCTGCGTCGGATGAAGCCGCCATGCCTCCGGAAGGAAAGGCGAGAATTTCAGATGAACGGGTGCGGCTGCTGCAATGGTGGATTAACAGCGGGGCGCCGTTTGACGAAACCATAGAGGAAGAGACGCTGCCGGATGAAGCGCGATCTATATTAGAAGCGCAATTTCTTGCTTCATTACAAAAAAGTGAGAACACAGTTCCGGTTGAATCCGCGGCGCAAGAGGTTATTCAAGCGGTTCGCCAGCAGGGATTTTTAGTACGGGCGTTGGCTTCCGGTCAGCCTTTGTTGGATGTACGGATCGATCCTTTACAAGACGGGATTCGCGCAGAGAACATACTAGCACTGGATGCAATCCGCAAGCAGATTGCTTGGTTGAATTTGAGCGGATGCGGGTTGAGCGGTGAGTTGTTGCAATCGCTGCCGGATATGCCGAATTTAACTCGGTTGAATGTCAGTAATAATCCAATCGGGGATGTTTCACCCTTCCAGCCGCAATCGTTTCCGCAATTAACAGTGTTGAACTTGTATCAGACCAATGTGGATGATGATGCGGTTGATCATTTGGTGAGGTTAAAAACGCTTGAGGTCTTGTATGTTTGGGGGACGGGTATGTCCGATGAAGATTTAAGGATTTTGAAAATGGCTTTGCCGAATATCGAAGTTATAACTGGTACAAGTAAGTAGAAAGGTGAAGAGAATTAATATTCCCCTCTGAATTCATGGATGTCGCGGATTATTTCTTCATGGGTACGGCGTGGGAAATCCAATTGATCGATTTCTTCAAAGGCCTTTTCCATATCAGACCAATTTCCCTTTTCTGGATTACGGACTTTTCCTTCGCCCGTTTCCAAAATAACCTCATCTCCCAGCTTGAGATTCGGCGATTTTACACGAAGAATTCCTTGGTCAGATATTTTTGCGATTAGTGACATTTTATAATCTCCACATGTTTGCTGTTAAAGTTGAGCCGATACATTGCACTTCCTTATTTCCATGCAAATATAAATATACCCAATTGAATGATTGACGTCAAATTGGATTTTATTGAATTGTATTTTTATTGAATGTATTATGTATCAATAAGGTACCGGTATGAAAATGAAGACGGTGTTTTCGTGTGTGGAGTGCGGGCATACGCAGGGCAAGTGGTTCGGCAAGTGCCCCGCTTGCAATGAGTGGAATACCGCCGTGGAAGAAACGGCCGCTCCAAAAACCACGCGTGAGAAAACGCTGGAAACGACCGTTGTTCAAGTCAAAAAGCCGCAATCGATTCAGGATATCCAAACCGAAACGCAAGAACGCATCACCACGGGAATTTCAGAAGTGGACCGCGTTTTAGGCGGCGGGATATTGCCCGGCGCCGCGGTATTGGTGGGGGGCGAACCGGGAATCGGGAAATCGACTTTGCTTCTTCAAATCGCCGATCAAATCGCGGAACAATACGGCAACGTGCTCTACATCAGCGGGGAAGAATCGCCGGGGCAGATTAAACTGCGCGGCGAACGCTTGCAAGCAACCTCCGCGGAGTTGTATGTAAAATCGGAGACGCGAATTGAAGAGATGATCGCGCAGGTGCGGTCTCATAAGCCTTATCTTACTATCATTGATTCCATTCAAACCACGGTGTGGTCGGAACTCTCCTCGGCTCCAGGCAGTGTGGCGCAGGTACGCGATTGCACCGCATTGTTGGTGCGGTTGGCGAAAG
The DNA here is from genome assembly GCA_964449065.1 of uncultured bacterium. GTDB lineage: Bacteria > Hinthialibacterota > Hinthialibacteria > Hinthialibacterales > Hinthialibacteraceae > CAYVAZ01. The sequence continues at coordinate 3,164 of CAYVAZ010000109.1, forward strand.
AGACCAACTCATCCATTGTGCTGGTGGGGCATGTCACCAAAGAAGGCACCATTGCGGGGCCGCGGATGTTGGAACATTTGGTGGATGTGGTGCTGTATTTTGAAGGCGACCGCCACCAGAACTACCGCTTGCTGCGCGGGTCAAAAAACCGCTTCGGCTCAACCCATGAGATCGGGATTTTCGAGATGACCGCATCCGGTTTGCAGGAAGTTCCCAACCCGGCGGGGATGTTCGCGGGAGAAGGCGGCGAGCGTCCGCCCGGCTCGGTGGTGACGGTTTCGCTGGAAGGCAACCGGCCTCTGCTGATCGAACTGCAAGCGCTGGTGGCCCCGTTTCATGGGTATGGGTTCCCGCGGCGAACGGTATCGGGGATTGACGGCAACCGGCTGGCGATGATTTTGGCGGTGCTGGAAAAACGGCTGAACCTGCCGCTTGGCGCCCGGGACGTATTTGTTAACGTGACCGGCGGAATCACGATTGATGAACCGGCGGGCGATTTGGGGATCGCCGCGGCGATTTTATCGAGCTTCTTTGACATTTCTTTGCCGTCATACTACAGTATATTTGGAGAGATCGGCTTATCGGGTGAAGTACGCCCGGTCCGCGGCGCGGAACAGCGCTTGATGGAATCATCGCAACTGGGCTATCAGCAGAGCGTGGTTCCCGAAGGCAACGCGAAAGAACTAACGCGCCGGGGGATTGACGTGAAAGCCGTTCATCCGGTCAAAACCTTAGACGAAATGAAGAGCGCGTTTTTTCCATCATGAACATCTTTAAAGGCAAATCACTCAGCACAACCGCTACCACACCGTTTTTACTTATCTCGCGAATTCTCTTCGTGCTGGTGTTTACGTTTATCATCCACACGTGGATTCAGTACATCAATATCTACATTCAAGATCAGGATGTGGCGATCTATACCTATTGGGGGTTCTTGGTCGCGGTGCTGTTTGTGTTTATCGAGAGCCAGATCAAAGAGGTCTATCCCCAATATTTGTTGATGGGGCTGTTTGGAATGCTGTTGGGGCTCGCGACCGCCGCCTTGATCTGCCTGGGTTTGCCGGAAGCCGCGCCCTCGGAGATTAAGAGTATATTCCGGGTTTGTATCTTCTCGTTTTTGGCCTACTTCGGAGCGACCATCGGTTTGCGCTATGCCCACCGGATGGATTTTATCGCGGCCAAGTTCTTTAAGAATGTGGAAGACCGCTTATACGGTTCGAAGGTGCTGGATACCAGCGTGCTCATCGACGGGCGGATTATGGAAGTGATAGAAGCCGGATTTATGAATGGTCTCTTGGTCATTCCTTCGTTCGTGATTGATGAGTTGCAGACGCTGTCCGATTCGAGCGATCACATGAAGCGCTCGAAGGGCCGGCGGGGACTGGATATCACCAAACGGCTGCAAAACTCAACCAGCTGCGAAGTGGAAATTGTGACGGAAAATTTCCCCAACATTCAGGGAGTCGATAAAAAGCTGCTGGCGCTTTGCCATAAGTATGAATCCTCGCTGGTGACCATGGATTACAATTTGAACAAAGTGGCTGATTTGGAAGAAATCAGCGTGATGAACATCAACCTGCTGGCGCAATCACTGAAGACAGTGGTGCTGCCCGGTGAAAAACTTCTCATTCAAGTGCTGCGTGAAGGGAAAGAAGCCGGGCAGGGTGTGGGCTATTTGGATGACGGCACCATGGTTGTCGTCGAAGACGGCAAAAACCTGATCGGCAAAGCGGTGGATGTAGTGGTGGCATCCGTGCTGCAAACCTCGGCCGGCCGCATGGTCTTTACCAAGCCCGCGCGGGAAGATGAAGCACAGGCGCAGTCTGCATGAAGCCGCTCGTTTCCATTATTATCCTCAACTACAACGGCAAGCGGTTTATCCGGCGCTGTCTCGAATCCGTATTGGCGGATGACTATCAGCCGCGCGAAGTCATTCTCGTGGATAACGCCTCCTCCGATGGGTCGATGGAACAGGCCTACCCATTTGATAACCGCATCACCATAATTGAAAACGCGGAGAACTATGGGTTCCCCAAAGGGTGCAACCAGGGGATCAAACACGCGAACGGCGAAATTATCGTTTTGCTGAATGTGGATACCGAAGTCACGCCGGGATGGCTGGATGCGTTGGTACAGCCGATTGTGAATGATGATCAGATTGCGGTGACGGCGTCGAAACTACTGTTCCCGGACCGGAAAACGGTTCAGTTTGCGGGGGGATGCGTTCACCCGAACGGCTTAACCTCGCATGATGGATATGGGATTCCGGATGAGGGGCAGTTTGATGAAGCGAAAGAGTGCGGGTATGTTACCGGGGCATCGGTGGCGATACGGCGCGGCGCGCTGGACGCGGTTGGCGGGATGGATGAGGGATTTCCGCTCTATTATGAGGATGTAGATTTGTGCGCGCGGATGCATCAGGCCGGGTATAAGGTGATGGTTGAACCGAAATCGTTGGTGTATCATTACGAGACCTTTGGAACAAAGAAATTCAGTTTTACCTACTTCTACAAATTTCACCGTGGGCGGATGCGGTTTGTATTGAAGAACTTTGGGATTCGTTATTTTTTCACCACGTTCTTACCTGCTGAACTGGGGTGGTATGGGCAGTGTGATTTTCACAACCAATGGCGGGGATTGTTTGCCGCTTATTTGAGCCAACTTCCAAAGGCGCCTTATTTTTGGCTGCGGGGGTTGGTGCGGAGGCGGTTTTCTTCCGTGACATGATGACATGAAATCCAACGAATGGTTATACAATTTGTAATTAAGAATGTTCGTTTCAATTGTATGGGGAGCATCGGCTTCCAGCCGGTAAATGGATGCGCACTATAAAAAGCGCAGATCACCATATGCGAAGCAATCTCTGGGAGGGCGAGGCTCCCGCCGAGCCTGAAGTACCGTTCGATTGCACCAGAACATATTTTTTGGCAATCACAATAAGTTTCACGCAAGCTTTATCGTCTTCTCCCTTTTGGATGCTCACTGCACGAAATGCCATTGATTCAAACAATCATACCTAAATACGCAAAGTCTTTTCTCCTCAAAGTTTGGGGGAGACACAGAGGTCTGGATATATACTTTCACGACTTACCGCTGCATCCGAAAGCAACGGTGTTGCGCGGTTGTGGCTTTCAGCCCAGGCATGAAAGCGGCGTGCCCATTCATCGGGGTCACTTTTTTGCAAATGCGCAATCGACTCGGAAGGCAAGTGCTGTTCCGCGAGTTGAACCAGCCATTCTTCCAATGATAAGCCTTGCGTCTCTGCATAGGTTTTAAATGCCGCTTGTTTCTCTGGGGGGAGATCAATCTTTATGGTCATTATTCATACCTTTGTATTGTGTTCCTTCTATTTTAACTTAACTTGTTCGTTTTCAAAAGTTTTTCGACTAAATTGCCCCCCTTTAAACACGTTATGTTTCTTCTTCCGTTTTCTGATTGGAATATTCCTCTACAATCTTGGTAGCAACCAATTCACCGGAACCTTGAAACGCGATGAGTCAGAACGAATTTATTCATTGGATGGATCACCGCGCCGCCGCGCGGCGGCAGCATGCCGAGTTGGCGAAGCTGACGGGTGTGGGCAACGGCCGAATGCTGGAACTGTTTTCCGGCAGCGGAGAGTATTTAGCCTATTTTCAAGAAAAGAATTGGGAATGTTTAGGCCTGGAAACCGATGATAAACTGGCGGATGAATCAATGATGACCAACGCGGTCCCCACGCTTTCAGGAGACCCTAAGGAAGTGGCACTGCCGAGAAATTCATACGATATGGTGCGGATTCGCTGGGGGCTGAATCACTATAATTCGCCGCATGAACTGCTGACCATTGCGTATCAGGCTACCGCTCCGACCGGCTTTTTGGTAGTCGATGTGTGGAACAAAAGCGGGTTTCCCTGCCGCCACAAAAATGGCGCGTTGTCAAATACCTATGACCGCAAGCAATTGAAAAAACTGGTGCAAGATGCCGGTTTTGAAGTGGGTGGACTATTCGCTCCCGCGGTTGGTGATCCGGTATGGTGCCCGTTGAATTTTCAGTCGAACCGTTCGATTCCATCGATGCCGGTGCGGATGCTGGATTCGCTTTTTGGATTTTTAGACCGGGGCTCGCTGTTGGTGTTGTTGGCGCAAAAGCCTCCTAAAGACAAACAATGATTCCGCGTATTCTCTCTTGCTTGATTCTCTTTTTTTTGTGCGCTTCTGCCGCCAATGCTGAATTGCGGTTTACCGTTTTTACTACAGAGTTGGATGAAGACACGGCCGCTCTCTCCATTCCTTTTTCCTTTCAAACGGAGGCGTTCTCTGTTTCAGATGTGCCGCTGAGCGTGTGGGTTTCCGTCCGCAATCCAGACAATCAAGAGATTGCCCAGCAATCCACATCGCAACTCATTACAACACAATCGTATGCTGGTGGGTCACTGACGCTGCGGATCGATCAACCGCAATTGTGGTCGCCGGAGCATCCGTTTTTGTATGATGCAACAATTGCCGTGTTGAATGGGGATGAACGGATCGCGGGCCAATCCAAAGCGTTTGGGATTCGCGCTGTTGGGGATACCAATGCGCGGCGCATATATAACGGGAACACGCTGCAAATAAAAGGAGTTGTATACCGCTATCAACCGGACTATTGGAAGGAAGATATCGGGTTGATGAAGGCGGCGCATATCAATGCGGTGCGGATTGAGGATGAGTATCCGCCGGAGACCTTTCTTTCCGCTTGTGATACAGCGGGATTGTTTGTGGTCTGTCCCCCGCCGGAAGAGATGAGACTTAAACCGCGTGTTCCGGTTCATCCTTCGATCATCGCGTGGGATTTAACAAAGCGGGACATGACGGAATCCCAACTTGCTTTGCTGTCCAATACCGATCCATACCGGCTGATTTTGGTCAATGACCAACGTTTGTATTCCTCACTAAAAATCCCGATTGAAACCCATGACACATTACCGCCGCCGGATTGGCTGAAACGCCGGACGCATCCGCTTTTGCTGTTGGCGTATCCCCCCATCGATGGGATGCGGATGGAGGGGCTGGAAGAGATGGCGCGGATTCTGTATGCGGATGAAGATTTTCTTGGCGGGTTTCTGCACCGCTTTGCCCATGATGAAGGCGTGCAAAACGGTATTGTCACCACCAAACGAGTGTTGATGCCGAATTACACCCAAGTACAAAACGTGTATTCACCCATCCGAATTGAAGACGAAGAAGCGCAGGTTCAACCGGGTGAAAATGAAATTGAGTTGACGGTGCATAACCGTTATCAGAAAACCAATCTGAATGATACGAAGTGCCAATGGCTGCTGTTTCAGGATCAAAAGCCATTTCAACAGGGCAGCATCTATTTGAATGTGCCTCCACAGAGATCATTTGAGATGGAAGTGAAATGTACAGTTCCATCCGAAGTGACGCGGCATCATTATTGTTTGCGCCTGAATTTTTTGGGAAATGATGGCCGGCTGCTTTCTCATCAGGTTGTGCGGCTGCTGCCGAACGATTGGGAAGAAACGCTGGTATTGCGGTTGGATGATTTGCGCGCGGATGACGAATGGACTGTGGAAACGACGGTAGAGGAATCGGTGTTTCGGCATGAGGATTTTGTGTTTCGCGCGCAATCGCCGGAAGCGGGCTGGTTTTTGATGACGCAAGACGGCCATGTGCGGCTGATTACCGGTGGGCCCTCTGTATTGTTGAATGAGAGAACGGAGGACGAAAATCCTCAAGTTGGATTGTTGGAATCCTTTTGGATTTCCGACCGGGAGGTAGACAGGGAGAATAAGAATATTGTAATGAAATCATCACTGAAAAGTATAAAGAATGACGATTCAACATTACTTGATATGACCACACTCTTTTCTCCGTATGGTTTTGTTGATGTGCGTTACCGGATTCAACCGGACGTGGATCAATCGATCGGTACGGTGGGATTGGCGTTCCGCCTGCCGCCAACGCTGAACCGCTTTGCGTATGTGGGAAAGGGCCCGTATCCATCGTATCCCGGAATGCGGGCGTTAAATGATTTCGGTATTTTTTCCTTTATCGATTGGAAGAAGTTTGTTCCCGGCAACCGCGAGAAAGTTACTCTCGCTGCATTTACCGGAGAGCATGGCTATGGATTGGGATTGATGATGCTGGATGGGAGCCTTTCGGTTTTGCCTTCAGAGAAGGGAGTTTTGGCTAGCATCAACGCAGCTTTGGCGGGTTTAGGGAACAAGGAATACTCGACGCAATATCCGATCGATTTGGGCGAGATGCCGCGCGGCGGTTTTGGTGCCGCGTTCCGCTTGATCCCCCTGTCAAAAACGTCTTACCCGGAACTATTTGAAACCACATTTGAATTTTAGAGCGTTTCCCAAAAGCAGGTTCATATTGGGGAGCATCAACTTCCAGCCGGTGCGAATAAAGTGATTGGTAATCAGAACATATTTTTGCAATCACAATAGTAGTTTGACCGAGTCCTAGCGCATTTCAGAGTTGGATAGAGAGAATCCGTTGTTTCCTCCTTTAATCAAGGAGGGAAACAAAGGCAAGGCTACCATCATTTCATTGTCGCCAGACTACTAGGACAAAAAGGATATATTTCTCGTGGTTTAACCCTTTCGTTTGTATGATAATTTGAATAAAATAACCCAATCGAATTGTGGATGCAAATTTACTATAATATATTTGGACAATACCGATCATTTGCATCCCGTAATGAGTCGTTTTCTATCGATGATAACGATAGGTTGATTTCACATGAAAACGGTTTTTGATTATCAGCAACGCTTTTTAACTTCTGACCAAGCCGATGGCAAACAACAGGACCGGTGGGTCCCCGCGGATATGCATGTCCATTCTTCTTGTTCCTATGATGTATTGCCCTCCGCCGATCTGCACCCCGAAGCCCTCTATCAAAAGGCCTTCAACAAAGGCATGGGTTTTATCACCATCACCGATCACGACACCATGGATGCTTACGACATCATCGGGTGGGAACGTGAACGCCTTGTCACCGGTGTTGAAATTACCCTGAGTGACTTCAAACGGGTAGGCCACACCATTCATGTGAATGTTTATACCTTGAATAAACAGCAATTTATCGCGTTGAAAGATATCGCGCAAAAGGCGTGCAATATCGAATTGTTTGTCGATTTTCTGCAAAAAGAAAACCTGCCGTATGTCTACAACCATCCGTTTTGGTTTCCTTCGGGAGAAAAAGCCAACTACAAAGCCGTCGAAGAACTTGTCGATCTCTTCCCCGTGATCGAATACAACATGAAACGGGTCAAAAAGAAAAACATGCTCGCCATGTGGCTGGCCTACAAATACAACAAAGGCATCGTTGCCAATACCGATACGCACATCGGCCAACTGGGGAATGCCTTCAGTTTATCAAAGGGCAATACCTTTACGGAATTTTTTGACAACATCGTTCGCGGTGATTCTTTCATCGTCCCGAACGATTTAACCAATAAAACATTGAATTTCGAAATCCTTCGCTGGGCCGAAATTCTGCTTGAATTGGACGAATCCGTGGGCTATTCGAATTACACAGGTATAGGATGGGTGGACAGCGTGATCAATTTCTTTGCCAATCATACCTACGAAACGCATCCGCGTATTTTCCGCTCCGTCGATGTGCTTTTGGAACACTTTTTAAAAACGCAAATCATTGCATTTTGTTACTTGTTCTCTCAAAACCGCACCGTGCGTGCAATCCGGAAAGAACTGCAGATACCCAATCTGTCATAATTTACTTGACCTTCAGGCAGGATAACAACGTATGAACTCCGAATCGACCATTCTGATTCGTGATGCTGTCCATTTTAACACGGCATTAAGCAAACAAGGTATATTAGAACGCTTATTCAGCTTTTGGTTCGATAACTTCGTCTACAACCAAATTTGGGAAGACCCCGTCGTCGACATGGAAGCGCTCGAACTCAACGAAAACAGCAAAATGCTGACCATCGCGTCTGGCGGCTGCAACATCTTAAATTACCTCACCGCAAACCCCGCCATCATCAACGCGGTTGATCTCAACAAAAACCACCTGCATCTCACCAAGCTGAAACTCACGGCCATGAAACATCTGCCGTCTTATGAAGACTTCTTGGATTTCTTCGGCTATGCCAATAAAGAAAGCAATGGCGATCTCTACCAACAATACATCCGCCCCCATTTGGATGAGGAAGCCATTCGCATCTGGGAACGCGGCGGCTTCTATACCACCCCCCGCATTGAGTACTTCAAACGCAATCTCTACAACTACGGTATGATGGGCTACTTCATTCGATTTGTCCATTGGATGGCCAGCAAATTCAACCTATCCCCAGAGCAATTGCTGCATGAAAAAGACGAAGAAAAACGCAAGAAACTTTTTGATCAACTCTACAAACCCTTCTTCGATCATTGGGTGATACGCGCCATTGGCAAGTTCCCGTTTTTGTTCTATTGCTTAGGGATTCCCCCGCGTCAGTTCAACGCCATGCGCGAAGAATGCAACGGCAAGATGAACCGGCTCTATTTCGAGCGCATCAAACGTCTTGCATGTCAATTCCCGGTTGACGAAAATTACTTCGCCTGGCAGGCATTTAGCCGGCACTATAACTGCGAAAACCAAAACGCTCTGCCGGATTACCTGAAACGAGAAAACTTTGAATTGATTCGCAATCAGTTGGATAAAGTTACCCTGAATCTGGTATCAACCGGACAGTTTCTAAAAGAACAGCCGGAAAACACACTAAACAGCTTTGTCTTTTTGGATTCACAAGACTGGATGGACGCCGAAGCCATCACCGATTTATGGACCGAAATCGCCAGGGTAGGCGAACCGGGCAGCCGCGTCATCTTCCGCACCGCCTCATGGGAATCGCCCATCGAATCGGCTTTACCGCAAGAACTCCGGCAGCGTTTCACGTATGAAGAAGAAAAATCCAAGGCGTGGTTCCAACGCGACCGCTCTGCCATCTACGGAGGCTTTCACCTCTACATCTTCAACGGCTAATGTATGGAAGCATAATGGGAGGGCGAGGCTCCCGCCGGGCCAGAAGCACGCTACATATATAAAAAATGAACGATGTAATCAACACGATTCCACTAAAATAGGACAAGTTTTTTCGCTTGCATTAGCGGTTCAATAAAATGACACAACCCAACAATCCCACAAACCAATCCGGCGATCACGTTCAACTCATGGACAGCATGTACCGCATGCAGCGCTATTTCTATGACGCCTCCCGCAAGTTTTACCTCTTCGGCAGAGACCTTTTGATTAAAGAACTCCCTGTCAAAGAGGGCGATGATGTTTTGGAAGTCGGCTGCGGCACCGGACGCAACCTCATCATGCTGGCCAAACGCCACCCCAACGCCACATTCTGGGGAGTAGACGCCTCCAACGAAATGCTGAAAACCGCTTTCTCGAAAATACACAGCAAAGGGCTGGAACAAAAAATCGAACTTCGACACGGTTTGGCGGAAAACCTGCATCACAAAGAAATGTTCGGCAATGAAGACCCCTTCGATGTTATTTTCTTCTCTTACTCACTCTCCATGATTCCCGGATGGACGGAATCGGTCGATATCGCGTTCGAACAACTCAAACCCGGCGGCTGGCTATATCTGGTCGATTTCTGGAACCAGGAAAAACTCCCCGGATGGTTCCAAACTCTCCTTAAAACCTGGCTCAGCCTCTTCCATGTCAAGCACGACCCCAAAATGATCCCCTACTTGGAAGAAACCGCACAAAAAAACAACACCGAACTCCACCTTCAATCCATCATGGGCCAATACGCCTTTCTCGCCTCCATGCAAAAGCCGAAATAATTTTTCCAGTTTTATGAAATATTTTGCGATATAGACTATATTTATCTATAACAGCACAATGAAATTCTATTGTATTTTCATCCCGAAAGGTGTACCGCTGTGTCTGATGAAAAGCAACCCAACAAAATAAATAGAGCCCAATATTTAGGGATACTCTTTCATATCATCATAATCGTATCGGCTTTATACGCCGTCTATGCCGAGTTCAAAAAACGCGTTAAAACCAGCTTGCCTGATATCACGTTAGAAGATATTCATTTCCAAAATGGAGATACGATCGATCCTGTGTCCGGCATAGATGAATTTGCCACAAATTTTCAAGTCATTCCCAATTCAAACAAGGTAATTTTGGAACATCGAATTATTCCACCTTTTGATACAAATCCTTCAAAATTAATGGCCTGGTACCGTGCCGATACAAAAGTAATCCGCTATGAAATACTGAATATCAAAACAGGGCAGATAGAATGGCATATCGATTTGCATGAAATCGGTGAATTTCTCAAATTAGGATATGAATACTATGATTATCAAACCGCGTTTATAGAAAACCGTAGCACCTACTTGCTTGTTAAATATTCCACAAAACAAATGCTGCCCGTTTTCCCTTGGCTCCCCTCCTTTCTGAAAATGGAAAAAGACGGTGCCGATTATTGGCTGGTGAGAGATGATGGGAAGTTATTTAAATTGAGAGAAAATGAGAAGTATAGCGGACTTAAAAATTTTTACGGCAACCGCTTTTTAGAAAGTCATAGCCAAAAATCTTCAGAAGGACAACAGTTGGTGGAATATGAGATCAACAACCACAAAGATTCCAAACGGCATAGTTGGAAACCCAGTTTCTACCCTGTAAGGTATTACCGCATTGCGGATGGTGTAGCAGCCAATATGCAAATGGAATCAGATTTTTGGCTATTTGTGAACCGGGACAGCAAAACCTTCATCCGCCGGTTTCCCCGTAAAGATTTCATTGAATTTGCTGAGCATTACTATACCACTACAGAGGAGATACATGAAAAATATCAGTTCACTTACAACCGCAACCGAAACGCTTTACAGCCCAAACACATATTGAAATTAAAACGTACAAATGATGAGACAAATGAAAATATACAGAAAAGACGCAACCATAGGGCTAAAATGCTTATGTTTGTTGATTTTATCCCTCTCACCCCTCCGCAAAAAAAACCCGTGTACGTTTTGCTGAACCTCCCCAATAATCCTATATTTAGCCTCAATACCCACCAACTCAGAACTGGCACCTTATTCGATATCTTTGAATTTATAGGAGACTGCAATGTACACAGACCGTTTACGGTCGTGAACGATGGCAAAACCGTTCTGTTTCATTTTAAAAATAGATATAGTACCAGCAATCAAGATTTACCTATGATAAAACAACCGGTATCATTCTACTCGCATTATTATGCCGCGGATATTGAAGATGGTTCATTCGCCAATTGGCGCAAAATTGAAGTAACAAATCCCACGCTGTTTTCGTTCAAACAAATGTCAACGATTCAAACCAAAGACGGCTATTTCGCATACCTATCCGGCAAACAAATCTGGAAAATGAAATGGGATGGCACCGAACCCGAATTAATCTACCAATTCCAATAGCCATTTCAGATTAAACGTCATCCTGTATTTCTCCATTTCTTTAACCTCTAAACTTGATCTTTCGCTGCATCGATCGCCCTCAAGGTTTACCAACTATTATCAGTGTGTTGCCCTGTGTTATGTCAGAGTGCCCATTTGGGGCGTTTTCGTTATTTATAGCGGTGTTGCCAACAATACGTTCGGATTGGAATGAAGCGTACTTCCGGCTCGGCGGGAGCCTCGCCCTCCCAA